>NZ_JAOVYZ010000013.1 GCF_026413145.1 Limosilactobacillus kribbianus | reverse complement strand
TTCAAATCAATTGGTATCTGAATTCCCGGCCACTTAAATGTCTTAACTGGCGCACACCAATCGAGATCTTCCTGCTTAATTTACGTCATTAAATTCGTTCAAGTTATTTCTTGCAATCTGCCATTAGTAGAATTAATGCAGGAGATATAGTTCAATGTATTCCTTTTATTTATGGATGTGAAGGTCGAAAAATTACAAATAAGGACGGAAAAGAATTAGACAAATTCACGCCTATTGTAAAAGCTTTAGACATAGAATTTACTACTTCAAAAGGTGAAAGAATGTTTTACCATTATTTAGGAGACAATGGTCGCAAAACAATGACAATGATTGGTAAGCCTAAAGTTAGAAGGAACTACTATATAAATCAATTTGAAGAAAGTGAATCAATTTAAAAATTATATTTTTGTCTAACAGACATAAAAAGTGTCATCCGCAGGGCGTTTTTATTTTACCCTCAAGGAGGTGAATCATTGTAAATGCACTTACTTCTCACACAACCGCCACAGCACATTCTATACATTCAATACTTTGCCAGCATGATCGACAACGTACTGATTGAATGGTTTGTATTGGCGATTGTGATTGATATTGTAACTGGATTTTTCAAAAGTATCATTACGCACCGGACAATTTCTAGTAAAGGAACGGGTGGACTTTTGAAGCATGCTGCAGTGATTATTTTGACCTTAACCGTTTATCCAATGTTGGAATTATGTGGATTAGGACAAGCAGGAGATTCGCTTGTCTTTTTCTTTTCCTATTTTACCTGGTTTCTATTATCGAAAACTGGGGCCAAATGGGATTACCGCTACCATCATGGGTAAAGGATCATATTTATAAACTCAGCAAAGATTATTTAGAGAAACAACATGAGCACAATCATTAACGCAATTCCAAGCTATATCATGACGGCCGTTATCTCAACGGTCTTTTATTTTGGCCTGAAAGAGGCACAGACATTGATTTACAGCAAGGTTCTCCATGCTCAAACTGAACGTTCTCGAGCACTGTGGAATCTGATTGACCAGCTCTCTGAAATCGCCGTTAATTCGCTAGTTGGCAAGAATATGTCCGGTACTGAGAAGTTTGCTCAAGCAACTCAAATTGTACAATCTGCACTGGATGAACAAGAATTTACCAATGTCAACATCAAAGCAATTCAGTCAGCAAAATTCAAGCTGCCTACGAGAAGTCGGACTTAACATCAAACGCTAAGCCTGCTGCAGGCACCGCCGTTGCAATTGATCCAAAGGAGGTCGCATAATAATGCCAGTACGTAATCCATTTATTGACGTTTCAGGCTACCAGGAAGACACTGTTGCCTTTTTCCAGGAGGGGCCTATGGGGGTAGTCGTTAAGCTAACGGAAGGGTCTGAGGACGGTTCTGCTTACATCAATCCGAAGGCCGCTAACCAAATTCGTAATTCCCTTGCAGTTGGCTTACGGGTAGCCTGCTACCACTTTGCCCGCTATACTTCGACTGCTGACGCTCAGAACGAAGCCCGGTTCTTCGTCAAGGTGGCCAAGCGGTTTGGCATGTACGATGACACCCTAATGATTGACGATGCCGAAGTTCACTCTGCCGCTGACTATCAAGCTGCTTCATTGGCCTTCTTACAAGAAGTGGAGGCACTCGGCTACAAGCAGACTGGGATCTACTCAATGAAGTCTTTCTTTACTGGTGGAGTTCTGAACAGTCACGGCTTTGGCAGCCGGAAGATCTGGCTTGATCACTAGTCTGGGTATCGACAACGCCGCTGCTTGGCAGTATTCTGATCACGGGATCATGGGGATTGACACCAGCTTGGACTTTGATGGAGTCTTTACCACTGGATCGGCTAGTGGGAGTGTGCCAACTGTCGCGGTACCAGCGCCAAAGCCTGCTCAGCATGTTGGGCACCCAGCTACTGGTACTTATACTGTTCAGTATGGCGATACGCTGTCTGGGATTGCGGCAAAGTACCGCACAACCTACCAGAACTTAGCCGCCCTTAACGGGATCGGCAATCCAAACTTGATTCGGGTTGGTCAGGTGCTCAAGGTAGTAGGTCAGCCAAACGCGCAGAACACGTACTATGTTCAGAACGGCAATACGCTCAGCGGTATTGCGGCTAAGTTCGGGACGACCGTTTCGAGTCTAGGCAACCTGAACCATATCGCTAACCCGAATGTGATCTACGTAGGCCAGAAGATCGTTATTGCCGGTGGCGGTCAGTCTAATGCCTACACGGTCAAAAATGGTGATACCTTATCCGGCATCGCTAGTGCGTTCCATACAACCTGGCAGGCATTGGCCCAGAAGAACGGGATCAGCAATCCAAACGTAATTTATGTAGGACAAACAATTCAAATTTAGAAGGGGGCGAAACGTCTCCTCTCCTGTTAACACAAGATCCAGCAATTGTTGCTGGGGCTTTTTACGTATCGACATTATACAAAGTATCGACAAGATGGAATAAAGGCGTATAATAAAAGATGTAATGATGCATGGCTATTACATCTAAGGAGGAATTCTCATGAGCGCACAGAAAGGAACACTTACCCTATCAAGGTGGGGTAACAGTTTGTCGGTAAGAATACCTAAAAAGATACTAGATTCATTTAAGTTAGAGAATGATGACAAGCTAGACTACAAAGTAGAAGATAACAAAATCATATTAACCCCAGAAAAAAAAGAAAGCCCATTAAGAAAAATGTTTGACGGCTTTGATGCCGAAGCATATTTCAAAAATGGGCCAAAGAATAAGGAAGTTGATTGGGGCCAACCACAAGGTAAAGAAATATTTTAATTGCCGGAGCTTGTTCGATACTCGGCGATGGCAATAAAATATTTCTTAGAGGGGGAATTCGTTTATGAATTCTTACAAGGATCTGCAGCAAGGTCAGATTGTAATGGTTGACTTCAACCCAACTAATGGGCATGAACAAAAAGGATATCGCCCTGCGTTTATCATGTCCAATAGTGACTTTAATCAGTTGTGCGGTGGGATGGTGAAGGTGTGCCCAATCACATCAAATGAAAAGCCATTTCCATTACATTTGAAGCTACCTGCATTAGATAACATTCATGGGGTGGTTGAACTTGATCAAGAACGAACGCTAGATCTAAGCGATCGGAAGTTTAAAGTTGTTGACCAAGCACCTACTGAATTTATTGAAAAGGTTAAAAAGATTAATTTCGCTACATACTAAAAAATCCATCAACTTAAAGAAGTGATGGAGCAGAAAGATGATATACTAGTCTTAACAGCTAAAGTATATCGTCTTTTTTATTTTCCGTAAAGCGAACAACAGTTTAGCAATTTCAGATGGCCTTGCCCACGAAATGCCCACATAAACAAAACATTGCTTAAAATCTATAAGGTATCGTAGAAAGCTATATTAAGAAGTGAGAGCTTATAAACCCATGTTTGACAGGGCTTATAAGCTTTTATTAGTCTTTTTAGAAACTGCTAAAATTGTCTCATCTGATTTGAAGCCTTTATGGCCGTTTTGAAGACCGATGAAGAGGTCGACGAGAAGTAAACGTTGACATGACGGGATTTTTGATTTCATAAATTTACAAAATAGCCCAATTATTTGTCGTATTTCCCTTAATTTTCCCTTACGTGGGAAAGCAAAAGAAGATATACTTTAGCCAACGTCAAGGAAGAAAAGAAAAAAGGAGTTTTGAATCATGACAATGATTAACTGGTATGCGTTTTATTATCGAGTGCACTAGGGTTCACACCACACGGGTTGCGGGCTCTAGCCTTTGACAGCCTGTGTGGTCGATAATAACATGATTACCGATTACACAGTAAATTCCAAACACTGTGTGGTCGGGAAAACTCCACTAGCATTTACGTAATGCTCATTATCCTCACAGTGTTTTCACACCGTGAGGATATTTTTTTACCAAGAATTTGAGAAGGGATGATTGAGATGATTATTGTACTCCACGAAGAACAGACCACCGAAACTATTAAGCAGTTGCAGGAACGCTTTGGCGATCACCATCAGGTCTTTGTCCACGGCAATCGGGTGGCCGTTCAGGGGATTGCACCCGCCGACCTGACGACGGAACAACGGGAAGCCGCTGCAGAACTGATCACCGACGTTCCCAAGGCGGTCCAGGCTTCCCGGCTCTTCCACCCTGAGGACACGGTGATCAAAACCGCCCATTCAATCATCGGCGGCGGCCACTTCGCTTTGATGGCCGGGCCGTGCTCGGTTGAATCGGCCGACCACGTGATGAAGATGGCGGCGGTTGTTAAGGAATCCGGCGCCACCGTTCTCCGGGGCGGCGCCTTCAAGCCGCGGACCTCACCATACTCATTCCAGGGACTGGGTAAAGAGGGGCTGGTTGCTCTGCGCCAGGCGGCCGATCACTTTGGCCTCGACGTCATCACCGAGGTCATGGACGACGAACACGTTCCATTGGTTGAGGAATTTACCGACATCTTCCAAATTGGGGCGCGGAACATGCAGAATTTCTCCCTTCTCAAGGCGGTCGGCAAGACCAACAAGCCGGTGATGCTGAAGCGGGGGATGTCCGCCACCGTTGATGACATCCTAAACGCCAGCGAGTACATCGCCGCGGGGGGCAATCACCAAATCATGATTGCCGAGCGGGGAATTCGGACCTTCGACAACAAGTACACCCGGAACACCTTTGACGTCGGCGTCGTGCCGGTCCTGCAGAAACTGACCCACTACCCGGTAATTGTCGACCCGAGCCACGCGGCCGGCCACACCGAATTCGTGACACCGCTGGCCCTGGCTGGGGTCGCCGCCGGGGCGGATGGCCTGATTGTCGAAATCCACGACGATCCGGCCCACGCCCTCTCCGATGGTCCCCAGGCACTGAAACCGGACCAATTCCAGGAAATGGTCAAGAAGGTCAACGCAGTACGGACGGCCCTCACCGCGGCAGATTAAGGGGATGAGCGAATGAAGAAGATTACGGTTAAACTGAGCACCAAGCAATACGATGTTCTGATCGAAAAAGACTTGCTGAAACAGGCGGGTAGCCTGGTCGCCGGTGTCTGGTCGCCGCGCAAGATTGCCATCGTCAGCGACAGCAACGTTGCCCCGCTTTACCAAGCACAACTGGCCGCCGAGCTGAAGAAGAGTGGCTTCACGGTTCATTGCTACCAGTTCCCGGCGGGGGAGGCCTCCAAGTCCCTTCCGCAGCTGCAAAAGCTGACCGAGCAATTGGTGGCCGACAACTTCAACCGGGACGACGGGGTGATTGCCCTAGGCGGTGGGGTGACCGGCGATCTGGCCGGCTTCCTGGCCGCCACTTACATGCGGGGGATCGCACTGATTCAAATTCCGACCTCGCTGCTAGCCCAGGTTGACAGCTCGGTCGGTGGCAAGACCGCCGTTGACCTCGGAACCACCAAGAATATCGTCGGGGCCTTTTACGAACCCGACCTGGTGATCATCGACCCGACAACGTTAACCACCTTGGAAAAACGGGACCTGGTCGAAGGTTATGGTGAAATCGTCAAGGTCGCGGCCATGACCGGTGGGGACTTCTGGAAATTAATTACCGAAATTCAAACCCCAGCCGACATTTTCCGGCACGCAACCGAGTTGAGCGAGGGGGCCATCCAATTCAAGGCTGACATTGTCATGGCGGACGAAAAGGAGGGGGGCCAACGCCAACTACTGAACTTTGGCCACACGATCGGGCACGCCGTCGAAGCCTTAGCGGCCGGCGAGTTACGCCACGGTGAAGCCGTCAGCATCGGCACCGTTGCCATCTGCCAAGCCTTTGAAGCCACCGGTAAAACCGCACCGGGGGTGACCGAACAGGTTCGCGATCGTTTCGCCACTGTCGGCCTGCCGGTGGACTCACCCTTACTGAAGTCGCCAGCGGTGCTCGATAAGATTAAACACGACAAGAAAAATCATAACGGCCACTTAAACCTGGTTTACGTTCACACGATCGGTGAACCGGCTATCCTGACCGTTCCTGAAGAAAAAATTGCTGCCACACTGCAACTACCACGAGAATAAGGAGCGATAACTATGATCATTGAAGAACTCAACACCAACGGAATCGTCGTTAAGAATAATGCCGGCCAAGAAGAACACATTTCCGACTTGGCCTGGGTCGAGGGGAGCACGAACTCCGTAGCGGCCAACCAGCAGATTAAGCTGGCCCTGGCCAACCAGCGACCGGTCTTCTTCCACCTCGATGAGGGTGGCCAACGTCTCACCCCATTCGAATTTGCCGAACGCATTGATGCCCAGATCAGTGCTTGCCTGGCCGGGATTCGTGCCAGCCTGGTGGCCGAGATTAACTTCGTTTACCAGCCACTTCACCAATTAAGTCAGCAGGAACAAGCGATCATCAATCGTCGCATTCACGACGTTTTGACCGACCTGTTCGGTGCTAACATTGCTACCGCCCAAGTCATCATTGAACAAGCCGCCTAGGAAGGGAGGGGATACTATGAATAAGGAACAAGAACTGATGCGCCAAGCCAGCGAACAGGAACTGAAGTTAGTTGCTGCAGACCTCGAAAACGACCTGGAAGGGAGAGATTAGGATGATGCAGATCGACGGCCACACCGACCTGCTGGGAATCTTTGCGACCCCGATAGGCCACACCCTTTCGCCCCGCATGCACAACTATTCCTTTCGGCGGCTAGGCCTTAACTACGTCTACCTCGCCTTTGAGGTTGGCAACGAGGAATTGGCCAGCGCCGTTCAGTCGATCCGCACGCTCAACATGCGGGGCGTCAACGTCTCAATGCCTAATAAGCAGGCCATTGTCCCCCTCCTGGACCGGCTCTCACCGGCGGCCCGGCTAACGGGGACGGTCAACACGGTCGTCAACGATCACGGCGTCTTGACGGGCCACATTACCGACGGAATCGGCTTCATGCGAGCACTTCAGGATGAGGGGCTCGACATTACGGGCCGCAAGATGGTACTTGCCGGTGCCGGGGGCGCGGGGACGGCCGTGGCGGTCCAAGCCGCCCTTGACGGTGTCGGCGAGATTGTGCTCTTCAACCGCCAGCACGGTGCCAAGTGGGTCCAGGCGCAGAAAATCGTGGCACTGATTAATGCGCAGACGAACTGCCGGGCCAGCCTGCATGCCCTAGAGGACCAGGACGAATTGCAAGCTGCGTTGAAGGAGGCGGACATCTATGCCGACACGACCAGCCTGGGGATGAAGCCGCACAAAAACGAGGCGGTCGTTAATGACCCGGCCTGGTTTCACTCGGACATGATCGTCTTCGATGCTGTTTACGCCCCGCGGGAAACCAAGCTGCTGAAGGTGGCCCGCCAAGCGGGGGTTCGCCACTGTCTGAATGGTATTGGGATGATTATTGAACAGGGGGCGGCGGCCTTTGAACTCTGGACCGGCAAGCAGATGCCGGTCGAAGAGGTTCGCCACCTGCTCTTTGAGGAGGATTGTCATGACTAAAAAAACACTAACGATTAAGGAAACGGTATTCGGGGCTGGTCGCCCGAAGATTGCCGTTCCGGTGACCGCTGCCACAATGGCGGCGGCGATCGCCCAGGCACAGCAGGCCGCCCTGCCAGCGGTGGACGTAATTGAATGGCGGATCGACTTCCTGAAGGGAACAGTGGATCCGCAAGCAATCGCCAAGACGGCGCGACGAATCCAAGCAGTGATTTCGCCGCGCCTTTTGCTCGTGACGCTGCGGACCAAGGAGGAGGGCGGTCAGGTTCAGGTCAGCGACGAGCGCTACCAGGAGCTGTACCGCCCATTGCTGGCGACGGGGAGCACGGACCTGGTCGACCTGGAGCTGCTGGCCCATTCCAATGAGTGCATCACCGCGCTGACCGCCCTGGCCCACGATCATCAGATCAAGGTCATCATGAGCAGCCATGACTTTACCAAGACGCCGCGCCTGGCGCTCCTCAGGCAACGGCTTACCCAGATGGAAGCGGCGGGGGCGGACATCGCCAAACTCGCGGTGATGCCGCACCGCCCCGCCGACGTCCTGGAGGTACTGGAGCTGACCCAGGACTACCACCTTCACGGTCGACTGCCTTTAATCACCATGGCGATGGGCGATCTGGGAAAGATCACCCGGGTCAGCGGCGAGCTGTTTGGCTCTTGCCTGACCTTTGCCAGCGTGGGACAGGCACAGGCATCGGCACCTGGCCAGATCGCCGTGGACGAGCTGGAGCGGATTCTAAACGATCTCAGGATATAATTGAGCACGAAAAAAGCAGGTTTCGAGATCTTTCCCGAAACCTGCTTTTATCGTTAGCTAGTCTTTAATAAGACCAATGATCTGATCAACAATCTCCTGGGGCGTCCGGCCGTCCGTGTCGATGGTAAAGTCGGCACACTCGTCGTAGCGGGCCTGGCGCTTGGCCAGCAGTGCCGCCAGTCCAGCCGTGTCAAGCGCATCGGCCAAGGGGCGTTCGCCATTGTGCTGGATTCGCCGTGCCGTTTCTTCCGGGCTGGCGTGCAGCAGGATGACGGGGGCGGGGTCCGCCGCCAGCGCCCGGCGATTGTCGGCCCGCAGTGGGGTGCCGCCGCCCGTAGCGAGGATCCCGTCGCGCCCCCGGAGGACCGTGGTCAGGGTCTGGTGCTCGACCGTCCGGAAGCCCTCCTCGCCACTCTCTTGAAAAATCTGCGGAATTGATTTCCCGCTGGACTGTTCAATCGCCTGGTCCAGGTCGGTGACGGGGAGGTGGAGTTGGTCGGCCAGCAGGGTGCTGACGGTGGTCTTCCCGCTTCCCATGAAGCCAATTAAAATAATTCGCATAGAAAAAATGCACCTCGCTTCCTGTTGTAGAGCTTAGTTTTGACCCAGCAGTTTAGTAAGATCGTCGAAAAAGGTCGGGTAGGAAACGGCCACGGCCGCCGCATTTTGCAGCTGCAGGGACTGCGGACTCTTCAAAGCGGCAATCGCATCCATCATCCCCAGCCGGTGGTCGCCGTAGCTATCCAGGTGCGAATCCTGGATGTCCCAGTCCGGCCGGCCGTCGATCACCATGCCGTCCGGCAGTTCGGTCACTGCGACGCCGAGCTTGCGGAGCTCCGCCACCACCGTCTTGATCCGGTCGGTCTCCTTGACCCGCAGCTCCTGGGCCCCGGTAATCCGGGAGCGCCCGTTTGCACAGGCGGCAAGCAAGGCTACCAGCGGCAGTTCATCAATCACGGCGGGAACGTCTTCGGCCCCGAGTTCGATTGGCTTGAGCGTGCTGGTTGCAATGGTAATGTCACCCTGGGGTTCGCCGGGGCCGTCAAGCGGGGTGATCTCCAGCTGGGCGCCCATCTTCTTGAGCACCGTCAGAATGCCTGTCCGGGTGGGGTTCAGGTTCACCCCGGTCAGCGTGACCTTGGAGTGGGGAACGATTGCCGCGGCAACCAGGAAGAAGGCGGCGGAGGACATGTCGCCGGGTACCGTGATTTCCTGGCCCACAAGCGGTGCCCCGGGAGTCACCGTGATGGTCTTCCCACTGGTCTGAATGTCCGCGCCAAACTGACGCAGCATGATCTCGGTATGGTCCCGGGTCGGCAGCTTTTCGACGATGGTTGACGGCTCTGCAGCCTGGAGGGCGGCAAAGATAAGGGCGCTCTTCACCTGGGCGGAGGCGACCTTCATTTGGTAGTGGGTCCCGTGGAGCGGGTGGCCGATAACCGTTGCCGGCAGGGTTCCCTTAGGACTGAGCTGGACTTCGCCCCCGAAGCTCTTCAAGGGTTCGCTGACCCGCTTCATTGGGCGGGACTCCAGCGATTGGTCACCGGTGAGGGAGGTCGAAAAATTGCTGCCCGCGAGGATGCCCATCATCAGGCGGGTCGTAGTTCCCGAGTTGCCCATGTCCAACGGGTGCGTTGGTGCCTGGAGCCCGCCAAAGCCGGTGCCGTGAACCACGATTTCATCATTCACCATGTCGATCTTGACGCCGAGGTCCCGGAAGGCCTGGAGGGTGGAGAGGCAGTCATTGCCCTTTAAAAAATGGTGGATGGTGGTGGTGCCCTGACTGATGGCACCGATCATGATGGCCCGGTGGGAGATGCTTTTATCCCCGGGAACAGCCAGACTGCCGTGCAGCCCGGTCGAATGTGCGCTTGGTAAATTCTTCATTAAAAGGTGCCTCCCTAAATAACTAGAAATTTGCGAGTTGGTGGCGGTATTCTGCGATCCCCGCCTGCAGCCGCGTCAGACTGGCGGCCTCGAAGGTGTCAGTGATCGCCTTGGCCAGTTCGATTGCGACCACGTTTTCGACCACGAGCGAGGCCGGCACGATGGCGGTGACGTCGGATCGTTCCACGTTGGCCTTCAGCTTTTCCTTGGTGTTGATGTCGACGGTCTGCAGTGGCTTGTAAAGGGTCGGGATGGGTTTCATCGCCGCGTTAATGATGATCGGCATTCCGTTGGTCATTCCGCCCTCAAAGCCGCCGAGGTGGTCGGACAGACGGGAAAATCCCTGGCCGACTTGGTAGTCAATCTCGTCCATGACCTGGCTGCCGGGGGTCTTGGCAACATCGAAGCCGTCCCCGAAGCTGACGCCCTTGATTGCGTTGACGCCCATGACCGCCCCGGCGAGCTTGGCATCGAGCTTGGTGTCCCAGCTGATGTAGGATCCCAGCCCGGCCGGCACGTTTTGAGCCACTACCCGGATCAGTCCTCCCAGGGAATCCCCGGCGCGCTTCGTTGAGTCGATTAGTTGGTGAATCGACTCAACCTGATCCTGGTTGAGGATCCGCAGGTCGTTTTGCTGAATCTTTTGCTGAATCTGGGCAACGTCCAACAGCGGTTCGGCGTCGACGTGGATCGAGCCAACCTGCTGGACAAAGCCAACCAGGCGGATATCTAAGGCGGCAAGCAACTGTTCACAGACGTTGCCGATGGCGACCCGCATGGCGGTCTCCCGGGCGGACGAGCGCTCCAGGACGTTCCGCAGGTCGCGATGGTTGTACTTCATCCCCCCAACCAGGTCGGCATGGCCTGGCCGCGGGTGCTCGACTTTGCGAACGGTGTTGGTCGCGGTGGCCGGGCTGATTGGGTCCATGATCTGGGACCAGTTGGCGTGGTCGCGGTTCTGAATGACCAGGGCGATCGGTGAGCCCAGGGTGACGCCGTGGCGGACACCCCCGACGATTTGGACCTGGTCGTGCTCGATCTTCTGACGGTTGCCCCGGCCGTAGCCGCCTTGGCGGGCGGTGAGGGCCGCGTTGATTTGGTCGACGTCGAGATGCAAGCCGGCGGGGATTCCTTCGATGATTCCCGTCAGCTGTGGGCCATGTGATTCTCCGGCGGTAATAAAGTTCATTTTATTCATCCTTTCGTAATGCTTCTTCGTAAGCGCGTGATTGGTGCATGATTTCTTGGAAAACGGCGGCGATAAAGGGTGCCTTTTGGGGATCGGCCACTGCCGCTTCGACCTGTTTTAGGACGGCGTTTTCCCGCTGGGCGTCCAGGATGGGCAGGTGGTGTTTTTCCTTATAATGGTTGACCTGGGTTACCGCGGTGAAACGTTCTTCTAATAGCTTGACAAGCGCGGCGTTGAGCTGGTTAATTGACTGACGTGCTTGGTCTAGTTCGTTCATGGGCATATTATCTCCTTTACCTCTATTATGCGCGTTTTTGGCCCTTTTGTAAGCAGGCCAGGGCGATCATCAAGAGCGTCCCGACGATGCCGACGAAAATGTCGCCGCCAAAGGTGAGGGTGATGCTGCTGGTGGAGAGGACCCCAGTGATCAGCGGCACGGTGAATGAGGCGATCGAGCCGAAGAAGTAGAAGATCCCGGTGATCATGCCCCGGTGCTGGGGGAACATGTTCATGAAGACGGTCAGGCCGGTCTGCATGACTCCCGAAGCAGCGGAGAGGCCAAAGATGAAGGCGGCCACGTTGGCAACGAGGACGTTTTGGCCGGCCAGCAGGATAACGGCCAAGGCGCAGACGGCGGTCAGGTTTAAGCCCACCAGCAGGGCCAATTCGTTGGCATTGTGCTTGAGCAGGAAGAAGAGGGCGATTACGCCGGCCATCGAGCCAATGCTGTAACAAGAAAGGACGGTGTGGGCGGCCAGGTTGCCGAAGTGAAAGGCACGCTGGGTGAAGAGGGTGATCCACTGGGTGAACCAGATCATCAGGGCCATTGAGGTGTAACCGTATGCCAAGAGAATGATGGTTGAAAGGACCCTCTTGACCTTGCCCTGCCGCAATTGGGGCTGGTGCAGCTTCACATGTTCGGCTTTCTTAATGGTTGGAAAACGCAGGGTGGCCATGTTGACAATGTTGACGATCAGGAGGGCGGCCATGATGATGAAGGACCAGCCGAACCAGAGGTTGTTGGCGTTGAGGCTGGCAACGATCAGGGGCAGGATGAATTCACCGATCGACATGAAACCCTTGATCAGGATGGTGTCGTAGCCATTGCCGTCGTTCATTTCGACCAAGGTGGTGTAGGTTCCGGCATCCAGAGCCGAGTTGGCAATTCCGGCAAGAATTGCCAGGCAGTATGCGACCGGGACACTGTGGGTCATGACCATGCCCAGGGCAAAGATGAGGTAGGAGAACATCCCGATATTGACCAGGAGCTTACGGCTCAGGAGGTCGGCGAGGGTCCCGGTGATCAGGTAGGAGATCAGCCGGCCGATGCCAACACCGGAGATAACGAAGGAAACGGTCTTGACCGGAACGGCCCATGCCCCACCCAGCGCAACCATGTTCTGGGCGAGGATGATCAGGCCGAAACCGTGAACCAGGTAATTGAGGTAGAGGCTAGCGGTCAGGCGTTTTCGATTAACTTGTGGCTGTGTACTTACTGTTGCTTGCATTTGGATCGACTCCTTTGATTAAAAAACGAAAAGGACCAGCTAATTGAGACGCTGCTCAATCTAGCTGGTCCTTCAGGCTTTAACAGGTACGAGCCGTTTAGAAGATGAATGAACTCTGCTAGATTGCTGTCCCCAGCAGAGCGTCATTAATGTGACTATGCTGAGGTACGAACGTCCCCGTCCGCACCTCCAAGCGCGGACATTAATTCATGTCAGCATAGCTATAAAACTTCGTCAGCATTAATGACTTCTGATTCATCGTTACTCTTCCTTTCGTTTGATGTTGATATTATTAAAAAATTCTCATTTTATTTTGTCAACCGCTAATTTTAATTTAATTTTCCGCTTGTTGATCGATGGCGGGGCGCTATAATGGTTATTAATACAATGAGGGGGAGAATTATGGCAAAAAAGGAATCCGTTTTTACGAAGGATGTTGTCTTAGTGATGATGGCATCGTTCTTCTTTATCTTTTCAAATATGTACTGCAATCCGCTGATCAACGGTTACGCCAAGGAGTTGGGAGCCTCCAGCGCCTTTGCCGGCGTCATCGTCGGCATGATGAGCATCGTTGCCATGTTCTTGCGGCCGATCGTCGGGAACTTGACGGACCGCTTTTCCAAGTACCGACTGGCGCTCTGGGGCGGCCTGCTTTCGTTTATCGGGGTCGCCGGCTACGTTTTGACGCCTAACAGCGGCTTGCTGGTCGTCTTCCGGCTGATTAATGGGACCGGCTACGTCCTCTGTACGGTCTGTATGACGACCTGGCTGTCCTATCTGGTCCCGCTGGCGCACGTGGGTGAGGCGATGAGCTTTTACGGGATCATGAACGCTCTGGCGATGGCCTGCGCCCCGGCCGTTTCAATTAACCTCTACCACGTCATCGGCTACCGACCGGCGATCATCATTTCGGCGCTTTCGGCCCTGATGGTGGTGGTAACGGTCCAGTTCGTCTCCGACCGGGCCCAGCCGAGTCCCAAGCAGGTGGCGGCGGCCAAGGCTGGGCACCTGAAACTGATTCAAAAGGATTGCATTCCGATTGCCTTGATCGTGGCCCTGATTGCGATGCCCTATTTTACCACCCAGGCGGACATCGTGACCTACACTGAGCAGGCGCATATCCCGGTTGCGGTCGGCTTTTACTTCCTGATCTACGCGGCGGTCTTGGTCCTCAGCCGGATCTTTTTGCGCAACCAGTTTGACACGGTCCGCTTTGGCGTCTGGCTCTACGTCAGCGTGATCGCCACCGTCTTTTACCTGGTAATGTTGATTTTCATGCAAAATAACTGGCAGATGGCCCTGGCCGCGATTGGGATGGCCGTTGCCTATGGATTGCTGTATTCGGTCTGCCAGTCGACCGCGATGATGCTGGCGCCATCGAGCGAGCGGGGACTGGCCTCGGCGACCTTTTTTCTCGGTCTGGACGTGGGGATGTCGTTTGGCCCAATCATCGCCGGTTTGGTTGATACCTATCTGCCGATCAGGTCCTTCTACCTGGTCTGGCTGATCACGGTGCCACTGATTCTCATAATCTACTGGGCGAATCGGAAGAAGCTAAATTCCGCAGTTTCGCGGCATTAAAAAAATGAGTGTGATCAAAATTGCTTGATCACACTCATTTTTATTATGGTTGACTCGACTTGGCTGGCTGGCTTGACTCAGCCGGGTGAGCGGATGCCGGCTGAACACTTGTTGGCGTCTTCTTCAATTGAGCATTTTCCTTTTGCAGGCGGTCGATTTGCTGACGAAGCTTGGCGACCTCCTTTGGTGAGACCTTCGATTCGCGCAGAGCCTTGAGCTCCTTGGTGACCTTGAGGCGGTTGGTCAGGGAGAGGAGGTAGATAATCAAAGCCCCGATTAGCATGCAGATCAAGATCAGGAGAACCAGCGGTGTCTTGACCGTACCAAAGAGCAGGTTAACCTTGACGGTGGCCGTGTTGAGGAGAGCGAAGATGACGAAGACGATTAAAAGAATGATCGAAACGATCAGGGTTGATTGCTTTTTCACAAGAAAACTTCCTAACTTTAATAAACTAGCTTTAGTATAGCATTTCTAATAGATCAACGGCGCAATTGCCTGCTGGAACCATTGGTGGGCGCCCGGAGCTGCAGGGCCGGTAACCGGAGTTCGCTGGATTAATTCGTCGGCGACGTTAAAAAGGCCCAGTTGTCCTTTAACAGGGAAGGGCTGAATCCAGTAGGAGCCGCCGGGACCAAAGGGGGCGAGCTGCCAGCCATAATCACGATTGCCGTACTGAATGACGTCGACTAAACGAACGACGCAGATCGCGTGGCCGGGGATGCCGCCGTGGACTTTTTTGGCGGTTCCACAGATTAATAATGCGCCGCGGTAATTGGTTGACCAGGTTCGGTACTCGATGGTTTTGGTGCCCTGGAAAATCTCCATTGCATAATCGGCGCGAATCGATAGAGCCTTCATTTAAATCATTCCTCCTCACCAATAAAAAAGGGAGTGGAACAGAACTCGCTTGCGAGTTCGTCTTTCCACCCCCGCGAGGCTGGCTAGGCGTCCTGGGCGTTGATTTATCAACGTTCAGGATCCAGCCAGCTACCGCGCTGTAGCATTTATAGCTGTATAACAGCAAAAAGGCTGGGTTATTAAGTCCCAGCCTTTTTTGGGTTAAGCAAACGCAAATAATGAATTACTTGTTGCCTTCCAGCTTTGCCCAACCATTCTTAGCAACTTCGGCCAGTGCAGAAGCAGAAGCATCCATTGCCTTTTGTTCACGTTCGTCAAGTGGAACTTCGATGATCTTAGCAATCCCGTTAGCGTTGATAACGGCAGGAGTACCAAGGTAGATTGGTTCCTTAACGCCGTATTGACCGTCCATTGGAGCACCAACAGGCAGAACAGCATTTTCGTCCCGCAGGATGGCACGAGAAATCCGCATCAAGCAGGTAGCAACACCGTAGTAGGTAGCACCCTTCCGGTTAATGATTTCGTAAGCCTTGTTACGAACGTCGTCTTCGATCTTCAGCAGTTGATCCATGGAAACGTTGTGTTCCTTGGCAATTTCCAGTAATGGCTTGCCACCGATCGTAGCGCTGGAGTAAGCAGCAAATTCGGAATCACCGTGTTCTGCCATGATGTTTGCCATCACGTCGCGTGGGTCAACATCGAACAGGTTGGCCAGAGCAATCCGCAGACGTGAGGAGTCCAGTGAAGTACCGGAGCTGATAACCTTGTTCTTTGGGAAGCCAGAAAGCTTTTGAACAGCGTAAGTCAGGATGTCAACTGGGTTGGCAGCAACCAGGAAGATTCCTTGGAAGCCAGACTTAACGATTGGTTCAACAACGGACTTCATGATCTTGAGGTTCTTGTCAACCAGTTCCAGACGAGTTTCACCAGGCTTTTGTGCGGCACCGGCAGTGATAACTACCAGATCAGCATCTGCGCAGGTGTCGTAGTCGGCAGCGTAAACCTTCTTAGGAGCAGTGAAGACAGTTGCATCTTCAAGGTCCAGCTTGTCACCTTCAGCACGCTTCTTGTTGATATCAACAATGGCTAATTCTTCAGCCAGACCTTGTTGTACCATAGCGTAAGCGTAACTGGAACCAACGGCACCGTCACCAACGAGAACAACTTTTTGATGATTCTTAGACATAATAGACAGTCTCCCTTTCATCCGATATATGCATTTTGAGAATTTCCTCTCGTACTCGATTATAGCATTCCTTGTGAAAAATGCTATAACTTTGTGAAATAAGTTCCATTTTTGTCGCGAATCAGCGTTAATTATGATGATAATTTAGTTGAAGGCCCCGTAGCCGGCGACCAGCAGGGCCAAAATTACGACCGGCCATAATAAAACATGCACCAGTGTCCCAATTAATAAGAGGACAAAGATGATTCCTAGAACCTTCAGGGTAAAGATCCCCAGCTTCCAGAGGATCCACAACCCTAAAATTAAGAATAAAATACTCATTTAAGTGTTCACCTCAAAACAAAAATCTGAAGCTTGTGGACAGAAGTATAGCACCACCCAACAGAGCGTGGTATAGTAAGGAGAAAACTTTGGCACTTTCTTAACCATGTGATAGAATATAGATATCTGAATGGCTGATTATACGACAATTAGCTACGAATATACGCCGGAGGAGGTGGTTACCATTCTGAATCGAACTAAACACTTTATGCGTGAAAATGATTTAATGTATAAAAAAGAGTACATTCGTCCAATGATGACGCCACAGCACGTCTATGTCTTTCGGTTTGGTAAACACAGACTAAACAATCGGGTAATCATTCGGTATTCCCATACGTGGACTGGTCGTCTGCGGATCAACGAAATTGATGTCCGACTTCATCATCAGCATCATCCGCGGATTTTTCTGACGGAAGCCGATTTGATCGACTACTTAAAGCATCACATGGAAAAAGAGAAGCGTCGGGAGCAAGAACGATCACGTACCGATGATGATAATGATGCGGAATAAGTGATCGGGTAATTGATCGTGACCATTAAGTGGCCACGATTTTGTCATTTAAAGGAGGAAAAACAAATGGACTGGACAGCAATCACGGTCGTCACCTCAAGCGAGGTCGTCGAAGCCGTTAGCTATATTCTCACCAATGAGGGGGCGCAGGGGGTCCAAATCGATGACGCCGCTGACTTTGCCAAGCTCAAGCCGGGGCGGTATGGCGACCACGGTGAAATCATTGATCCCCAAGAGATTCCCCACCGCAAGTCCGGCGCGGCGGTCACCGGTTACTTCCCGGCCAAGACCTTTGTGCCGGAGCTCTTGCCGACGATTCGCCAGCGGGTGGCCAAGCTCAAGGACTACGGGCTGAATCCGGGCAAAAATGACGTCAGCTCCGCGGTGGTTGACAATCAACAGTGGGCGACGGTTTGGCAAAAGTACTACCACCCGCTGCGGGTCACCAACGAACTGACCATCGTGCCCGAGTGGGAGGACTACCAACCCCAGCAGCCCCAAGAAAAGCTTTTGATCCTGGACCCGGGGATGGCCTTTGGGACCGGGACGCACCCGACAACTGAACTGATGCTCCAGGCACTGGAGAAGGTCATTCGCGGGGGCGAGTCGGTCTTGGACGTCGGCACCGGTTCCGGCGTTCTCAGCATTGCGGCCAAGCAACTGGGGGCCGGAGACGTGACCGCCTACGATATTGATTCGGTCGCCGTCCGCTCCGCTAAGAAGAACCTGGCGCTCAACCCGGTCGCTGCCGATGTCAAGGTGGGCGTCAACAGCCTCCTGGACGGCATTCACACCCAGGTCGACGTGGTAGTGGCTAACATTTTGGCCGAGATCATCGTGCCCCTGGTTCCTCAGGCCTTCGAAAACCTCAAACCCGGCGGCTACTTCTTGGCCTCGGGAATCATTGACGATAAGGCCGACCTGGTCCGGCAAACGATCGAAGACCAGGGAATGATCATTGATAGCGAGACGAAGATGAAGGACTGGCACGGGATCATTGCCCACAAGCCGAGTGAGGATGAAGACTGATGCAACGCTACTTTTTAAATACGACGGCTAACCAGGGGACCCTGGCGCTGCCCAAGGAGATTGCCCACCACCTGGTGACGGTCCTGCGCGCCCAGCCGGGGGACCAGGTTGAACTGGTCCTGGCCAATCGGCAAGTTTACCTGGCCAGCGTCGTGAACATTAAACCAGCCCAGGTGGAGATTATTAAAAATCTGCACCGCAATAGCGAACTGCCCCTCCACGTCACCTTGCTGTGCGGCCTGCCCAAAACCAAGGAGAAGCCGGAGCTGATTGTTCAGAAGGCAACTGAACTGGGGGCCGACCGAATTGTCTTCTTCGAGTCAACCCGGTCCGTGAGCCACTGGAATTCCAATAAGCAAGAGAAGAAGCTTGCCCGCCTGCAAAAAATTGCCGACGGGGCGGCTGAGCAATCACACCGTAACCTGCAGCCGACGGTGGCCTACTGTCCTAACCTCTCTCAGGCCCTGGCATCTTACCCGGCCGACGCGCGGGTCGTTGCCTGGGAGGAGTCGGCCAAGCAGGGGGAGACCAGTGCCCTTCACCAGGTGCTGTCCCAATTGACGCCGGACCAGTCAATTGTGGCGATCTTTGGGCCCGAGGGTGGCCTGACGGAGCAGGAGATCGACCAAATGACGGCAGCCGGGGTCGTTCCGGTTGGCCTGGGGCCCCGGATCCTGCGCACGGAAACGGCGCCGCTTTATTTCATGGCCGCCGTTTCCTACGCCAGCGAATTAGCACTTCGGCGGCGTTAAGACCGGGCGAACTGTGATACAATAAAGCAAATTAATCTATAGATAATAAGGTGTTGAAGAGAATGGCAAGAATTAAGATTGGACGGCAGATTTTTGACAAGTGGTTATGGGGACTGGGCGTGGCCTTTGGGATGCTGATCCCGGTGCTGACACACAAGCTCCCGTTTTTATCCCGGGTGCAATGGGTGGAGATTGTCCTGCTGTTAATCAACGGGATTTATAGCATCTGGCTGGGACGCTACCTGGCCCGTAAGGAAATGTCGACCTGGCTGCTGCTGGTCTTCCCCGGATTGTTCCTGATTGCGGCATACTTCTTCCTGCCGCGCTACACGTACTTTTTAGCACCGGCCTACTGGGCAATTAGCTACCTGGCGTGCGCAATGCGCCGGGAATAATGAATAGGGGGGATTGAGAATGTCACAGACGAAGGAATTAACGCACGACGATGTCCAAAAAATCGTCTCTTCATATATGAATGATGACCACGTGGCACTGGTTGAGAAGGCCTACCGTTTTGCGTCTATTTGTCATCGGGACCAGCGGCGCAAGTCGGGTGAACCTTACATTATTCACCCGATCCAGGTGGCGGGGATCCTTGCCAACCTTCACATGGATCCGGAAACGGTCTGCGCGGGTTACCTACACGACATTGTTGAGGATACCGGAGCAACCCTGGGCGATATCAAGGAGCTTTTTGGTCCGACGATTGCCCTGATCGTCGATGGTGATACCAAGCTGGGCAAAATCCACTACAAGTCCAACCGCGAACAGATGGCGGCAACCCACCGGAAGCTCCTGCTGGCGATGTCAAAGGACATTCGGGTGATGATTGTCAAGTTAGCCGACCGGCTGCACAACATGCGGACCCTGCAGCACCTGCGGCCCGATAAGCAGCGCCGGATCTCAAACGAGACGCTGGAGATCTATGCCCCGATTGCTGATCGGCTCGGGATCAGCACGATCAAATGGGAGCTGGAAGACCTTTCCTTGCGCTACCTGAATCCGCAACAGTACTACCGGATTGTGCACCTGATGAACTCGCGGCGGGACCAACGGGTGGCCTATATCAACCACGCCATTGAGCTGATCAAGGATTCGCTCAAGGACCTCAAACTGGGGCCGAACGTCGAAATTTATGGCCGGCCGAAGCACATTTACTCGGTCTACCGCAAGATGGTAACCCAGCACAAGCAGTTCAGTCAGATCTATGACCTCCTGGCGATCCGGGTCGTGGTCGATACGATCAAGGATTGCTACGCCGTGCTGGGAGCGATCCACACGAGCTGGAAGCCGATGCCGGGACGGTTCAAGGACTACATTGCGATGCCGAAGACCAACGGTTACCAATCCCTGCACACCACGGTGATTGGACCGGAAGGACGGCCACTGGAAGTCCAGATCCGGACCCACCACATGCACGAGGTGGCCGAATACGGGGTTGCCGCCCACTGGGCCTACAAGGAAGGCAAGATCAACGGCGTTCAACAGACCCTCGACAGTCGCAAGCTCAACGTGGTCAAGGAAATCCTGGAACTGCGGAAGGAAAGCAACGGAACCGACGAGTTCATGCAGGGAATCCAGAGCGACGTTTTTGCCGATAAGGTTTACGCCTTTACGCCGAAGGGTGACGTAATCGAAATGCCGGTTGGCTCTGGACCCCTGGACATGGCCTACCAGATCCACACCGAGGTCGGCAATCACACCACCGGGGCCAAGGTCAACGGCCGGATTGTCCCCCTGGATTATGAAATCAAGAACGGGGACATCGTTGACATTCTGACCTTCTCCTCTTCGGCAGGACCGAGTCAGGACTGGCTCGACCTGGTTAAGACGCGACGGGCACGGAACAAGATTCGGCAGTTCTTCCGGGCCCACAACCGGGACGAGAACATTGAAACGGGCAAGCAGATGATCGCCACCCAGCTGCGTGATGCCGGCTACGATCCGTTGGCATTGATGACCGAGGAGAAGAGTGTCCAGGTTGCTCAGGCAATGCACTACAACACGGCCGACGACATGTTCGCGGCGGTTGGCTTTGGCGACCTGGCACCGGTGGGCGTGCGGAATCGTTTCACCGCCGACATCCGGCAAAAGGAGCGTTCCGACCGTCAAGCGGCTGCCCAAAAGGCCCTCCTGGAGGATCACGAGACCTTAGAGAAGCCAAGCGAAAAGCAGGCCAAGGCTTCCAGCGAAGGAGTCGTGGTCGAGGGCGTCGACAACATGCTGGTCCGGCTCAGCCATTGCTGCGACCCGGTTCCGGGTGACTCAATCGTCGGCTACATCACTAAGGGCCGCGGGGTTTCCATCCACCGGGCGGATTGTCCAAACATTGCCAATGCTGAGAAGAGTGGGCAGCGGCTGGTGACTGTCTACTGGGCCAACCCGAACGGCGACAAGACCAACTACGACGCCGACATCGAGGTTCAGGGCTACAATCGCAACGGGATGCTCAACGATATCCTGCGCTCGATCAACAACAGCACCCGCTTCTTGAACTCGGTCAACGGGAAGGTCGATCACAACAAGATGGTGACGATCAGCCTGACGATTGGGGTCCGCAACCTCCAGCAGCTTGAGCTGATCATGAACGCCCTCAAGAACATCAAGGACGTCTACGTGGTCAAGCGGGTTATTCACTAGAAAGGAATTAAAAAGATGCGAATTGTATTACAAAGGGTGAGTCACGCCCAGGTCAGCATTGACGGCACGGTCGTTGGCAAGATCGGGCAGGGCTATATGCTTTTGGTTGGCTTTGCCCCGGATGACACTGACGAACAGCTCGATTACCTGGTTCACAAGGTAGTTAACTTGCGGGTCTTTGAGGACGAAAACGGCAAGATGAACAAGGGGCTCAAGGACGTCGACGGTGAAATTCTGTCGATTTCCCAGTTCACCCTCTACGCCGATACCCGTCACGGGAACCGGCCGGGCTTCACTGATGCTGCCAGACCGGAGATCGCCGAGCCGCTCTATGACCGTTTCAACGAGAAGCTGGCGGCGACCGGGGTCCACGTCGAAACCGGACGCTTCGGTGCTGACATGCAGGTCGACCTGGAAAATGACGGGCCAATCACTATTATCTACGAAAAATAACGTTAAAAGGAGTTCCGCACCAAAACGGAACTCCTTTTCTATTAGTTAGTACTGACTGAGAATCTGGTCGACGGCGCCACCGTAGCTTTCGCCGAAGAGAACCAGGTGCATGCAGAGGTAGTAGAACCGGTACCAGGGCAGGCGGTCGTTAATGCCCGGAGTGAATGGGTACTGGGCGGCGTAGGCCTGGTAGAACTCCTGGTCAAAGCCCCCGAAGACGGTTGTCATCGCCAGGTCGAATTCGCGATCCCCGTAAACGGCGTCGGGATCGATTAGGTAGGGCTCGTTGTTGGCAAACATGAAGTTGCCGGCCCAGAGATCACCGTGCAAGAGACTGGGCTTGACGGTATGTTCCTGGTAATAGGCGGTGAACTGCTTGATGAGCTGGTCAAAGTGTTCTTGACGCCAGCGGTTCCAGCGGCCGCGCTCTGCGGCGACCTTGACCTCGGGCAAGAGCCGCTGGTTGACGTAGAAGTCCGCCCAGCTCTGGTTCCAGGAGTTATCCTTTACCAGGGCCTTGGTGCGGTGGTTGTCGACAAAGCCAAACTGGCCGTTGGCACTCTCCTGCTGGTGCATGGTGGCCACCGCCCGACCGAGCGCGGCCTGGCTGCCGGCACTCTCGTCTAGCCAATTAAGGACCAGGTAGGCGTTGTCATCAATCACGCCGTTATGCAGCGGGGTCGGGGTGTTGGTGACCTTGCCGATCGCCTTTAAGCCGTTGATTTCGTGTTGAAAGTAGGTCGCCGGCTGGTTGGGCTGAATCTTGATGAAGTAGGAATGCCCATCGGCCTCGATGCGGTAGGATTCGTTAATGTCCCCGCCGCTGACCGGTTGGAAGCTGTCCAGCTTTTTGAAGGGCAGCTGGGCAAACCAGGCTTGATTTAACTTACTCATAAAAACCACTTCCTTTCCTCTAATTCTAAGGTTAATCGGGGGAAAAGCAAGGCAGCGTATTGACTTTCGGAGGGGAGACGAGTAAGGTAAAAACTGAAAATTTGATATTCATGACCGATAATAAAAGAATGCTCGACCACTAGGAAAGACAGCGAGCGGGGTTGGTGGAAGCCCGCATGACGAGTGCTCGATTGACGCTTTTTAGGTTTGGGACGCGTCCCCGTCAGAGTCTGACGTTATCATGAGTAGATACCAAGGTGGTACCGTGCATTTGCACCCTTGCAGTCGGCAGGGGCGCTTTTTTATTATTTTCATGGATAAAAAGGAGAAATTGAGAATGAAGCGAACTAATTACGCTGGGGACACCAGCGAACAACAAGTTGGTCAAGAAGTCGTCCTCAAGGGTTGGGTGGCCAAGCGCCGGAATCTCGGTGGCCTGATCTTCATTGATCTGTGGGACCGCGAAGGCATCGTTCAGCTGGTCTTCAACGAAAAGGAAAACCCGGAGGCCTTCAAGGTGGCGAACGCGGTGCGGAACCAATACGTCCTGGAGGTCCAGGGGAAGGTTCAATTGCGGGCCGAAAAGGAAATCAACCCCGACATGAAGACTGGGAAGGTCGAAGTTGCCGTTGAGACGATCAAGGTCCTAGCCCAATCCGAAACGACGCCGTTCGACGTTACCGACGGCGTGGACGCTTCCGAAGACCTGCGGATGAAGTACCGCTACCTCGATCTACGGCGGCCGGAAATGATGAAGAAGCTGATGCTGCGGTCCAAGGTGACCCACGTCGTTCACCGTTACTTTGAAAAGAACGGCTTCCTGGACGTGGAAACCCCTGACCTGACCCGGTCCACGCCAGAAGGGGCCCGGGACTACATCGTGCCTTCCCGGGTTTACCCTGGTCACTTCTACGCCCTGCCACAGTCACCACAGCTTTTCAAGCAATTGCTGATGGCCGCTGGGGTCGACAAGTACTACCAGATCGCCAAGTGCTTCCGGGACGAGGACCTGCGTGGTGACCGTCAGCCGGAATTCACCCAGATCGATACCGAAATGAGCTTTGCGACGCCGGAAGAGATCCAGGACATGACGGAAGGTTTGATCAAGGACGTCATGAAGGAAGTCCTCGGCATCGACGTCAAGTTACCGTTCCCACGGATGGAATGGCAGGACGCCATGGACAAGTACGGGACCGACAAGCCGGACACCCGCTTTGGCATGCTGATTCACGACTTAAACGACATCGTCAAGGACTCCTCCTTCAAGGTCTTCTCCGGCACGGTTGCTGCGGGCAACTACGTCCGGGCAATCGCCGTTCCGGGTGGGGCTGACAAGTACTCCCGCAAGGACATCTCCAAGCAGGAAGACTACATCAAGCGTTATGGCGCCAAGGGGCTGGCCTGGGTTAAGGTCACCGCGGACGGTTACAGCGGTCCGGTTGCCAAGTTCCTGGGTGACCAGGCCGACGCCATCAATGCTGAGCTGGGTGCCAAGACCGGTGACCTGATCCTCTTCGTTGCCGGCAGTTTCCACGTGGTTTGCGACTCCCTGGGCTACCTGCGGCGTCACTTTGGCGAAGAACTGGGACTGACCAACCCGAACCAGTGGAACTACGTCTGGGTTGTCAACTGGCCGATGTTTGAATACGACGAAGGCTTCGGCAAGTGGATCGCGGCTCACCACCCGTTCACGATGCTCAACCCCGAAGACCTGCACTACTTAGAGGACGGCGAGGACCCGCACAAGGCCCACGCTCAGAGTTACGACATCGTCTTGAACGGTCAGGAAATTGGTGGGGGCTCCATCCGTATTCACGATCCAAAGGTCCAGGAGAAGGTCTTAAAGGCCCTCGGCTACACCAAGGAACGTGCCGAGGCCCGCTTCGGCTTCCTGCTCAAGGCCCTGACGCTGGGGATGCCGCCTGAGGGTGGTCTGGCCATTGGTTTGGACCGCTGGGTAATGTTTTTGGCCCAGGCCGACAACATTCGGGACGTCATTGCCTTCCCGAAGAACTCCAAGGCGGTCGAACCGCTGACGGCTGCACCGGGCAAGGTCAGTGCGCAGCAGCTTGACGACCTGAAGATTGAGTTCGGCGACAAAGTTGACTACAAGCTGGACTAATAATGATTAGCATCCTGGCGATGGCCGGGGTGCTTTTTTGCTAATAAAGGGGGGCAGTAAATTTGAAGTTTGTGATTGCACCGGATTCATTTAAGGGCAGCCTAACCGCCAAGGAGGCGGCCCAGGCGATTGCCGACGGGTTGCGGCGGGTCTTCCCGACTGCCGACTATGCGCTCGTCCCGATGGCCGATGGTGGTGAAGGCACCGTTCAGGCCCTGGTCGACGCTACGGCGGGTCGATTGATCGAAAGAGAAGTCACCGGGCCCCTGGGCAAACCGGTTCGCGCCCAATACGGCCTGCTGGGGGATGGAAGGACGGCCGTGATTGAAATGGCCGCGGCCAGCGGGATCCAGTACGTCGATGAGCAGACCCGCAACCCGCTGGTGACGACCACCTATGGCACCGGCGAGCTGATCCGGGACGCGGCCCACCGCGGCGTTCGCCAGATCATCATCGGTCTGGGCGGCAGCGCGACAACCGATGGCGGTGCCGGGATGGCCCAGGCCCTCGGTATCCACCTGCTGGATCAAGCTGGTCAGGAGCTGCCAGCCGGTGGGGGCGCACTGAGCCAGCTCGCCAGGATTGACACCGGGGACCGCGACCCGGTGCTTGACAAGGTCAAAATCAAGCTGGCCGCCGACGTCACCAACCCGCTGACCGGACCCCAGGGGGCGGCGGCCGTCTTCGGTCCGCAGAAGGGTGCCACCCCGGCAATGGTCCAAACGTTGGATGCTAACCTCCATCACCTGGCCCGCGTCGTTTGCCGGGACCTAGGCGTAGAGCTTGAGAAAACTGTTGGTGCTGGGGCCGCTGGGGGCTTGGGTTTTGGCCTGCTGGCTTTCGCCAATGCCGAGATGCATCACGGGGTGGACCTGGTGATGGCCTGCAACCACCTGGCCGACCAGCTGGCGGGGGCCGACTATGTGTTTACCGGCGAGGGGAGTCTTGACTTTCAAACCCAGTTCGGCAAGGCGCCGTTCGGGGTCGCCCAATTAGCTGGCCGGGTCGTTCCCGCAGCGCCGGTGCTTGGTCTGGCCGGTCGCCTAGGTCCGGGGGCCGCCAAATTGTGCGACTGTGGCTTCACGGCGCTCTTTGCTACCCCGACCGGGGCAAAGAGCCTGCAGGCAGCCTGCGCGAGCGCGGCGGATGACCTAACGACGACGGCGGAAAACATTGCGCGGCTGATCAAGGCGACCTACCTATAGGAAACTAAGACAGCAAAAAGCCATGCAACCCATTTGGGACTGCATGGCTTTTTGTGTTTACTGGTTATTTCAAAATTTTCTGCAGGAATTCCTTGGCCCGCTCGCTGGTCGGGTGGGCGAAAAAGTCTTCCGGTTTGCCGCTTTCTTGGATGTAGCCATCGGCCATGAACCAGATCTGGTCGGCGACTTCCTTGGCAAAGCCCATTTCGTGGGTGACGACAACCATTGTCATCCCCGAAGTGGCGAGGTCCCGCATGACCTTGAGCACTTCTTCGACCATCTCTGGGTCCAGGGCACTGGTTGGTTCGTCGAAGAGCATCACCTCGGGGTCCATCGCCAGGGCCCGGGCGATGGCGACCCGCTGCTTTTGACCCCCCGAGAGCTGGTCAGGGTACTGGTCGGCCTTGTTTTCCAAACCGACCTGCTTTAAGAGCTTCAGGGCAGTCTCTTTAGCCTGGTCTTCGGCGATTCCCTTGACTTTCACCGGCGCGATCATGATGTTTTTCAGGACGGTCATGTTTGGGAAGAGGTTGAAACTCTGGAAGACCATCCCCATCTTTTCCCGAATCTGGTCGAGCTCCTTATCGCTCATCCCGGTCAGGTCCTGGCCTTCGAACAGCACCTGGCCGCCGGTGGGCTGCTCCAGGGCGTTCAGGCAGCGCAGGAAGGTACTCTTCCCGGCCCCGGACGGTCCAATTACGCAGATCACTTGGCCCTTGTCGACCTCTTCCGTGATGTCCTTTAAGACCATGGTGTCCTTGAATTTCTTCTGTAATTTTTTGACTTCAATCATTTTAGTGGGCATGTTTCATTCTCCCTTCAAAGTAGAGCAGGATCCGTGAGAGGGTAAAGGTCATGACAAAGTAGATGATCATGGTGATAAAGAGTGGCAGAACCCCCTTGTAAGTGTCCGCTTGGACCAATTGGGTTTCAAACATCAATTCACCAACCCCGATGGTGGAAACCAGGGAACTGTCCTTTAAGAGGGTGATTAATTCGTTCCCCAGCGCCGGCCAGATGTTTTTGAGCGCCTGTGGCATGATGACGTAGTGGAATGAGGTAGTTTTGCTCATCCCAAGACTCCGGGCGGCTTCGGTCTGGCCGATCGGGATGGATTGGATCCCGGAACGGATGATTTCGGCCACGTAGGCCCCGGAGTTCAGGGAGACGGCGATGATCCCAGCAAGCAGGGCGGGCAGCGACTGGATGATTGCCCCGATCCCGAAGTAGACGAACATGATTTGAACCATCATTGGGGTGCCCCGCAGGAATTCGATGTAGCAAACCGCAATCCCGTGAAGCAGCTTGTTCTTGGACAGCCGCATCAGCGCAAAGAGGGTCCCGAGGATGAAACCGAAGAAGACGGAGACGACCGTGATGATTAAGGTGTACTCAACCCCCTTGGCGAAGTACCGCCAGTAGGAAAGCACAGTGTTATGCTTCTTGTAGCTCTTCATGTATTTAGAAGCTTCTGGAATCCACTTCTTGTTAACGAGTCCTTCCTTATTAACCTGGTCAATCGTCTTGTTGGCCTGGGCTTCCAGTGAGGTGGACCCCTTTGGAAAGGCCATCGCAATGTCACCGGCCGTGCTTGGCAGCTTCGAGTTGAAGGCGGCGAGGTTGCTGTTGTTGGCGGCATAGGCCTTGGCAGTGGCTTCGTCCATCAGCACGGCACTAACCTTGTGGGACTGAAGGGCAATTACTAAGGAGGAGAGCTTTGCCAGCCCCTTGTTGGTGGCGTACGGCATGCTCTGCTTGATCATCGTGGATTGGAGCGTCCCGTTTTGGGCCCCAACGGTTTTGCCCTTAAAGTCCTTGGCCTTCGTGTAGAGCTTTTTGTCGCTCTTATTAATAAGGAAGTAGCTGCTTCCTGAATAGAAGGTGTGGGAGAAGTCGACGCTCTTCTTCCGCTCGGCCGTGACGTTCATCCCGGAAGCGATCGCGTCAATCTTCCCGGTTTCAAGGGCAACTAAAAGGGAGTCAAAGTCCATGTTTTTAATGACCAGCTTGACGCCCATGTCCTTGGCCATCCGCTTAATCAATTCGACTTCGAATCCCACATACTTAGTCTTGCCATTTTGCTTGGTGGTAAATTCGTATGGCGGGTAGTCGGCACTCATCCCAACGACGAATGTGCCTTTTTGTTTAATCTTTTGCAGCGAATCATCGGTAGCAGTATTTGTTGAAGAACTGCTACTGGAGACGGCGCTGGATGAGCTCGCGCTGGTCGAGCTAGCGGTGCTGCTCGAGCTGCTGGAGGTCGCGGCCAAGACCGTGCTTGGCATGACCAGCGACCACAGCAGGATGAAGAGCATGAATAATTGCTTGAGGTGTTTCATAGTGGTGACTCCTTTGTCTGAATTAATGATTGTTAGCAATATACACCTTTATTTTTATTTATGCAATATAAAACAGAAAAATAGTATAAATATGCAATCAGCTGAATGGGCTTTCATCCCCGCTCTGGGGGGATTGTGATGGAAAAAATAAATTTGTGGTGAGTGATTAAGGGCAAAAAAGCCGGATGACGGAATTAAAATCGTTTCTTCTTAAATAAGAACGAAATAAATGTCAGCTTTTTGCAAAGAATTATTGACAGTCCGGGTCGGATTAGGTACAATACTTTTTGTAGTGAAAAGGCGAATTTCGTAGCCTTGTTACGTAACTTTAAGCTCGGAGGGAGGGAATCAACATGTCAAAAACAGTCGTTCGTAAGAATGAATCTTTAGACGACGCTCTTCGACGCTTTAAACGTTCAGTTTCACGTAACGGAACTCTGCAAGAATACCGCAAGCGTGAATTCTACGAAAAGCCTAGTGTACGACGGAAGTTAAAATCTGAAGCGGCACGGAAGCGCAAGAACAAGCGTGGTCGTCGTTACTAAAATGTTTGCTCCTACCTTTTGATGGTGGGGGCTTTTTTCGTCAAGAGGAGGAAATATAATGAGTTTATTAAAACAGCTGCAAGCCGACATGATTAGTGCAATGAAGAACCGTGACAAGGACACCCTGGCCGTGGTCCGGATGTTAAAGGCCGCCGTCCAAAATGCCCAGATTGAGGCCGGCCACGACCTGACGAGCGACGAAGAGATTGCCGTTATGGCCCGCGAATACAAACAACGCAAGGAATCCCTGGCCGAATTTGAAAAGGGTGGCCGGGATGACCTGGTCGAAGCCACCAAGAAGGAAATGGCTGTGGTCGAGAAGTACATGCCAAAGCAGCTCTCCGCTGACGACGTTAAGAAGATCGTCACCGAGACCGTCCAAGCCGTCGGTGCTTCCAGCATGAAGGACTTCGGGAAGGTCATGGGTGCCGTGATGCCAAAGGTCAAGGGCCAAGCCGATGGTAAGCTGGTCAACCAGACCGTCAAGGAAACCCTGAGCAACTTATAAAAGAGAAAATTAAATTGTAATCTGCCCGTCACAATCGGCCGCAAATGGCATTGTGACGGGCTTTTTCTTTGTCATTATTATGCAATAATTCTGTATATTTTACGAAAATAAAAGAAATTTGCGAATAATTGTTGATTTTTATTCAGTCGAAGCGTATATTAGTCACCAATCACAAATCAAGTAATTGGAGGACGAGAATTATGGCAAAAGAAAAAATCGTATTAGCATACTCTGGTGGTTTAGACACGTCAGTCGCAATTGCGTGGCTGAAGAATAAGGGTTATGACGTGATCGCATGTTGTATTGACGTCGGTGAAGGGCTCGATCTGGAAGCCATCCAAAAGAAGGGTGAGTCAATCGGCGCCTGGAAGTCCGTGGTGATCGATGCTAAGCGCGACTTCGCCGAACAATTCGTACTGCCAGCCCTGCAGGCCCACGCCATGTATGAACAAAAATACCCACTGGTATCTGCCCTGTCTCGTCCACTGATCGTGCAGAAATTAGTTGCCGTTGCTAACCAGTACGGGGCGACCGCGATCGCCCATGGTTGCACCGGGAAGGGGAACGACCAAGTTCGTTTTGAAGCCGGCATCCACGCCCTGGCACCCGACATGAAGATCGAGGATCCGATTCGTGACTGGCACTGGTCACGGGAAGAAGAAATTCAATACGCTAAGGACAACGGGATTCTGGTCCCGATCACCAAGGCCAGCCCGTACTCAATCGATGAAAACCTCTGGGGTCGGGCCAATGAATGTGGGATCCTCGAAGATCCATGGGTTGCTGCTCCAGCTGACGCTTACGCCCGGACCAAGGCCATCGAGGATACGCCGGACATGCCAACCACCTTGGAGATTAGCTTCAAAGAAGGGGTCCCAACCGCCATTAACGGCGAAGAATTGTCGCTGGATCAACTGATCAAGAAGCTCGACAAGCTCGCTGGCGACAACGGAATTGGCCGGATTGACCACGTCGAAAACCGGCTGGTCGGCATCAAGTCCCGGGAAATCTACGAATGCCCGGCGGCCACGGTCTTACTGGCGGCGCACAAGGACCTCGAAGACCTGACCCAGGAGCGGGAAGTCGCCCACTTCAAGCCGATCGTCGAACAAAAGATGAGCGAGATCATCTACAACGGTCTCTGGTACTCACCATTAATGAAGGCGATGGTTGCCTTCATCGATCAGACCCAGCAGGTTGTGAACGGGGTTGTGCGGGTCAAGCTCTTCAAGGGCAACGTGGTCTGCGAAGGCCGGAAGTCACCAAACTCCCTCTACGACAAGAACCTGGCAACCTACACCTCTGCCGACGAGTTCGACCAGGAAGCTGCGACCGGCTTCATCAAGCTGTGGGAGCTACCGGATAAGGTCTACGCCCAGGTTCAGAACAAGAGCAAGCAGAACCAGGCAAAGGGGGTTCACGATGCCGATTAAACGGATGTGGGGCGGCCGGTTCGAGCAGGCGGGAGACGCCCTGGTTGACCAGTTCGGCGCCTCCATTTCCTTTGACCAGGAGATGGCTAAGGAGGATATCATGGGGTCACTGGCCCACGTGAAGATGCTCAAGGCCACCAAAATTCTTTCGGCCGGGGATGCCGACCAGATCATCGCCGGCTTGGAGAAGCTGGCCAAGCGGCTCGAACAAGACGGCCTGCCCTTTACGGTTGAAAATGAAGATATTCATATGAACATCGAGGCCCTCTTGACCAAGGAAATCGGGCCGGTCGCCGGCAAGCTTCACACAGGGCGGAGTCGGAATGACCAGGTGGCTACCGACTTCCATCTCTATGTTAAGGAGCGTCTGCCCAAGATCGTGGATGCGCTGCAGGACTTGCAGCGGGCCCTGGTCAAGCGGGCGGCGGAGAACGTCGAGACGGTCATGCCGGGCTACACCCACATGCAGCACGCCCAGCCGATCTCCTACGGCCACTATCTAATGGCCTACTTCCAGATGTTCCAGCGGGACGTCGAGCGTTTCCAGTTCAACATGCAGCACACCGACCTATCGCCGCTGGGGGCGGCCGCCCTGGCCGGGACGACCTTCCCAATTGACCGGAAGCTGAGCGCGGACTACCTGGGCTTTGCGGCGCCCTACGCCAATTCCTTAGACGCCGTGTCCGACCGGGACTTTGCCCTAGAGTTCTTGAGCAACGCCAGCATCCTGATGGTCCACCTGTCACGGCTGTGCGAGGAGATCATCTACTGGTGCTCCTACGAGTTCGGCTACATCGAGCTGGCCGACTCCTATTCGACGGGGAGCTCGATCATGCCGCAGAAGAAGAATCCAGACATGGCGGAACTGATCCGGGGCAAGTCCGGCCGGGTCTTCGGTGACCTGATGGGGCTCTTAACGGTGATGAAGGGCCTGCCGCTGGCCTACAATAAGGACATGCAGGAGGACAAGGAAGGGGTCTTCGATGCGGTCAAGACGATCCTGCCGAGCCTGAAGGTGATGACGGGGATGATCGAAACCCTGACGGTCAAGAAGGACAAGATGGCCCACGCTACCCACAACGACTTCTCCAACGCCACCGAGCTGGCCGACTACCTGGCTACTAAGGGAATCCCGTTCCGGCAGGCGCACGAGATCGTCGGGGAACTGGTGCTAAAGGGGATCAAGACCGGCACCAACCTCGCCGATATTTCATTGGAAGACTTTCAAAAGATCGATCCGCGGATTGAAAAGGACGTTTACACGGTCCTCAAGCCGCGGGTGGCCGTTCAACGGCGGAATTCATACGGCGGGACCGGCTTTGACCAGGTCCGGGCCCAGATTGCGGCGGCCAAGCAGCTGCTCGCCCAAGAAAAAGCAAATTAGTATGCCAAAAGAGGCTGGGAATTAACCTAGCCTCTTTGCTGTTATATAGCTTATAAATGCTGCAGCGCGGTAGCTGGCTGGATCCTGAACGTTGATAAATCAACGCCCACCAGATAGGCTAGCTTCGCGTCGGGACGCCTAGCCAGCCTCCCAAATAGGCTTGCTCCGCGTCGACGGGGGTGGGAAGACGAACTCGCAAGCGAGTTCTGTCCCACTCCCTTTACGCAACAATTGAATAATTGATCATATTGGACCGAAGAGCTTGGCAGTTTTGGCTTGCCAGGTGGGTCAGAGCGATCGCCAGCAGGGCGCTTGACGGCGCGCTTTGGCAGAAAAAGGCAAGGTTTCACGCTGATTTTATTATAAATTTAGTGATGGAAAATCTTGCTTTTTTTTCTAAAATGGACATGAAAACTATGAAAACTATGAATTTAATTATATTAGGTTTGTAGCCAATTATTATCAGTAATTGAAAATTTGAGGGGAGTTGGGAAGATGGTTTCAAAAAATAACACATATTTGAAGGAAGTCATGCACTCACACCGGGTGCCGCACTACGGCTTGCGGAAACTGGGGATTGGCGTGACCTCGGTTTTACTAGGGACGACCCTGTACTTTGGCGCCAACACGCCGGTCGCCAACGCTGATCAGGTGAATACTAATAATAGTCAAAGTGGCGATCAGACGAACCAGGTCACGCCAGCGAACAGTGCCGAGACGGAAAACGTCGTGCCGTTGCGCGCTGGTGTGACGAGTTCGGCAGCTTCAGAGGCGCTAAGCAGCACCCCGCAAACTGACACCAGCAGTGCCGCCCAGCCAGTGGCTTCGAGTGCCCCAGCGCAAAGCAATGCCGCGGCCTCAAGCGCGCCGGCTTCCACGGCCACGCCAAGTTCAACCGCCGCCTCAGCTCAGCCGAGTGATACGGCGGCCCAAAGCTCGGCAAATGCGGATTCGACGCCGGCCCAGAGTGGCTCTGATGCGACGAGCCAATCGACAGCTCCGGCAACCTCAGTTCAGCAATTTACGCCAGGAGAAACAGTTATCTCAAGTGAATTAAAGCAATCTTTAAATATAGGTGAAGAGACAGATGCAGAAATAAAGGTTACTAATAATGGTAAGCAGATTTCAAACCCTACACCAGCAAACTTGAATATATATGGTCATTCATATAAATATTTGACTGATGCCGGAACTTTGAATGAAAAAAGTATCGTTCAAGTTGCTTACACTAATCTAAAGAATAGTTCTTATAATGGAAAGCCAATTAGAAGTGCTGTATATACTTTTAGTAACTTTGTACCAAGAAAAAATGTGCCTGTTAATTTACAAATTTATAATAATATTTCAGCTGGATTTTGGTATGACGCACTTAGCCTTAAGGTATCTGTAAAATACTTTTATGACGATGAACAAAAGAATGTTGTTAATTTTAGTGATGAACAGCCGGCTTATCTAGTATTAAGTTCGTTAAATAACGATACTAATATCCATGCTGAATGCGCAAAAATAGATAATGGAACACCGTTAAATTTGGCAGGTAGTACAGTAACAGTTCATTCCGATGGTTGGATGTATGCAGATCAACCGAATAACTATACGGACTTACCTTGGATTGACCCAAATACTGGGCAAAAAGGTACGAGCTTTTGGGACTATACACCTGCAGGCAGTTATGTTGGGGCAGGTATAGTTAAAGTATCTGGTGAATCACCAGTTCTTGAATTTGGTATACGCAACGTAAAGCTACATCATAATGTTTGGGTAGTTACTAGCACGGATATTCCAGCTACGATAATGGTTAATAAGAAAACCACCAAAACAGTATCTGAAATAATTCACTATAAATATAATAATGGTGTTAAGGCCAGTGATGATGTGGTTAACAAACAGTATCGCAAATTGGTTATACTGACGCGAAAAGTGGTAAGACAGTTTGGCTTGATTGGAAGCAAACGCCAGTCAACTTCCTCGATGTCGTTTCCAGCCCCTCCATCAAGGGCTACACGCCGGATAAGTCTTCTGTTGGTCCGTTGAGCACGACGGCCGATAAGAATATTGAAACCACGGTGGTTTACACTCCCGACAATCAGGCGATCGAAGTTAAATATGTTGATGACTCCACCGGCAACTTAGTCCGGGATGATAACCTGACCGGCACTACCAACGCCAAGTCTGGCTACACGACCGCGGACAAGATCAAGACGATCGAGGGCCAGGGCTATGTTCTGGTGCCGAACTCCGATACCACCAAGGGCCAGGAATTGGTCTTCGATGATGACTCGACGAAGAATCAAACTTACGAAGTCCACTTTATTCACAAGACGACCCCGGTTACCCAAAACGTGACGGTTACCCGGACCATCCACTATCAGGACCAGAATCGTCAAGAACTGCACGACCCCGTCACCCAGGCTTCGAATTGGGTTGGGACCGGGACGCACGACGCGGTTACCGGCCAGGATACCCTGAAGTGGACTAGCACGAATCCAACTTTGGCAAGCCAGCAGTCACCGGTGATTGCGGGTTACCATCTGACCAATGTTGACCGGGATAGTCAAAATAACCGGGATGTTGACCAAGTCAAGGTCGATCAGACCACTGATTCTTATAACGTTTACGTCACCTATGCCCCGAACGGCAAGATCGTGCCAACCGATACCAATGGCGACCCGATCCCCGGGGTGGACCAGCCGCAATACCCGACCGATCCGAAGAATCCCGCTAAGGTGACGCCAGATGAGCCGGTGCCGACCATTCCAGGCTACACGCCGGCCAAGACAACGGTGACACCGACGGATCCCGGCAAGGACACGCCGGTAGTCTACACGCAGCAACAGGCCGCCGAGGTGGTTTACCTTGACCAGGACGATCACGATGCCCAGCTCGCCACGTCAGGCACGCTGACGGGGGCTGCGGGCAGCAAGATTAATTACAGTACGCAACAAGAGATCAAGGCCTTGACCGATGCGGGCTATGTCCTGGTCAACGACGGCTTCCCAGCTGGCGCGGTTTATGACAACGATAGTCAAACGCCGCAGCTCTTTAAGGTCGTCTTGAAGCACGGCACGACGACGGTTACCCCAACCACGCCAGGGACGCCGGGTCAGCCAATTAATCCCAATGATCCGAACGGGCCAAAGTACCCGGCCGGCACGGATGCCAAGAGCCTGACGACCACGGGTACCCAGACGGTTCACTACGTCGGTGCGGGCGACCAGACGCCGCAGGATAACGTTTCGACTTTGACCTTTACGCGGACCAAGACAATTGATAATGTAACCGGCAAGATCACGGATAGCACGGACTGGACGCCGACGACCCAGACTTTCCAGGTAGTCGGTACGCCGGCAATTAAGGGTTACACGCCGGACCAGCAATATGTTGGCGGCGAGACGGTTGGCCCGAACACGAACAAGACCTACACGGTGACCTATACCAAGGACACCACGCCAACGGTCAACGACCAGCACGCGCAGGTTCGTTACCTGGACCTCGACAATAATAACCAGGAGATTGCCGGGACTAATTCCGGTGACCTGACCGGCAAGCCCGGCACGCAGATTAACTACAGCACGGCCGATACGATTGCCCAGCTGGAGAATCGGGGTTACGTCCTCGTCAACAATGGCTTTGACTATGGCACCCAGGTTCAATACTTCGATAATAACGACGCGACGAACCAGGTCTTCGTGGTAACCCTCAAGCACGGGACAACCACGGTCACACCGCAGAATCCGGGCACCCCGGGCCAGCCAATTAATCCAGGCGACCCGAACAGTCCGAAGTACCCGAATGGCACGGATAAGGCGAGCCTGATCGCTCACGGCACCCAAACGGTTCATTACGTTGGAGCCGGTGACCAGACGCCAAAGGACAGTGTCACGACGGTCGACTTCGGCCACGATCTGGTGCTCGATAAGGTGACGGGCCAGATTGTCCAAGATAATGGTTGGAAGCCACTGACGGAGCACTATCAGGTCATCGACACGCCAACAATTGCCGGCTACACGCCAGACAAGGCCTACGTTGGTGGCGACACGGTTACGGTTAATAATCCAAACCGGGTCTACACCGTTACCTATGTGAAGAACGGTCAAGGCAGCCAGGGTAGCCAAAGCTCACAAGGTAGTCAACCGAGTCAGGGCTCGCAAAGCCAGGGCAGTCAACCGAGCGAAGGCTCACAAGGCAGTCAGCCAAGCCAAGGCTCTCAGAGTCAGGGCAACCAAACGAGTGAAGGCTCACAAGGTAGTCAACCAAGCCAGGGTTCGCAGAGTCAGGGTAGTCAACCGAGTGAAGGCTCACAAGGCAGTCAGCCAAGTCAAGGCTCTCAGAGTCAGGGCAGCCAAACGAGCGAAGGCTCACAAGGTAGTCAGCCAAGTCAAGGCTCACAAAGCCAGGGTAGCCAAACCAGTGAAAGTTCACAAGGTAGTCAGCAGAGTCAGGGTTCGCAGAGTCAGGGCAGTCAACCAAGCGAAGGTTCGCAAGGTAGTCAGCCGAGTCAAGGCTCCCAGAGCCAGAGCAGTCAAACGAGTGAGGGCTCGCAAGGCAGTCAACCAAGTCAAGGCTCGCAGAGTCAAGGCAGCCAACCGAGTGAAGGTTCACAAGGTAGTCAACCAAGCCAAGGCTCCCAGAGTCAAGGCAGCCAAACCAGCGAAGGCTCGCAAGGTAGTCAGCCAAGTCAGGGTTCCCAGAGCCAGGGCAGCCAAACCAGTCAAGGTTCAGAAAATCAAGGTAGCCAAAGCTCACAAACTCCAGCTACTGACACTGAAAAGGTAGTTATCAAGTATGTTGATCCAGATGGTAACCCAATCACCACTGACACGGTTACTGGCGAGAGTGGGCAACCGATCAACTATGACCAAACCAAGACGATCACTGAGCTGAAGAATAAGGGTTACGATGTCACGAACATCACTAACCCAACAACCGGCCAGAACTTCGACAATAATCCATCCGTTGACCAAACCTACACCGTCACGGTTAAGCACGGCACGGCTCAACTTGGCCCGAATGATCCACATGAATCTGGTACACCAATTAACCCGAACGATCCAAACGGTGCTAAGTGGCCTGCCAAGGATACTTATAGCAAGGACTACACCTACACGGTTCACTTTGTTGGACCAAATGGTGAAACCCTAACCGGCGATAACGTTCAGACCTCAACCTGGACGCGGACTGTGACGATCGACAAGGTCACTGGCAAAGTCATCAGTGGCACGGACTGGACACCGAGCCAAAAGAAGTACAGCGATGTCCAAGTACCAGTCGTCTACGGTTACTACACCACCCAGAAGACGATCACCGGCCAACCAACGGTTCAAAAGAACATCTCGACGACCGTTTCCTACCAGAAGTTAGGTCAGATTGTTCCGGTTGATCAAAACGGTAAGCAGATTGGCACTGGCCAGACCTACCAGAATGATCCAAACGATCCAACCAAGGTGAAAACGAACCAGACCGTTCCGAGTGTTGATGGCTACACGCCAACGACCAGCACGGTTACGCCAACCACTCCTGGTGAGGACACGACGGTCACCTACACGAAGAATACTACTGGTGATACCGGTTCGACGACTAGCAACGGTAATACCGCAAATACTGGTCAGAACAGTAATGGTGGTCAAAGCACTAGCGGTACTGCA
>NZ_JAOVYZ010000012.1 GCF_026413145.1 Limosilactobacillus kribbianus | reverse complement strand
AATGATAAAATAGTGGTGCTCATCAAGGTCCTTCTTTCTAATGGATTGTGTGGTAACACCATTAAAGACCTTGATGGGTTTTTCTGTCCACTTAAATGTTCAACTTAAATTTTACAATCTGCCGGTTGAAATATCGCTACCGTTTTCATCTTGAATTTTGAAAAATGCTTCTTGCCATTTACCCTCTTTTTGAAAAATCCCGTCTGGGAAGTAAAAGGTAATTAGGCCTAATTGGCGATCATCACCTGGTTGATCGTCGTCAAAGCCTCCAGCGGCAACAAACGGAGTCGCATTACTATCTTTTCCGTAAAAGCGCATCTTCTTGTTACTCATGTCAACTGAGTTAGAGCCTGACTTAATCCAAAGCTTGCAATAGGCTTTAGCATCGCCCACGCGTCCTTGGAAGTAGTTAGTCAAGTCAGCAAAAGTAGCTACTGGCTTTTCTATATCTACTACTAAATAGTCTTTAATTGCCATTATTTATCCTCCTTCATCATGTGAAATTTCTTCAGAACATTTAACAGATCATTCAAAGCCATTTCAATCTGAGCCCAGTTATCATTGAGCACATTCTGATAATGTGTATCAATTAACAGACTTGTTGGCCGAGTTATTTTCACGTCTTCAAAATCTTTTTTAGTTCTGATATTAGCTAAGCCATTGGAACGAAAAATCCCAATGACTTGATCTAGATATAGTTTAATTGTGTCAAACGAGTGAACAATATAGAGCCATAGGGCTCGGTTAAAGCCCACATCTGGCAGAGAAAGTTGTGGCGGGTTAAATGAATAATTGTCCCCGACTAATACTCCAATCTTCTTGTAAATCGTCGATAGAGCATTAATTGCCTGACGATAGTTCGCTTTACTAACACTAACGATCTGTTCATATTCGCCAATCTGTTTCATTTTTACACTGGTAACCTCAGCATTGGTTACTTCCTGCATATTTAAAAAAGAACCATGCCGCATGTTAATAGTTGAAACTACCGCCTGGGGCCCAGTCCAGTTACTTAGGTCATTCACATTAGCTGATTGCACCAGCATTTCACCAGAATCGGCCACACCGGGCACTGAACCAGTAATATGGTCACAATAAAAGTAAATGGTATCGCCATCAATCAAAGTCTCACCGGCTTCATACCAGACGGATTTACTCTCATTTGAGTGTTGAATATTATTCTTAATAATCGTAAATGGGCCCAAGTATGAATCTGATTCATATAACCAATAGGCATCAATTGATAGGTAATATTTACCATTCATCTTCCAGATATGCGGGTCCATGCCATGATCTTCATCGACTGGTTGCCAAGCGTTAGTAACTTCACCAGTGGCTGGGTCAAAATCAGCGACATAAATATGGCGTGAATCCGATACTGCACCCCAAACAATATGCCAGTCACCACTATAATCAGTGAAAAACTCAGGCGCCCAAACGTCCTTATAACCATCGCGTTGTAAGAAGGAAGTATCGAACTCTTTGAAGCCGTTAAAATTTTTAGTCCGGTATAACCCGGTCGTCCCCGTGATCCAATAGTAATCCTTATATTTAGCAATGTTGCCGTCACGTAGGTTGCCTAACTGTGGGAACTCAGCAATAACCACCCAGTTAATTGCATCATTAGAGCCGCTCAGAACTGGGATGGCTTTCCATAGATTGGTTGAACTCTCTCCGGCTGGATCAAACCCAAAGTAGATGAATTTGTAGTGGCTCATCTGATCTAAAATATCAGTTGCCATTTGATCACCTACTTTTTCTTTGGATTTTGTAGTTCTGCAATCTTTTGTTTTAACTCGTCATTTTGAGCTTGCAATGTTGCGTTTTCGATCTCCAGGTTAGCATTGCGAACCGCTAATTTAGTTAGTACATCTTTAGTTTCCATTATTCTTAGCTACCTCTTTCTTTAATTGCACGACTTGCATTTGTAACGATGCGATACTTTTCATCATCGCAGCTTGGATGGTTTGCTGAGCAGTAGGCTGTGGCTTGGTTTCTATTTCAGCACCAATCACGTTGACTTTGGACGGATCACCGCCGTTTTCCTTAGTCAGCTCTTTTTGAATTTGAATAGCTTGCGCCATCATCTTTTGCTGAGCTTGTTTTAGCAAGTCTTCGTCAATCTGTGGAAAGATTGGTGAACCATCATCGTTAAAGCCAACTGGATTATCAGTACCAACCGTCATGACGTTAGGCGTAGAGCCGTCGCCGTTCAAGACAACCTTCATGACGGCAATATCAGCACCGGACTCATCGGTCACGGTATCAGTTAGATAGACTTCTTTCTTCATCTCCTGGCCTCCTATATAGATTGACTAGGGTCGTGATAGGCATTGCCTGGTCCTGCGTGCTGGAAGTCGGTGTAATCGCCACCCCACTTCGTTGGCGTGAAGTAATGCCCAGAGGCGTCAAAAAGTGTTACCCTTCCGCTCTTAGGAAACGCAATGCCACCCTCCATAGGGCCCGCTTGTACCAGGGCTGGATAACGCTCATTGTTATCCCAGCCTGTCCAACTAACCCATGTTGATTTGATGTAGTTATCGGCACCGAATGGGTGGAAGTAGACGGGATCAAAGAAGTGACTACCAATTTCGTGCTTGCCTGAACCAGAGGCTTCATATAAAAAGCCATTGTAGTAAGATGGCGGTCCTTTGATTGAACGGGCTAATGAGAAGAAGTCACCACCATATGGGTAGCCATACTGTTGTTGGGTTTCGACAACGAACCCAATTCCGTTAAGACTGGTCGAATCGCCATAGCTCCCATCCGTATTATCCACCAGTACGGAAAATGAACCTAGTTGTTCATAAGCATCGTTAGTCGTAGCGCTGAAGCTCATCCCAGCAGCGTTGACGTTAACTTTGGCAGTCCCTCTGTTCTGTGAGAAAAGTGGGGTATTCCGATTGTTGCTCACAATGTTAACCCCATCATTACCGATTGAAATCGAGTTACCGTTACCGTCACTCATCGGGACACGGATATATCCGGTTGTGATCTTGCCTGCATCCAGACTTGTAATAGCTGCTGATGGAATGAATGCTTTAGTATTCGGCCCCATGATTACGCTGTCAGCGTCCATGTAGATCTTTTGGGACTGAATCAGTGTCCGCCCGGCTTCCAGATTGAGTTGACTAATCAGATCACCTTTCTGAACCCGCATGTTCATATCATCCGTTAACATGTTAAGGGCTGTCTGAACGTTCTCACCAGATGTCAGGGTTAGGTTTGCGATGTGCAAAGTACCCTTCCATTTGTTCGTCCGAATGGCAATGTGCTTGGCTTTATCCTTACTCCAATCACCGGCAACGATGATCTTGCGATAGTGGCCTGTCTGGCCTTTGACTGCATGCGTATAATCGATACCCCAGATGATCCAAGGCGTGTCGTCCAGCTGGACAAAGAAATCACAGTCACTGCCCTTCGCATCAGCTGTGTAATCGAACTCAAGATCTAGCCGGGTGCCCTTTTTGATCTTACTAACGTCAAAGTCAACAAGATTGATATAGTCATTGTCGACCCCCTTCGTCCACTCCATATCAGCGGAGGCAACATTAGCAAGTGATGATCCGGTCAGCTTGACCTGGTAGGTGTTCGCCAACTGGGTAACCGTTGACTGATCAGCTTTATTCTTGACCGTACTCTGCACACCATCGACCGACGCCGTGATCTCCTGGATCTTCTTATCCGTCGCATCGGCATTGTCACCGACCTTCTTGTCGAGGCTGGTGATCGTCTCACTGATCGTATCGGCTTTCTGATCAACGATACTCTGGACTGCTGACTGGGTAGTGTAGCCCTTGCTGTCTACGTAGTCCTTCATCGCTGTCTCGGTGACCGCATTCTTGATCTGGTCAGCCATGATCTGTTGCTGAGCCGACTGGTCCTTGTACGCCTTAGTCAGCGTATCAATCTGCGACTTGTCGACCTTGCTGTCGAGTTGGCCAGCAACCAAGTTGATTTGCCCGGTCAAGTTCTCGATCGTCTTGTTCTGATTGTCGACCGTAGTCTGGTCGACCTTGCCGGAGAGCGCCTTCGAGGTGGCACTGATTTCTTCGGTGTTGGTAGTGACCTGCTGCTTTAAGTCAGCAAGCTCCTTAGCACTAGCCCCAGCACTGGTAGCCGTCTCCACACTTGATAACCGCTCGGATATCTCGTTAGCCGCCGCTGACAGCTGTAGCACTTGACTGTTAGCATTCGTAGCCGTGACAGCCGCACCAGAAGCCGTGACCGTCGCTTGCACTGCTTCTGAGTGGGCGTTGGTTGCTTCCACGCTGGCGCCACTGGCCGTCAGCACCGCTTGGGTAGCTTGACTCTGGGCATTGTCAGCCTTTACCGATGCCTCACTAGCTGTTTGGGTAGCCGTAGTAGCTTCACCCTTAGCGTCCAGTGCCGTCTGGTTAGCCGCACTAGCCGTCTGAGTAGCAACAATCGCATTAGACTGAGCATCCTTAGCGATTGCCTGTGTACTGCCTTGAGCGACTTTAAGCTCGTTGATAGCACCGCTGGTTGACTTACTCTGGAGTGCTATAGCGTCGCTGTTCTTGACGATTGCCGCTGAGTTAGTGCCAACTTGCACCTTCAGATCGTCAGCCGCCGCCTTAGCACTAGCAACCGCTGAGGTAATCCCATCGTGGAGTTGCTTACTATCACTAGCCGCACTTGCTTGCGCTTGACTAACAGCTGATTCGACATCAGATACGTGTTTGTTAGCATCACTGATCGCATTCATAGCCGCTGCTGATGCTGACTTCAGTGCCTCATCAGCCGCCACTTGGGCACTGGCCATTGCCTTAATAGCATCGGAATTCACCTTGCTGTTAGCTACCGCTGAATCGGCTTTCTTGACGGCTTCATTGGCATTCGACACCGCCTGAGGTATCTCGGCAGTAGCACTGTCGACTTCCTTTTTGACACGATCGGCAGTACCACCGTTCCAGATCTTGTCGATGTCGTTGTCGTCGAAATTCAGCCCGTCAAATGAAAGGAACACGTGAAAGTCGACACCGTTGTTAGGCGAAGTCCCCAAGCCAAACAGCCAAGGACGTTCAGTGTCGTAGCCCAGCTTACCGATGACTGGCGAAATATAAGGCGTATCATCCGTAGGCTTAGTTGGTTTAATTTCCGGGAACTGGTCACTGCTTTGACTTCCCGGAGCTGTCTTGTCCGCCATTGTCCTTGCCTCCTTTGCTATAGTCGACCATCCGTTTTACCTGATTGGGAGTAAACCTCAGGTTGGCCCAGTGGTCCTCCTGACGTGCTCCCAGCGCCCCATAGTAGTCCAGCGGGTTGTTGTTCGTGTTGATATCCTTGACGTCTTGGCGAATAGCTTCGTTGACATCTTTGAGAGCCAGCCCATTGTTGTTGAAGGTCAACGTGACTTCGCCATTAGGGTCAAAGTAGCGATCGTTACCCTCGATACCTACCAGCATGACATCAGTGTCCAGACCCCGTTCAGGGACTAGCAGGTGGACTACTTGGCCCAGCGTATTCAGCTCCGAGCCCCGATAGCCACTGATAGTCAGTGTTGCCTGCGGGTCATGCTGAACGGTCGTGTCTGCGTATGCTTTTAGGGCGTTCATATCGTAGATACTATCAACAGTTAGAATGGCTCCCCTGTGTCGGCCATACTTGTTGATACTGTCCTGATCTTCAAAGTGATAGACCAGTGAGTAGTATTCCTCTGTCGTAGTTGAGGTAGTACCAGCATCATCACCGCTATCACTAGGTACAGTTCCACCAGCAGTACCGTTCTTGATAGTTGCCAATGGGTCAATCCATGTACCGTCATTGCTGAAGGCATGGCCAAACGCCGCTGGTATAGACATACGAGTGATCCCAACGTGCAGGTGGTTAGTTGTCCGATAACCAATTACATCGCCTGTTTTAACAACATCGCCAACGTTAACCGTGATATTACTTGCGCTACCAAATGCTTCTTGATACTCAACGTTAAGCCCGGAAGAATCCTGGATAACACAGTACCAGTTGATACCACCGTTACCCCATGCCCGGCTAATCGTGCATCTACCGCCGTGAATGGCGTGTACTTCGTTACCAGGGTGGTCGATTGAACCAAAGTCAAGGCCATCATGGAAACCATTAGGTCGGAAACCACCGCCAGCGTTAACGCCGAACAGTTGACCACCTAAGAAGTGGCCCTCACCGCAAGGAAAAGGCCAACCCCAGGAGTTGTCCACTTTTGGCTGAATAGTGATTGTGGCTTTGCTGATCGGTGCCCCATGTGGAGACCAACCACCAGGCCCAGCAATTTGGTCACGCCAATCCGGAATATTCATCATGGCTACCAATTGATCCAACCCATGCATGGTATTTGTAAAAGGCGGACGGCAGTAGTAGTTGAACGTACTGTCGATGAATTGCAGTAGTCCTTTTGAAGGGTGCCCAGCGGCGGCGTTACTGTCCCAATTGTTAACTGCTGTCTCGTTACCGTTTGACTCGATGCGAATACGGTTTTTAATGTTTGCAATATCTGCATTAGACAGCTTTTCGCCAACCAATTCAGCGGCATTCTGCATAACGGGTGTCCAATCACCATTTACAGGTTCAGTAGCCCCGTTGGTTTGGCCGCCAGCGCCCAGTTCAGTCGTGATATCCTTTTCCATCTTGCCACCGTATACCCAGCAGTCGTTGACCAAGTTGGTCACATCTGACTGGATATCGACATTAGTCATATCATGCAGATAGCGCAGAGTAATCCCAGTTGGCTGCTTAAAGTGGGCCAAATCGTAGATGTCAATCGTACTGTCATGTGGTACCCAATAAGCACCATACAATTTCAGATTGTTGTTCAACCAGTCGTAAAGCGAGCCAGTACAATCAACTGCAGCCTGTGGGAAGTCACCATGTAGGACGTATTTAAGTCCCCAATCGTTAGGATTAAAAAAGTGACTAAGACGGTCATCTAGCGTGTATGTCTGCTGGACGGCTGTCTGCTTAGTCACAATTCCCGGTTGTTGGTCTCCGCTATCACCGTCACTGTTACCAGTGTCACTACCAGAAACTTCAGGGTTGCCCTCAGTAGGCGGTGCTTGATCGATACGAATATCTTTTAGTGCATCAATTACGAAGTGAGTTGCGGTGACCTGAAGTGTCGCCATGCCATTCTCATCATTACGGCTCTCAACTTGCTGGACGATATACCACTCACCTTTATACTGAACGTAGTGTTTCTCCTTAACAAAGTTAAAAGCGGCCGCATACTGCTTCGTATACGTCATGGTGAAACTGATCTCATAGGCGGTGCTAACTTGCATGTTAACTTTGAAAGACTTGTTCAAATCTTGCCAATCAACCCGTTCACCATTGCCGACAATCTTGCTAGGAAAAATATCAGTTACCATTACATACTGATGTTCCGTCATGATAACCACCAGTCCGGATAGTCAAAAGTTACTGTGCCACTGAAATTGTCAATCTGGAAGTCGTTCTTGCCAATCTGCAAAGTGATTACCCCCTTGTTGGTATAGTAATCATCAGATTTGCCGTTTAATGTTGGGCGCACACCATCGATGACATAGGTACCGTTGAAGTCCGAGCCTTTTAGCATCTTACCATCAGCATCCTGAACGCCTTCGCGCGTAAACACGTCACCGGTCGTCTTATTGGTGATCTTCATGTCGCCACTCGATTGTCCTTGAAGGGTCAACTTGAAAGGATGGCCCCGCCGCTCAGGGTCAATCATGACATCACTGTGATTAACGACTGTGAAGCTATTCGAATTGAACGTGTATTGAGGAGCAGCGTTATAGTTGTTGCCAAAGCCCATGACGGGGTCCTGTGTCGTTCCTACACTCCGGCTTAATCCGATTAGGTCAGTAAAGGCAACCTCACACGTCCAGTGCCGATCACCAGCAAAGGTAGGTGCTGCCAGCTTAGCCTTGACATAGTACATACGCTGGGGCCAGTTAGCAAAGCAGATCCAATAAGGATCCCGGGAAATTAAAAAGCGTTGCAAAGCATCGTAAGCCAGCTCTGCATCGCCTTCATCAATTCCTTCAAAGTAGATTTCCATCTTCAGCTCACGCGTGCTGTACGATGTCGACAGCAACCGTGAGCCGTCCATCAGGCCAATCTTTTGCAGGTTGTCTGTTGGGTTAGCTGGTTGCACGTCCGGTGCCTTGTAGCAGTAAGCACCGTCCAGGTTAGGGTCATCGAAACTGCTGGTCCAGTTAATGCCGTCCTTTGAGATAGCATACTCGATCGGGTCATAGCTAAGATAACGGCCAGGTGAACCAACTCCCATAGACCCCGGTTTCAGGAACGGGTATCTGGTCGGTTTATCTTTTCTGTCAGAAAATACTTTGATCAAAATATCAGCTCCTTAGAATATAATTCTTGGCATTGTACTTGTTGACGGGTCGTGCGACTTCATCAACAGATACGTGTGGGTGAATGTCGATGTTATCAAGCTTGTCAACCGCCGTCTTGATGAGTGCGATCACTTGATCGTTAAAGGCGCTGTTAGCTGGTGTTCGCCATTCTGGGTGGTTATTGGACATCGTTTGGTAAGCGTCCTGCATTAGCGGAAGCGCATTGCCGTTATATGGGTTAATGACGTACTCGTCTTGTTCCGCATTATCACCGATAAGGGCGTAGTCCCGGTGGGTCATATGGACACCAGAAGCCCAGCCATGACCGTTACCGATGTTGCCCCAGCCACCTTCACCACCACGATTAAGAGTAGCAATAGCAGCCAAAATCTGGTCGAATCCAGACATGATATTGTCGTGCCCAGGAACATGGTCGGCTTCGAAGGTGCTTCGCTTAAATTGGAGTAGCCCAACAGCACGACCAGAACCGTCACCATCTGGATCGTCACTACCGCCTAGCTGGATTTGCTTCTCTTTCCCACCAGATTCGGTTTGAATTTGGCGAAGAAGCTTACCAATTTGACCAGCAGATAGTGATACATGAAGTAGCCGTGCCGCAGACTTGATAACAGGTGTCCAATCACCATTGATTGGTTCCTTGATGATCCCCAGCAAGTCTTTCAACACGTTAGCGATACCACGTGAGAAACCAACAGCCATTGCTTCACCAAGATCAGATACAACCGGAACGTTTGAATTCCAGTCAGTCATCTTCAGAACCAAGTTCTTTGAAGCTTGAATAGGGTTGTTGATGAACTCCTGCGATATCTTATCCTGCTCGGCTTCTGAAAGTGTCCCCTCGGCATAGTGTGGGAACATAGCATTTGCCAGATAAGGAGCCGACCGCTTAGCATCAAGCACCATTGAACCAGCTTCGAGGTCACGAACAACATACTGACCCTGTGCAGTTCCCCAACCCTTGGACGGTTGCCAGATCAGCTCCGTCTTGTTGGCTTCGAGACCGTCATTAACGATAGCCTTGCCACCAGGGTGAGCGAATGTTCCGCGTGCATAGTGGATCGTTGACAGTTTCTTATCACCGCCAAAGTCACTGATAACCCCGTTAATACCGGAAATACCACGATTTAAGCGACTGATAATGTCTGACATAGCCTTTTGAGCAATACCAGGCAACTTATCAAACGCTGACCGCATCTCGCTGACAACGGAATCGTTCCAGCTCCGCCAACCACTAAGGAACTTGGAAGTAAAGGAACGTTCCCTGCCCTCAATAGCATCAAGGCGGTTAGTTACAATACTTAGAACTCGACTAAGTGACCGTTCTGGGGCGTTGGTCAATTCAGACCATACCCGTTGCCAATCACGGCTGAATGATGACCTGAATTGTGACAGGTCTCGTTCAATCGTTCGTGTCATGCTAGAGAACTTGGACTCGACAGAACCCCGACCGCTCATCGACTTGTTGGCAATCTGCATTTGTCTAGCAAGCTCATTGCCGAAGCGGTCCTTCTTGAGTGTCTTAGTTAAACTCTCAACACTCTTTTCCAGACGATCGAGTGGGTTGTTCTTGCCGTTAAATGGCTTCAATTCCTTGCTGAACTTCTGGAATTCGCTAGTCGTCTGCTTGACTGGCTTAGCAAACTCTTTCCAGTATTTAACTGACTCGCGAATTTCCTTAGTCAACCTTTGCAGTGTCTTAACCAGATCGCTCTTCTTGATCTCTTTGCTAAGCTTAGTGAACTCTTCACCAATTTTTGAACGATGTAAATCCTTTTCAAGCTTGCTTAGATCTTTATCAAACGTGCCTAAGCCGCTCTTCTTGCCGGTTAAGTCTCTCATAGACTTACTGATCGTGTCGAGCGGCTTTTTCATATTTTGGAAAGACTTAGAAGCTTGCTTAATCGGCTTAGAAACAGCCAGCCAATACTTAGCCGACTGCTTCAAAGACTTGTTCATCGAATTAAGCTCTTTGGTCGGGTCATTCTTCTTGATCGTTGATTTGAGTGTCCGCAGTGTTTTGATGTACGCATTGACGGCTGCATTCATCTGCTTGATGTTTGCAATATCTGCCCTCGAGTAGTGGTTGCCGCCTAATGATTTAATCTCGTGCTGGCTTGGCTCTTTAGAATGGCCGGAATGTGATCCTTTCTTGCCGATGGTTTTATCCCACCAGTCGCCCATTCCTTTCCAGAATGATTGCCATCCTTTACCTATCGTCGACCAGACTTTACCCCAGTCGTGTTTGACAAAAATATCGTCTAAGACTTTGCCAATGCTATTGCCAAACTTTCCGACGGATGGACCAATCTTTCCACCAATTGCACGACCAATAAGGCCACCAAGCGCCGCACCAGCAGGTCCCCCGAAGAAGAAACCAATACCGGCACCAATACCAGCACCTGCGGCTTTACCAATATCACGTGAACGAGTAGTTCCATTATGCGTAGTAAATGCACCAGTAACATCTTTAACCAAGTCATAAGCTTCAATGGCTAAGCCAACGCCCGAGATAATTCGGCCGCCAAGAGAACGACCAACCTGTGCAAATCGTGAAGCATTTGTCTTAGCGGCAAAGCGAGTAATAAAGTTACCTCCAGCCATATTCCCAGATCGAAGGGCTTCTTCTGGTGCTGGTGCAAACAGGTCTTTTGCCCAGTTTTTACCACCAATTAGCCATTTCTTGGGGTCAATGCGAACCTTGGAAATTCTCTCTAAGTTTGATAGAGCATCGCCTAAAAAGTGGCCCGTAAATTTGAGGCCAGTTAGTTTACCTAATCCGTGCCCAATTAATCCAATGCCGTCTGCAATTTTAAACAGCTTGCTGTAAGCAAACTGAGTAGCCAAAACAGCACCGATGCCTTCAAGAATGCCCATCGCAATCTTATTCTTGCTAATGTGGTCCAGCGCAGTTGCAACACTATCTAGTGCATCGCCCTTCTTACCAGACATGGCATTGATTGCTTTGCCAATTAACTTGAGTGGAATGGTGACAGCTTTCCAAACACCTTTACCCAGGACGACCGCCATTCTACCAAGAGAACTAACAATCTCTCCCAGGTCTTTGGCATGCTGTGGAGTTAACCACTTAGCAAACTTCGTAGCTAATTCCGCAACGGCTTCCCCTAATTGCTTGAATTCAGGTTGCAACGTCTGGAGCGACTTGGACAGTGCACCAAGTCCTTGGCCAGAACTCTGTGCTAGTGGTGCCATCATCGTTTTCCACGAATTGGCCCATGTTTGCTTGATATTATTTAACGCACCCTGCGTGGTGCTATCCCAGCCTTTGGCATTCTCTCGATATGACTTAGAAGCCCGTTCCAAAATATCGTTGAACTGGTCAGCAGTCATCTTGCCAGAACTAAGCAAGTCATCAAACGATTTCTTACTCATTCCACTAGCTTTCTGCAAGGCAGCAGTAAGACCGGGAGCCTGTTTTTCGAGGCGACCAAGTGACTGGCTGGTGACTTTCCCAGATGCTTCAATCCGAGTTAATCCGTTAGCAAATGCATCTGCTTGATTGCCAGATAGCCGGAGCGAATCGGTGATTGAACCAACCCCCTTCGACAAGGCAATGGCTTGCCGCGCACTACCAGTCAGCCCGTAGAAACGAGTAACTAAGTTACCAACTGCCGCACCAGTCATACCAGTGTTTTCTTTCAAATCAGCTACTGCTGCACCGGTGGCTTTAATTTCGCTAGCGGTCATACCCAGTGATTTCCAACGATTAGCGACTAATGTCCCAGCTTGTGCGGCCTGAAAGCCTTGAATTGCAAAGCCTTTTAAGCTAGTAGTAGCTGATTGAATACCGTTGGCAATCAGATTACCGAACACGAAGCTCTTAGTTAATGAACCACCAGACTTTTTAACCCGATTGATTGCTCGTTGCAATAACGACAGTTTCTCATTAGTTCCGTTGTCGTCATACTTTGGCTTGATTACCGGATCGTCTTTAGCGAGTTGCTTAATGGCATCATCGAGTTGCTTAGTTTTGCTATCGGCTTCGGTAGTATCAGCGTCAAATTTAACTTTTTTGTCGCCCTTAAGCTTATCAATCGTGTTGTTAAGCTTATGCAGTGACTCGTCAGTCTGACTAGCATTCGCTTTAACATCATTTAGTGATGTTCGGAAACCTGCAGTATCGGTAGCGCTAGAATTGAACTTCATCCCCAGTGACGACATATGTTGCTGCAGGTTCTCCATTGCCTGATTAGTTCGAGCAATGACAGAGGTTAAGCGGTCCTCACCAGTTATTCGTACGATTTTGTTTACTAAAACTTCAGACACGTTTAACCTCCTCCCTTACGCTTTCGATTGAGATACTTACCAAAGACAACACGAAATTGCTTCTGGCGTTCAGCTTTCTCTCGTTGTTGCTTCTGATATTCAGCATTATTAAAGTTGCTGATCGCTTCTTGACTCTTCCGAAGATCATTAGAAATAGCATCATCGTTGTCATTCTTATCAACTAGCACTGCTGGCACAGTAGCCTTAGTGAGTTGGAAAGAATAGCTTCGATCATTAAGCAATCGCTGTTGTGCTCCTGCCAGCATGTATTCAAACTGCGCTGGTGTGAGCCTGTATAGATCTTGTGGAGTAAAAGGGCCAAGGTACGTGTTCGCCGTTTTAAGACGGTTCAGCATATCTTGGTCCCAGCGATTAATTAAAGCCCTAACTTCTTTAGGCGAGCTTTCAGTTCCTTCTCCATTGCTTCCGCCTGCCGCAGACTTACTTCTGCCGCTTGCTTGTCGTCTTTGTTCGTAATACCGGATAAAGCTTCTTTGGCGTTCTTTACTTGACTCTTGACGGAATTTAAGTAATACGTCAGGTTCATCTGAAAAAAACCGCACTTCTTCATTTCTTCGCAAAGTTCCTTGAAAGCTTCATCGCCCTTGCTGAACGTGCCGTTGGCTTCAAGAGCATTGGCTACATCACGAGCAGACGGCAGTTGCTTTGCTGGTACATCTAATGCGTAGCGGTAGCCAGCTACCAGGGCCTTTGGATCACCGTCTACAATTTGACCGATTAAGCGGCGGAATCCTTCTGCATCATCGGTGGAGTAATCCTTAGTAAGTCGTTCAGCAAACGTAAAGCCAAACTTCAAGCCGTATTCATGACCATTAATCTTTAACATATTTATCCTCCTTAAAACGCCCGCCCTTGCGTACTGTGTATTTCATAGGCGAGCCTTACCGTTTATTAAGCCGTAGTAGGCTGTGTTGGTTGCGTGATTTCCGGTTGTGTTGGTTGAGCTGGCGCCGGACTAGGAGTTACTCGCAGGTTTGGAACCGTCCAGACCAATAGTAGCGGTGTGGTCACCAGCGTGTGAATCATCGGACGTGTTGTCGATAACTTCACCGTTCTCGTCAACACCAAAGTCACCTGGCTTACCGAAGTTGAAGTATTTAATGGTGTCGGTAAAGATACCGTCATCGAAATCTTCCTTGGTAAGGGTGAATGGGTAGCCGTCTTCGTCATAACGACGTGTAGCACCCTGCACTTCGAACGTAACGTTCTGGCTCACTGGAGTGTTAAGGGCTTCGGTCTCTGGCAGTGCTGAAATAAGCACGACAGCCATTTCTGCATCAACAACTTGCTTGCCGCTGACAGTCCGCAGAGTGTTCCAGTCTACCCGGTATAAGAGCATTTCTTCACCGTGTTCCCAGGTGTAGTACAGGTCACGGGCCACATCGGTCTTGAACCCGTCACCGGTGGTCATAACAACGTTGACTACTCGTTGCTGGTTAATAGAGCCGGTGTCCTTGACGTTGAATTGCTTAGTAGCGGTAGTACCAAGTGCCTTGGTGTTAGTACCGGATGAAGCACCTTGCGTGCCCAGAATATGGCACGGAGTACCCGTCTTTTCGTGCTTGATTAACTTGTAGTAGTACATAACCTTATTGGCAGAGTGTGCGCCGACAATTTTCTTGCCGTCTAATGTTGCTGGCATTTATTTTTCCTCCTAACTAAAAAACGCCACTAAAAAGCGGTGTCCTCGATAATGTCGTAATTAACTCTGATGATTTGTCTGTTTAAGATGCGGTTAGTTGAACTATCCACCATTGACGTTAAGCTTGGTTCCCCGTTCATATCCACTAGGAAGCCCTCTACGCCAATTTGACGTAACTTGTGCATAATCTTATACGCAATAGTTAAACCCTCTTCTAGGCCGTCCTGTGCGGTTATGACATCAAGCTGGAAAGTGTGCTCATATTGACGGGCATTGACGAATTGATTCGTCGAGTTGCTGGTCAATAGTTGCACCCGGCAGATAGGGAGTTCCATGTTCTCGACATCTTGTGATGCTGAATAAGTGGTAACTCCTGCCTTGTTGATGGCTTCAACGATCGCATAATACAGCGCTACTGAAGGCGGCATTAACTAAACCCCCTTCTGATTGCTTCGTTTACCTTGTCGTCAAACTCACCGTGAAGCTGGTTCAGCCCCAGATGATGAACGGTGTCCTCGAATGGGTGGTGTGCTGGATAATCACGGGTCAGTAGGCCAAACTCGAATGCTTGTGAGTAGTTGTACCCGCCGTTGGTGATATTCGAAAAGATACGGTGCTTGTTATCGTCATGGTGATCTTTGACGGTATCAACCAAATGTTGGTTGTTTACCTTACGATCAAACGCAGGCGATTCCGGACCATATCCAGACTTGCTGTGGTACTGCCGCTCTTTGATGAGGTCGGTTACCTCTTTAACAACGGCGTTGGCTTCACCATTAACCGCCCTGTCAACTTGAACGTCAGCATCGGCAGCCATGTTCCGCAATTGAGTACCAGCATCACCGAACCCGTTCTTATCCAGTGTGGCGGCTAGTTCAGCGAACGATTGTTTATCCATTTCATACCCCAGATCAATCTCTGGAATGTGATCATTGTTCCAACTCATCGCTCGTCACCCCCGTATCATTGGCAAAGTAAATATCAGTTCGGTTGGCGTGCTTGCGGATCTGAACCACCGTGAGATAACTCCGCTTGTTGACGTACTTGTCCTCCACACCTAATCGTGGATAAAAGACATACTTAGCGAACACGTTACCCCGCACCCGTGCAACCCAGGTCATGGTGTATTGCTTCCCGAACAGGTCGTTCTGCAATTGGGCACCGTTGACTTCGGTTACATGGGCCATAACCGTCTGGAATGATGGTATCTCCTTATCGTCAAGCGCACTATGGACCTTCTTCACCGTCACCAGCGTGATTGGCCTAAATCGTCTTGCTACCATGACACAACACGCCCTCTCGAACCTTTACCATCACGATTGGCGAGGTACTGGTTCAGCAGTGCTGTGTACGGGTCTAGCTCGTTGTCTTGAAAAGACCAGCTGGCCCCTTCTTCACTATACGACTTAGTACCATCAGCATCGGTTGACGACTGGACATAATGCGCTTCTGCCATTCGGATAACGATAACCTCCAGAACAGACGGAAGTTTATCCTCACCGACATATAAGCAGACCATATCCGAAGCCTGCTTAATGTAATTGGTGAGCACATCATCAAGGCTTGCATCAGCAATTCCTTTATCGGTTTTAACCGTGTTTAAGATGCTCTGAACTTCGCTGTTATTCTCCATTCAGATCACCGCCTTATTACTTACCCGTCTTAGGTGTGCCACCGTTGCCGCCGCCAGTAGTAGATTGGGCCTTCTGCTTTGGAATGAAGTCGTTGTCGATCTTGGCCTTGTAGGCAACGATACCGATCTTACGAGGGTCAACAACGCAATCCCACATAGTGCCGTCAGTAAGCTTTTCTGGGTCGAATTCATCGTTGATGGTACCCAGGGCGCTAGCTGACAGAGTAGTACCCATAACGTGTGTAGCAGCCAAACGCCGGTTGATAACGCTGGTACGACCACCTTGCTTAGATGGTTCACGGAATACTTCAACAGCATTCTCTGGAGTTTGTACCTTGTAGCCAACAGAACCAGTCCGGAAGATGTAGCTAGTAGCAACTTGACCGTCCAAAGGAATATCATCATCAACCAGAATCCGCATGCCGTTGTAAGTACCGAATGGAGATACAACCGTGTTTTGTGGAATCTGGGTATCAACCATTTGGTTAGCCTTCATCTGGGCATATGCCGCAGAGTTAACAGCGATAACAGAGAAGGCGTTGTCTTGCAGGTCGCCCATCTTAGCGATAGTAGCCAGGAAACCACGAGCACTGAAGTTGTTGCTAGAGTCATCAAAGACCTTAGCAGTAGCAATATCAGTGTTGCTCAGCGTGCCCTTAACCACGTTCAGCAGTTGGTGTTGGTCAACACGTGCCCAGTAAGCACCGAACCGAGAAGCGATTACTTGGTCAATTGGTGCGCCGGAATAAATCTTGGACCAGTCAGTACGACCGAAGCTCTTTACTTGAGCGAACTTGAACCCGTATTGGGTGCCAGTAGTCGTGGAAGCTACTTCGATGTCGTGCTTATCGTTCCATACTTGTGGAGCACCGGAAAGATCGTTGATGTAAGGCATCGTCAGCACGTTACCCGGTTGGAGTAATTGGTTGCCAATGTCGAAGTTGCTGGTAGTAATACCAGATTGAATGAAGCGGTTAGTCTTGGTTGAAATGTTTTGTACATAATCAGTGAAGACTTCAGGAATGATAGCCTTCGATAGAGTAAAGTAATCGTCTGCCATTTATATTTCCTCCTTGTTAGTTGGCACTCTTGTCTTTCAGAGCTTGGTAAGCGGCCGGGTCTTCTTGGAACAGTTGCCGTTTCTCCATGTAGCTCATCTGGTCAAATGATTTAGTTGTTGGGACAGTCTTAGTAGCATCAACCCCGGACTTTGGAATCTCCTTGTTAGCAGTCCGCTGGTGGATCTCATTCTTGACTTCCGTTTGAATCAACGCCTTGAACCGATCAATCATGCGATGCGTAGTGTCAATATCCTTTTGGACAAACAGATCAACATCTTCGGCAGGAATGTGCAGTCCGGCAGCGGCCAAAGCATCACGAGTGTTGAGTTTGCGTTCACGGGCTTCAATATCGGCCCGCTCTTGAGCAAGTTGTTCTTGAAGCGCCTTACGATCAGCTTCAGCGCGTTCATCAGCAGACATCTTCGCCCGCTTTTCACCGTCTTCTCGCGCCTTAGCAACCTCATTGGCAAGGGTCTTCTTGAATTCTTTCGTTAGTTCACTCTTAACCTTGTCAACTTGTGCATTAACGGCATTGGCTAGTTCTTCGCGAGTAAAGTTCTTTCCTTCCTTTGGCTCTTCCTTAGGCTGTTCTTGTTGTTGATCGTTTTCCTTTGGTTCGACCACATCTTGGTTGTTGTTCTTATCGTTTCCGTTCATAGCTAAATCCTCCTGTTTAACGTCCAGCGACGAATACTCGTTTAACGCCCGGCGGCGAATTCGTTGTTCTTTACCGACTGCCACGATAAAAGTCCAAAATAAAAGCCGGTGCATTTCTGCATCGACTATTCGTCTTCATATTCAACTATCCAGCACTGGCAGTTGGGGTGCATTGGTGGCAAGTTGACACCCTCCTGGGCATCGTCCACGTCATACACGTTTCCATCTAAATCAGTGCATTCTTGGCACGAATTAACAGCTTCCAATGATAAGAAGCGGTACTTAGTAACCCCACGTGCTTTGAAGTCACTAATTGTTGCTCCGTTCAATTGACGGCATGACTCTGTTCGTATGATACGTTGGGCTTTTCGACTAGCCCCACCATGTGACTTGGTGCCAGTAAGAATGCGGTCTACTTTCTTAGCCCAATCAATGCTTGCTTCATTAGTCATACTGGCCTGTTTGGCAAGCTCCTTAATACGAGTAACCGTGCTTTGAACATCACGGTTGATCATACTTGCAGGCGATTGCTGTTGTGCTTGTGTACGTGACACACTTTGTTGAAGCATCGCATTGTAATTAGGTGGCATCTGGTGAAGCTCTGGAGTAATCGTGTGCTGTTCTTGTGAGATACGCCCCACTTCGCTCGGCACTCGTTTCTCCTGCCTAGCCATTACTCGGTGCATTTGCTTGGCTACTTTAATCATCGGTAAAGCAACCCTAGCAGTTTCCAAGTCGCCATTGTTCGGGTGGCCCAAAGTAATCGAAGAAAGATAAACAGCAACCAGGGGAGCCACCGTATCTTCGTTAGCTTCGATTAATTGCTGCCTCACGTCCTCCAGATCGTTTTTTGATGGTTTTCCTGACCAATTAGCCTTAGAAGCAATAAAAGCGCTAATTTCACCCTTAATTTGGCGATTAGCACGTCTATATAATTGCTCAATCTGTTTGCCATATACCGTGTTGGCACCATAGACTGATCTAATCAGCCTACGCATCTGCTTCTTACTTAGCATTCTTACCACCACGCTGGGCGTTCAAGATAAAGTCGGTCGGTGACATAGGTTTCTCACCTGCTTGTTGCAGATTCTGCTGTGCCTTCTGCTTAGCCGCTGCTAAATCAACTGGGTTAACGCCTTGCAATGGCCCACCGTCGAACTGGCCTTGGCCCTCAGCTGTCTTCTGTTCTTCCTTGATACGTTGTTCTTCGGCATCAGCAGATACACCAGTGACAACAGCACCAAACGCACGTAACGTCTGATCGCTAAACAGCCCCGTGTTAGCAAGCTGAACCAAGTCTTGGACAATCTCGGTATCGTTGTTAGGCAGGTTAGGCGTATAGGTGATAACGAAGTTGTTCGCATCATCTTCCTTGATACCCGGTTCACCGTTGGCATACCAATACGATGTCAGCATGCGCAAGCGCCGCATGATGCCACGACTGAACAACGACTTCTGCATCGACATTTCTTGATCCTGCCCGAACAGCTTGTAAGCCATCGCTACACCAGAGTTATTGCCACCGAAGTTTTGATCGCTGGTGTCTGGAGTGTTGGTGTCCTTGTGGATGTCAGCCGCTAACCGTTCAACGTACAGTTTCCAGCCTGCTTCATTAATCTGCTTAGTAAGATACTCAGCAGATGATGGAACAATGGTGTTCCCGTTAGCATCCGGAATGATTGACGGCTTCAAGAACAGGTAAGGATCTTTGGCATCAATCTTTGGAAGCATAATCGGGTTGCCATCATCGTCTAAAATTGGTTTGCCATCATGTCCGACAACAGCTTCCATATCTGCGTCAATGTCACCATTAATGACGAACTTAGCATTGGCAAAGTCTTCCTCACTGTTAGCCATTTCAGACATTGCTTTATCGTAAGCGTCAATCTCATCAAGCTTGGTTTCCCAATCGCCCGTGCGATCTTCGTTGTTGATAAACTCGGTCATCGGTTCTACGCCGAAGCCCGTGTTATCTTCGCCAAGCAATTGCATATCAGCATTGGTCGGGTTTTCACCTGCATAGTAGTGATAGATGGTGTCGGCATCGTACACATCAACATAGTAGCCTTGTGTACCTGCGTCATCGTAATCGACTAGGTAATACCGCACACCAAACAACGGGCGCTGTTCAATGCTGGTGTCGTAGACAACAAACGCCGTCAACGGGTCAATGGCTTTCAGCTTAACCTGTGCCGTGTTCAGTGAACCGTCCTCGTTCTCCGTTGGCTGATCGGTGTATAGCAGCTCATAAGCTCGTCCAGTGACGCTTAGGTTCGTCTTCATAACCTTTTCATGGTACGTCTCATCATTCAGACGGTTAAACTCTTCGACAGCATCAACAACGGGCGGCTTGGTTGCACTATCGTCTGACCATTGCATCTTGATTGGCTTGCCCATCATGTAACCAACTCTCATGTTGGTGATGAACTTAGGGAAACCAGACGCAACCCGGTTATCAGCACGGTTGAGAAACTTCTTATTGTTCCGCCAGTAGTGGATATCGTTATCGCCCAGATAATAGCGTTCGAGTTCGGCAATCCGTGGCGCTTCGTACTGATAATGGTGCGCTAAAAACTTAACGACAACCTCACTAATCGAAGCGGGGTTGCCGTTATCAAATGCCTGATGATAAAGCTCCGCAGGCATGGTATAGATCTTGTTACTGTCATCATCGAACCGGTGGCCATCAAGCATCTTGCCTCGTGACCAGATCCAACGATCATTTGTTTTTGCCATATTAGCCTCCTTAGATACCCAGACGACGTAACGTCTGCCGGGCCTTGTTCTTGTTGACACGTGGGAACTGTTTCTTCTGCTCTTCAAGGTGCATTGGCGTAGCTATGCAGTAACGCACCGCATCTTGGGCGTGATCGTTCTCTTTCTTTGGCATGCCAGTCTTCTCATCCCAGATATACTGATATATTTCGTTTATGAAGTTAGGCGCCGCATCTTTAACCACATAAAACCTGTGTTGCTTAATCAGCCCAGCAACCTTTTCCACACCGTCCAAGATATTCTTGTAACCATACTTGGTGTTGATATGGTGCTGGTTGAAGTTGCTGATGTGCTCCGTCCGTGCGGTATCAGCCCAGAATGGCATTTGATAGCCGTACTTCTGTTGGAACTCCTTAGCCTTGCTGATCCAATACGGGTCAACCTGCTTGAATTGACCATATGCTTCATCAACCAGGTAGTAGTTACCCTTGTCATCACGTCCAATCACTTCAATAGCAGTTGGGTGATCATAACCCCAGTCAATGCCAGCGGAATACGTTAGATTTTCCGGCAGATCTTTACGGTCAATGGTCATGGTACGCTCGTCGAAGTCTTTATAGACAGCCCCTTCACCGGTGACCCATAAGCCAAGAACAGCACGATCATAGTACATTCCCGATGGCGTCATTGCCTTTAGCGAGGAACGGTATTCCTCTGGCAAAAACGTGTTGTCGTCAAGAATAAAGTGAAACGTCTTGACCTTTGCCGCCGGATCATGGTTATCAATGTAGTCCGTCTTCAGCCAATGTTGTGGGTTGTCTGGGTTGGTATCACAGATAATCCGTGCCCCAGGTTTGGAACAACGTTGAACGATTTCTTGGAAAGCTTCCTGCGTTGCCAGCGAAGCCTCGTTGATATAAGCGCCGTATGACGTCATACCACGAATGGCACTAGCACCACGAATGTTCCCAGTGTACGTTGGGACAACATCAACACCGAAAATATGATAATGGCCGTGTCGATCAATCTTTGGATCCAGACCAAGCGAGCTTCTTAGTTCGCCGATAACGTTGTTCTGAATTGAGTTAGACGAATAGCCAGCGAGAATGTACATCGGCCGCTTATCATTGTTCTTTTTGGCCTCAATTGCTATCCGCTGAAGTTCAGCAAGAAACAGAATGTTGTCGATAAACGTCTTACCAGAACGAACGGCACCATAATTGATGAGATACTTCCAATCAGAATGCTCATAACTCCATAAGACCCACTGCTGCTTAGCTGTCAGAACTTTGTTTACTTTGATTTTCATGGTTCTGATCAACTCCTTCTTTCAGCAGGTCAATGAAGGTACCAACAGCTTTAGTAACATCTTGACCACCGTCTTCATAGCTCTTAGCACGCGCTTCACTAATGCGAGTGTCAGCATCAAGTTTTCTAAGCTGAGCTTTAACTACTGGGTCATCAAGTGGATAGCGTTTCATGATTTCTCTAGCTGCAGACAATTTATCCTTCATACTGGGCTTCTTGCGTATCGTGATCACGTCTCTAGCGGTTGCCATTGCTACTTCTTCAGTTTCCTCTTCCCGCAAAACACGTGTATAGAATTCAAGCACCTCTTTAGCATCGGCAATCTTATGTGACTCGATCTCAGCCATTTTCGCGTCAATATAGTGTTTTAGGTTAACATTAGTTAACAATCTACTAGAAGCTGCCTTTGCAGAACCGTTATTTTTGACGCTATAACCAGCTTTAATATAGGCTTCGGTGGCATTACCACTCTTTATGTATTCATCTGCAAACAATCGTTGTTTTGCTGTCAATTTCATGGCATATCACCACACCACCTTTCTATCTATATGTTATGTATGCTCTCTGTTGCAGTGGAGGCGCTTGGTTCGAAGAGGCAAGCGCCTCCTTGGGGTCAGTCCTACTTCTTGACCTCAATCAGAATGAGTAATAGAATTAGTAGTGTCAAGTTTAAGTTATTCATGGGAATCACCTCCTCACAATTTACTTGGGAGGTGATTCCCATTTTTTTGTTGCCTGACTGACCCCAAATAGTTTTATGGGGATGCTATTACTTGAAGTAACGTTCAAGCATAATATCTTTTAGTTCCATTAAGTAGCGGTTCTCTTCGTTGTTGCAAGTGATCATTAATTGCTTCCACATCTGAGCAAACATAACAACAATCGCTGGTAACTTATCCCACTTCTTAACTTCAATCTTAAAAGTCTTACTGTTAGTCAAAGTAACTATGCTTTCATCGCTAAGCGCTATTCCATCATCTTTGAATTGCTCGTTTAATTCTTTGCTGGTTTGCGTTCCTTCTTGAAGTGATTTGATTAGTGGCATTAATCCAAGATCACTAGCCATCTTCTTATTGATAGTTAGCTTGACGGCACCCTTTTCAGCAGATACCCGGTTCAATTGTTCAGCAAGCTTTTCAAGCGATGAGTGTTGAACCGTTTCCTTTTTCATCTCAATGTAACGATTAGGAGTTAAGATATAATCTTGTCCCTTAATGGTTTCAATTGAAGCGACTTTTGATAGGCCCGGCTCATCTGCTGGCTTGTCTAATAACGACATAACCTTATTAATAGCATCGTCACTTAATACGTTGACCTTCTTCTTGTAAACACGGTTAGTGTGTGACTTGCTGCCAACCTGTCCTCGTTGTTCTCGTACTTCTTCTGTTGCCAATGAAGAGGCATTAACCATTAAAATGTTGGATGTCTGCTTTTTCTTATTGAAGATTAGTAGTGAAGTTGGAATACTGGTACTTTCAAACATTCGATCAGGTAAGCTAATTACTGCTTCTAAGTAGTTCTTTTCAACTAGGCTTGCTTTAATCGCTTGTTCTTCTTTGTTGTTAGTACTTAACACGCCATTAGGCAATAAGAAAACGGCCTTATCCTGTTTAGATAGCGCCGTTAAGATAAAAGCATAATTAGCATTGCTTTCTGGTGGCACACCAAGAAGAAATCGTTCTTGTGACTGAGCAAAGAATGGGTGCTGCCACTTCATGTTATATGGTGGATTACTAATTGTTGTCGCCATTTTCAATCACCTTTCCGAATTCATCCCCTGTTACGACTCGCCAACTATTAGTGACTTCTTGTTGCAACACATCCATCTGATAAATTTTTGCTTTAATATTCCGCACTGCTAGATTAAACAATAAAATTGGAATTACCTTTTCATCAAATTCTAGGCATTCAGCTTCAATATCATGATTGAGGTTCCAACATTGAATAGTTAAAGCACCACTACCAGCACACATATCAATAATGTGTTTCTCATCGTTACGTAGAGCTAGGCTTGCCATTAACTTTGCTAGACTTGTAGGCGTATAATCTTGCTTCTTATCCTTGCGGTCCGCTTCGTAATACTGAAAAATCTTTTGGAGCCAATCAATACTTAAATCACCGACTAATTCCTTAAATTTAGCTTTAGTATCATTATCATTCCAATAACTCGGTAACTTCTTAATCAGTTCGGCTGTGTTCTTAGAATTAAATAACACTAACGTCTTTTCGGTTAGTTCTTTCAGTTCCATTAACAGGCTCCTCCTAAATCAGCGCAAAATAAAAGACGGTAGCTAATGCTATCGCCTTAATTATTTAATCTGTTATGTACTTTAAAAGCTGGCAAGCGTTGACCTGCCGGCTTTTTCTTATGTATTCGTTTCCGGGTACGTTCAGCATGGTTTAGCATATACAACTCAGCATTGCTGCTGACCGTTCCCCAATTCTTAGTCCACTTCATTCACTTTCACCTCAATAAAAAAGCGCCCAGCAAACGCTAGACGCTAAATTGATATGAGCAATCATAACTTTGAACCACTCAAACGAAATGATGTAACTCGCTCATAATGTCGATGACCAGTTTTCCACGCCGATCATCACCAGATAGTCATGTAAGCCGTGTAGATTGATTGTTGCATTTCTAATCACCGACAGACGCGATTCTATCTGGTATCAAGGCGAAGTGTGAAGTGAGGTGCTAACTCTCATCTCCTATCAACAAACGAATGTAAAGTAGTCGCCTTGAAAGCCAAGAGCCGGAGTCGAACCGGCTTCATGCGCGAAAAAAGCTGTAAACGTGCCCTGACCGCAGGACGTTGGCTACTCGCTAGGCCCGTCTAAGCGAGTAAGACGTGGTGTGTGTTATCAAAAGACTATTAAGAAGGGAACTTTCCAACTCCTTAATTGAATTTTCCCATGTCAAAATAAGCACACGGACTCGAACCGTGATTAGCAGGGTCGGGGTCTGCCGTTCTGCCAATTGAACTATGCTTATATATAGAACACGTAAACCGTCGCACCCGGTCGCTGTTTTCCACCAGCTCCTGTAACGTCAGCGTCGGTGTTCTATCTTGTGACCCTCTAGCCGTTGAGTTAGATCACGGACTCTTCTGCTCATTGCATGGACGCCTGAGACTATCAGAGCGGCGCTGAAATGTAATCCCACATACTTTTGAAAAGGAGGAATCGTAAAGATCATATTCAAAAACCCAGATTGTAGTTAGTTGTTTGGTCGTTAAGGTTGATAGTCTCAATGCGGAACTATGGTCATCTGCCACCATTGTGTCGGCTTGGCTACCGGACTTCCGCCGCTTGTACGTAGATAGAGAGTTGCGATTTGTGAGTATACGCAGCAGCCGTCTACGGACTTCTGTAATTTACTAAAAGTAGTTCTCATTGGAGGAACCTAGGCAGTTTAAAGACTTACCCAGGTCCATATCTTTCAACAATACAAGAATACAACAGCTGAGTTCCCGTTCTGTTCCTGTTTACTTCCCGATTAGTTCCCAATTGCTTCCTGTTTAGTTCCTGTTTACTTCCCGTTTTTTGACAATAAACTTTGGAATCAGTTTTCGGTCAACGCGCATGGCGAGTGACACACCATCCATGACATCTGCAAACTCATAGCAAGCATAATCATCAGCCCGTTTGTAGGTATCATGGCCAAACTTGCTGCCCAGCTGCATCTTAACTTCCTGGATGTCCAGTTGCTCAACGTAATGGTAACGAAGAATTTGCTGACTGGGAAACATCCCGGTCTTACTGCAGCCCTTAATGGCAATATCAACTGCTCGCTTGGCCTGGGCATAATAGGCGTAGTCGATCATCATATCCTCTGAAGCATTACCCTTCCGTGACCCGTGGACCCCTGTTGCATCAATCTGGGGAGACTTGATCCCAGCAAACCAGGCTCGCCTTCTAATCTGTGGATATTGATCAGCGCTATAAAAGAACTGCTTAACTCTTTTGATTGTGGCTTCCTTGTCCACCTCTGGCACTAACTCCACGACTTAATCTCCCCTTGTGTGTGATATAATAGATTTGTTTGTTATATATCGAAGGAGTCGTGCCGCAAGGTGCGGCTTTTTTATTTTGTTTTTCTCCTCATACATGCCAACGTCTGTTCATCAATCTCGACCTTCTTGCGTGGGACCCCGAGTGTCTGTTGCTGAACAAAGAAGACGTAGTGGCCGCTGTTTGCCAGCTCCTTATGATAAAAGACCCGGTACTCGTGGCCATCCATGCTGACCAGCTCGCCAGTATTTTCGACTTGAATTGCTTCTTCATAAGTCATCTTTTCCCTCCTCTTCTAGCATCAAAAACATTTCCACACACCGATCAGGACGCCCAAAAACGCAAATAGCAATGTTCCTACGACTGTTAGCAGATTACCGTTCCCAGTTTGGGGCAATTTTGTCTGTTGATCATTTTGTACCGTATTGCTTTGTGCGGGCTTTTTAACTTGTGATGATAAATTGGCTGGCTTAGCACTTGCTCGGCTTGTCGTGGCCTGCTGTGGATTGTGAGTGGTGCTCTTAGCTTCAACATTCGCTGGTTGGCTAAACTGGACAGCAGAAGCCTTCGTCTGTGGTTGATCAGTCTTCGTTGCTTCCGTTTGTGGCTGTTCTGAGCTGGTCTGGCTTGCCTGAGTGGCCGTTGCCTGCTGGTCCTGTTGTGGTTGCTGTTGCTGACTGATCTGGTCGACTTGTTGCTGGTCTTCCTCTTTCTGCCACTGGTCAACGTCATAGTTGTGCAGATCGTCGCCTAGCTGTGTCTGTGCTCTTAGCCATTCTTGATAGATGACACCAGCCTTAGCGTCAGCAGTAATGTAAGCTGGCGTAAGCCGATTGCCTTGCCCTTGCTCCCAGGCGTCTTCACGCTCCTGTAAGGCTTGCTGGTACTGGTTCCAAAGCGACTGAATCTTCTGGTCCCCTTGTGTAACAATTTCCACACGTGTTGGATCAGTAGTGTCAGCACTAACCGGCGCTGATACCGCTAAGCCCATCATCATAATCACTGGTAATATAAGTAATTTAGTTCTCATTATTGTTCCTCTTTTCTCTTGGCAATTCCGGCAGCTTATCAGCCACCGCTTCCAAATCATCAATCGGTGCCATCGCCTTACGTACCTCATGCAATTGCCGATCGCCCTTGGTTGGGTACATATCGAACATGACAGCCAGGTCACTAATATAGTCATCAAACGTTGGGCTTTTCAGCCCGTTAAACTTAGCAAGCATTAGTCGTCCTCCATTTTGTGTGTTTCCCAGTTATAACTAACCATTGTGTCGACTTCGAATGTTTTTCCGCATTCGTCGCATAGAAGTTCATGCTCGCCATCTTCATATAATTCGGGGTAGTCGATTAAAGCCTCATTGCTCATCGCATTTCCACAATAGGGACAGACTACATAATCACTGCTAAAAGTATCCGGTTCCCCTTCTTCAATGCTTTCTCTAATTTTCTCTAAGTTGTGAAGTTTGAAGCAATCATAGCAATATCCGCCATTTACCCAGGCTGATTTGTCATACTTTCCACACATCTTGCAGTAATGGTCTTCATAATCTAGTGTCATTTCAATTCCTCCACTTCAATTTCAATCCTCGGGTGATCCGAGTAATACTTCCCCGTGTGTAGCCCAACAATCTCGTTATCATCGACCCACAGGACGCCGTTCAAGCCATCTAACGTGGATTTTATATAGTTGTCCAAGTCGGGTTTCTTCGTCGGCCTGATGGTGCCCTGAGCCTTTAGACGGTGCCGTTTTTTTGTCTCGCTCTGCTGGACAGCTCGGTAGAACTTGATCGTTACTATCAGTGGACCAGACAGTGGCTTACCGTGATACATGAACCGGGCACTCTCAGCCAGCTGAGCCTTGTAGGCATGTACCTGCTTCAGGTCGTACAAACGAATGCCGCGACCAAAACGGGTTGCACGTGGCCGTGCCTGTGCGACTGGTGGGAAGTCAAACGTCAGCTTTATCATCAGTGTTTAATTCCTCCAGACTGCCAGATTCTTGACCCGTTGCCTTTTCAAATGGTCTGAATCCCGGTTGAAGCTGCGGTGGCCACCGGTGGTAAAAGTAGCCGTTGTCGGCCTGCTCATACCAGCTGCCATCGTCCATAGCGACCACCAGATCACTGGCCAGGGCACAGTAGCCGCCCTGCACACGGTATTCGGTGTCATGGAACATCGCCTTAAACTGCCCCCAGGGCATTGCGTAGCGGCCGTCTGCTGAACCGACCCAAATAATCATGCCCGTATCCTCAACGGTTGTCTCAATTTCATCGACAATATTGGCCCATTGCATATCGTCGGGAATTTTTACTTGTTTAATCATGTCTTCCTACTTTCTTACGTCCTGCAATCCGCTAAAATCGACAATCTGTTGTCGGTTATGTGGGACTATTCGACTAATGATTTTTTCGTTGTACATCTGAGCTAGTTCCTTCGTCTCGCAGTTGGTAGTCACAATTGTGGAGTGAACTGGCTCATTCCTTTTAAGGTCCAGCCGTGCGTTGGCTACCCGGAACAGCAGCTCCTGCATATCCTTGCGAACTGGCTTAGCATCTTTCTTCATGCCGCCTTCCGTTCCCAAATCATCTAAGAGCAGTACGTCAGCTGTCTTCATCAGCTTCTCCAGGTAGTAAAGCCGGTCTTTCACATCAGTAGCTTCGAAGCGGTTCTCCATTAAGTGAGCCAGTTCCATAGTGGATACTGTCATCACTGAGAAACCCTCGCTTGCCATGAAGTTAAGGATAGCCATTGCCAGTGACGTCTTACCCGTTCCTGGAGCACCTGTCATCAATATCTTCATCGGTGTGTTGACCATCTGCTTAGCCAGCACGTAGCACTTGTTCCCGACGTTCTTAGCACCCTGGACGTTCTGCGGTTGCATAGCTGTGTTCCAATCCTTAAAGGAGAAGTCCAACCGTTGACCGCCACTGTAGAGGCTCCCGTTGATGTATTCAGCGTTTTGAAACAGGTCATGCTGTTTTCCCCATCCAGCTACCAAACGGTTGTTACGGGCGATTACGTGGCGTTTAACAGCGTTGTATTCACGAGGGTCGCTCATATTTTTGCCGGTCAGCTGAAAGATCTTCTTAGCCGCAATCTTCTGGATGGCATTTAGAGCCATTGTTGTTGCCATATGCTCACCCCCTAGAATGGCAGATCATCTTTGTTAACGTCTGGAATTGGATTCGAGTTGTCATTGAAGAACGCATCTTCATCAAACGAAGGCTTAGCTGTCTTAACCTTTTCGTTGACGTAACCTTCCATTTTTGTGCCGAATAGAGTTTCCGGCCGCAGATACTTGGACATCTTCTGGTCGTTACCCCAGTCGCTAGCCTTGTTGTCGATAACCTTCTTGAAGTCATCTAATGTGTACCCTTCGTGTAACCGGGCATTGATAACTTGCTTGTTTTTAGAGGCGTTAGGTTTGTAGCTAGTACCCAACTTTGAATTCAGATAAGCAATGATCTGTTTGCGGATAGAGGTGGTGTCGTCAGGCCGTGCCTGACTATTATTACTTGCTGTTGTTAATTCTTGTTCTTGATAATGCTTACTATTGTTATTACTTAGTCCGCCATTTTGTATCTGATGCGTTTTGTATCCGGTACGTTTTGTATCTGATACGTTTTGCACCTTTTTACCGTCATTTTCTGCTTTTTTAGCATCAATGTCGTTTTGTGGGTTATGCTCATCACTTATTTCCGGATCATCAGTTAATATCCAATCCATACCGTCAAAGCCACCGTGCTTAGCAATTCGGTGTTTTCTAACTAGGTACCCATACTTTTCAAGCTCTTTTAAGCCACTGGTTAGTGATCGTTCACCATCGGTCGCGTGTGTAGCAATTTCTTTAACGTAGAATTGCCAATTATCAGCTTGGCTCCACATGTAGAGGAATATTCCTCGCGCCTTCCAGCTCAATCGCTTATCACGAGTAAGCACGTTACTGACGTTGGTGTAGTTTTTATTAGTTTTCTTAATCAGTCGTGCCATTCAGCTACCTCCTTAGAACGGCATATCGTCATCGGTTACCTCTGGTACTTTTTGTTCCTGCTGTGCCTGTTCTTGTGAGTAGTCACGTGGCATAAAGGAGAAGTTCTGTACGCTCATCTCGAATGACTGCCGCTGGTTGCCCTGCTGGTCTTGCCATTCGTTGGTGGACAACTCGCCGCTCACGATGATTGGACGGCCCTTCCGGAACTGCTGAGCGATCACATCGCCCTGCCGTCCGAACACGGCGCAACGGACAAAAGTGGTGTCATACTCGCCTTGTTTGTTCTTCCGGGTGCTGTCTGATGCCACCGTAAAGTTGGTGACATTGTACTGGCCTGCTTGACGTTGTTCTGGGTCACGGGTCAACCGCCCGATAATAGTTGCACTAATCATTTTTGTTGCCTCCTTGGTAGTTACTTAGAATCTCTCTAGCTGCCTTGACCATCTTCTGGCCTTTCACTTCATCGCTATCGTTGCTTTGGATGCCTGCTCGTTGAGCAATCTGTTTGTTTGCCTCGCCTAGAGTCATCTTTACATCAGTCACCTGCATGATCTTCTGCCTGAGCCGCTTGTACTCAGCTTGGTCCTTCTGTAGCTGAGTCATCTGCTTCTTGGGCGCTGGGCGCTTATTTGACGTTCGGTGTGGACGCGGTTGCTGTTGCTGGTGATATTCATCAGTGTCCGCGTCCTTGGTATCGTCAATCAGGAATAGGCCATTCAGGGCGTATTTGCGGGCGTAGCTTGACGCTGTCCCGGTGATCTGGCTATCGTCCATACCCTTCTTGTTAGCCGCTTCACGGGCATACCCAGTCACCACAGTATTGTTGCCGTCTTTATCCTTGAAGGCAGCGGTTGCCTTGATGTAGTGCCAGTCACCAACGAGAACAGGCTCATCAGACAGATCCAGGCTATCACCATACTTCTTTAGCAATGGCTTAACGGCCTGCAGGATATCCTCTGTACTCCGATACTTATATCCTCCGAATTTGTTGTACTGGGACTTAGGTGCCTTTAACTCAACTTGGATTTCTAGTAAGGTCACAATTACCCCTCCTTATTCGGCTCGATAGAGAACTCACGCCGTGCTGGCTTTTCGACTTCTACTCCCTGGATAATCTCTCCAGTTTCCGGATCAATTAGCTTGCCGTTCTTGACTGGTAGCTTTGCCAGCTTCATGTCCTTCTTGAAGTCGGACCAGCCAAAGCCAAAGGTAGTTTTGGCAGTCGTATACTTCGGGTAGAGCTTCTGGAGCTCCTTCTCGTCATACTTGAACTTCGGTTGCTTCTTGACGTATGAGACATTCCCAAGCGGCGTTTTGAGCTTGTACGTTGCCTTCTTGGCTTGTTTAGGATCGGTATACTCACGGATCAGCGATATAAAGTATTGACGTGATTCCTCGCGCTTCCGGTCCCGGTCAGCGAGCCATTGTTTGGCCTGGTCAATCTTCTGCTGCTCAGGCTTGATAGCTTCGTCCACCATTGCCTGGTCGTTGTCATGCTCCGAGTCAATCTCGGCCAACTTGCGTAGTGCCCAGACAACACCGGAGTCATCAGTGATCGTAAAGCGATCATCACTAGCTGGTTGCATTGCTTGATCTAATGAAAGTTTTAATTGGTCCATGATTAAGCCTCCTCTATGTCGTGTCTTAACTGCTCCATTACAGCCATGCCAAGTTCTGGCTTAGTAGTAAACAGATCAGCAAACAGCCGGGCTTGATCTTCCAGCGATCCTCGTCCACTCATAATCTCTCGGCCTTCATCGTCGTTTTGCAGTTTTCCAACGAAGGCAAAGGCTTCTAGCTTTACTCCAAGAAGCTGCTCAATTGAGCTTTGGAAAATAGCTGCCTTGCTGTCCTGATCCATTAAGCCCACCCCATTTCTTCCTGGTAGACTTGCTCATGATCATCAAGTGTCTCGTAGTACAGGGACAGGTCAGCATTGTCACACGGCTTGCTGGCGATTCTATTCTTGTCAACTTCAGTTAGGTTAAACAGATATTGCTGTTGCTTAGTTGCGGTTATTTTGTTTTTCATTTATAATTACCTCGAATTCTATATTCATAAGTTAGTTACGTTTGGCGTCAGCATCTCCAGTGCTGGCGTCTTTTTTGTTTGGGTTAAGCGGGTCAAAGCCAATCAGTACGAACGCAAGGAGCAATACGATAGCGCCCCCATACGAGCCGATCATGGCGCAGTAACACGTCCATGCGCCGGCGAAGAATGAAATTGCCTTACTCATTGTTGTTAGCCTCCTTTCCATGCTTTGATTCGTAAGCGTCCTCATTACGGCGTAGTAGATGATCGCCGTTGATAAGGTTGACAATTACACCCACCAAAAAGACTGCAATGATGATCAGCCAAGGCAGGCAAACCATAAACGTGAACATCAACTGGCCTCCTCCGCTTCATAAAGAAGCCGGACAATCAAGTCGCTGGTCTTCTTTGGGATAACTACTTTTGACAAATCTGGGATAACGTTCCCGTGCTTGTCACGATTAATGACTTGCATGTTGTGCCTCCTTAGTTAATTGTTCCTGTTTCCGGCAGTAATTCTGGTTGCTCAAGCACTGGTAAGATTCCGTGCTCCTTGAGCGTGTCGTAGATGAACTTCCGGCCTCGTTGTGTCCACTTCAAGTTGTTGTGGACACCCTTGTTATCGTTGTAGGCAAACGGTTCGTACTGCGTGTAGCCCTTGCCGTCATACTTGTGGTAAAGGACCCAGTGCTTGCCCTGCTTGAACTGAATGCCGTACTTATGAAGCAGTTGGTTAAATTCCCGGGCTGACATGCCGTAGTCCTTAGCAATCTCCGTGACAGTCATAAGTCCCGGGTTGTGCATCTGAGTGTCGTAGTAATCGACTTTCGGTTGCTGCTCCATCAGTTTCTTGGCTTGATCGGCTGCCAGCTGTAATGCTTCTGCCATGTTTTGTGGAATCTGGTACTGTGGACGTGCAACAAGTCGATCCTCGTAGTCATTAAACAAGCTGACATACTGAGCGGTGAACAAGGTTCCCTTCTTACCAGTTAACTTGTTGCCCACGAATTCGCAGCCCTGTTTGGTCAGCAGGTAGCATGGACGGAATCGGCCATTTGCATCTTTATAGTTGCTTTCGATGAAGAATTGGGCTGGGTCCAAATTTGGACCGAGGGTCATATCGTTGATGTACTGGCGAATGTCACGCATCAAGTGCTTGTGACTCTTGCCAATCATCTTGGCAACTTCCCGGCTGTCCAAAGTCGGTTGTCCGTTGAAATTAAATAACTGTGGTTGCATTTGATTACCTCCCTACAACTTTAGTTCATTTATTTAACAACTTTAGTAGTAATCAAGTTAAAAAAAATATCCTTGCCATCTACTCCAAACATATCAGCCATCTCTTTGATATATTTGGGGCTTGGAATGGATTTCCCTGTTTCCCAACGTGAAACAGAAATGTGAGTTACACCAAGTTTGTCAGCCAATTCTTGCTGTGTCATGCCAGCTCCTACTCGCAATCCACGTAATTCACGCTTCATAAATTCACCTCCTTAACAACTTTCAATCATAATTATATACACTTTAATTACTAAGTCAACACTATTTACTACTTTTTTTACTTAATTGGTTAAAAATATGTATAGGAGAAGTATAATTTGGTTATAGAAGTTGTTAATAGGGAGGCATCTGTCAATGATTGGTGATAAAATTCGAGATTTACGTAACAGAAAGCGTCTATCACAAACTGAATTAAGTAAGATACTTCACGTTTCTCAGCAAACTATTACTAAATGGGAAACTGGAAAGGCTGAACCATCAAGCAGTGCTATTGCTAATATAGCTAAATATTTTGGCGTTTCGGCTGATTACCTCTTGGGTACTAAGCAAGAAGGGCACATTTCACAAGATCTTGACGAAGCTATTGACGGCGCCATGTCCTTCGATGGCCAGCCCGTTACCGAACATGATCGAAAAGTTATGAAAAGCCTATGGAAAGCGTATTTAGCTAGTAAGGACTGATAGCTTATGATAGACATTCATCAAGTTATCAAAAAATTGAAAGTTGCCGTTATCGTTGGGGATTTTGAAAAGCCTGGGTACTACATTCCCGAATGGAATGCGATCTTCATCAATCAAGAATTAAATGAAATTGAACATGAGGTTGTGCTACTGCATGAGTTAGGACACGCGGCCAAGCAACGCAATGAATGGCAACTTTATCGGGCAACTATGACGATGAAATTAAAAATGGAATATGGCGCCAACCGTTTTATGATTAAGTACCTGCGACGATCCATATTCCGTAAATTATTTGGAATTCATGCGACAAAATGATATTCCATCACGTGATGAGAATATTGTTAAAGACATCATCGCAAGTTACTAAACAATGAATAAGAGAAAACTATCTATTACATACAATACTGTAATGGCTATCCTAGCAGTAATCTCAATCGTGCTAATTGTCTTGGACTATGCCAAAGAGATTAAGATCACCGCAATGCCTTACAATGTCATTGACAATGGTATCTTAATAATTTTTGCTGTTGATTACTTTTCTAGGCTTGCTCTTGCTAAAAATAAGTGGGAGTTCTTCAAAAACAATATTTTTGATCTGCTTTCTATCATACCAGCCACAGAAGTGTCATCTTTCTTCCGAATTGCACGGATTGGGCGGCTGTTAAGGCTACTCAAAGTTCTACGTATTTTACGGCTAGTCGGCTTGGCTGGCAGGCTGGAGAAGTTCTTAAAGATAAATGGGCTCTTGTACTACCTTTACACCAGCCTAGTGGTGGCCTTGATTACATCATCGTTATACTGTGTATCCGAAAAGGTTAGTTTTCCAACTGCATTATGGTGGTCAATTGTGACCTCAACAACTGTTGGCTACGGGGACATTTCCCCCACTACACTGGTTGGGAAACTGGCGGCCGTCATAAACATGCTGATCGGGATAGGACTTGTTGGCATGCTAACCAGCAGTATTACCGGATATTTTACTAAGTCTTCTGGCGACGATATTGAGGAACTAAAACAGCAAAATGAACAGCTCAAGGAAAAGCTTAACGAAATCGAAGAGTTAATTAAAGAAAGGAACAATTAATATGAGCTTATTTGGATCTAATGAAGCAAAACTTGATAAGAAACTGGAAGCACTAGATGAAGCTTTGCTTTATAAGAAATCACTAGCTGCATTGGAAACACAAGCTAAGGAAAATTTTTCTGGCGTCGATAATGCCGGACTTGCCGCAATTGTCCTCCACCACGACTTGCAGGAACAGAACGACCACCTTAAAAATATCGAAGAACTGCTGAAAAATAAAAAATAGCCCTTCAGAAAGGACTATATCTTTGGATCTGGACTGTTGAGAGCTCGACAAGCCTTATGCTAACCAACATCGCTTCATGCAAGCTTTTAGTGTGCCTAGCTACTTGGCAGATGTTGTAACCGAAGAAATTAAAAAATACTACGCTGAATAAAGTACGTCCAAGCGTGATCGACGTTAAAAGCTTACGGAGGAGTAAACGATGATGAAAAAAATAGGTTTGATCTGCGCCACATTACTTGCTGGATTGTCACTCTCAGCCTGCAACAACATGGCATCACAATCGCATAAGGCATCAAGTAATTCTAATAACAGTAGCTTAAAAGCTGAAAATTCATCGTTGAAGAAGCAGCTGCAAAAGAAACACAAGCACAGTAAAAAGAAGCAAAGTAGCAGTGATCAAAGCTCTGCCATTTCTGATGCAAGCAGTTCAAGCAGCCAGCAGTCCTCTACACAGGTAAGCAATGCTCAGCGTACTAGCAGCACACCGCAAAGTAATGGCGGCCAGCAGTCTGCTGCACAATCCCAGCAACAACCATCACAATCAAGTGACCAACGTCCAGACGATGTGCCAGCTAACTTTAAGGAGTACACGTCATACACAACCGACGGGCATAAGATGACTCAATGGAACGACGCTGGCCAGTATGAAGGCGATCCTGACGTCCAGTATCAAACTATCAAGATGCAAACTGATGAAGGATATTAAAAATAGCCCTCTCCGGAGAAAGGACGTGTGAATCATAATGGATGTAGACGATTATATGTACACGTATATCTCTGTAATCAAAGTGTCTGCAGAGATGTTCCCCACTACCGATCAAAAAGTTGTTTACCAACTATCCTCAAAAGATCGGCATTTCTATGAAATAGTTCAGAAAATTGGGGAAGAACGGATGGCGTACCAATTGCGCCAGCTCTTTATTGAGCTACTTAATAATGGAATCTTGTCAGGCACGGAAACTAAACAACTAATTATCATTAATGCAGTAACTCCGCTTGGTTACTCGATACTAGAAGCATCAAAAAAGCCGACATTTTGGCAGAAAATTAAAAAGGCCACACCAAAATGGGCGGCCAACTCGTTGACAAGTTTTCTTATTGCTTACCTAACTCGGTAGGTTTATTGAAATCATATGTCTGGTCTTCTGGTAATTGTTGGTAGCTCCTGGCCACAAAAGTTTTTGTAACTTTGACATATCCTCCTGGGAGTTGTTCTGTTTTAGTGTCTCCTTGGCAAGCATAAGCCAGGTCAACCGGGCCAAACCAGAAATGACTCGGTGTTTCAATGATATTCGGCAATTCTGGGAAAGACATGATAACACCTCGAACGTTCTTTCGTTTAATTATAACAGATTAATACATATTGAGCCTATTTGAACGTTCGTATCCTAAACCGGTCGAAATCGGCCGGTTTAAAAAGCACTAAAAAAGAACACACGTTTTTTGAAAGGATAACCAAAATGAAAGTTGCCATTTATGTCCGGGTTAGTACCCTTGAACAGGCCGAAGAAGGTTACTCCATCGGTGAGCAGAAAGACAAGCTTACTAAATACTGTGAGATAAAGGACTGGACGATTACCAAAATTTACTCTGATCCGGGCTTTTCTGGGTCTAACCTAGATCGTCCAAGTATGCAGCAGATGATTGCAGACGCCACGACAGGGCTTTATGACGCTGTTCTGGTGTACAAGCTGGACCGATTAAGCCGAAGCCAGAAAGACACGCTCTACTTGATTGAAGACGTGTTTCAGAAAAATAAGATCCACTTCATCAGTCTTTCAGAAAACTTTGACACTTCAACTGCCTTCGGTAAAGCTATGATCGGGATCCTGAGTGTGTTTGCCCAACTAGAGCGGGAACAGATCAAAGAGCGAATGATGATGGGCAAGGCTGGCCGGGCTAAGGCCGGGAAAATCATGGCCTGGTCCAACATTCCATTTGGCTACATCAAGGACCACGACACCTACGATATTGATCCTCTGCGTGCTGACATCGTCAAGGACATCTTCAAGAGGTATCTTGAAGGGACTTCCATCACACGTATATATCAGCAACTGAACGAAGAGGGACATATCGGAAAAAACGTTAAATGGTCATACCGTACTGTGCGGCAGGTTTTAGGCAATGCAACCTATACCGGGAACGTTACCTATCACGGGAAGCTATACCCGGCATTGCATCGAGGGATCATCTCCAAAGCAGACTACGATGAAGTGCAGCGGCAGCTCAAGATCCGTCAAATTGAAGCTGAGAAGAAGTTCTATGCTCACCCATTCCAGTCAAAGTATATGCTGTCGGGATTACTGAAGTGTGGCTACTGTGGAGCAACGCTTAAGATCAACAAGGCCCATCGAAAAAATAAGCCACCCCGTTGGAGATATAACTGCCCGAACACTCAGGCCAGATCACATGCTAAGACTTACGCCCATAAGAACATCAATTGTCCTTTTAAGCTTATTTATCGTGACGAAGCCGAAGATATGGTTATCCGTGAGATAAAGAAGCTGGCACTACACCCGGATAGTGTAATCAATGTTCCAACACCTAAGCAGCACGACCATATTAACACCGAAGCGGTAAAGAAAGAACTTGAGAGCATCAAGCGGAAGCAAGACAAGCTGGTGGACCTGTATCTCATTGCTGACAGCCTTAATCTTGATGACCTGAACAAGAGGTCGCAGGAACTTAAAAGCCAGCAGAAGGCGTTAGAAGCCAAACTAGGGCCTGCTGAAAAAGACGATCATAATATACTGGAGTTCAAAAAGGCCCTTGTCAAAGTCAAAGACATTGATAAACTTAGCTACGATCAACAGAAATTTATTGTAAATCAGCTTATCAAAAGCATTGACGTAATGAATGACAAGGTAACAATTAACTGGAACATCTAGGAGGAGTTTAGCATTTTCAGAGTGTTAAACTCCTTTTTTGAATAGATCTAGAGATTGTCATTTCTAGTAGGGTGAAGGCGCGGCGCTTCCTCATTACTTTTCTCATCATACAACCCCCTGCATTGAGTGATAGATTGGCAACAAAATGCTAAGATATAAGACCACAATTACCAGGGCAATCAGGCCAAATGCCAGCGGCTGAACCCAGACCAGCAGGCCTTCGATTTGCCGCGTTAAACGCTTAAACTGAACCGCCGCAAAAGCAGCCAGTTCATCCCCCAGAGTGGTCATTGTTGCCCCTTTGTTGATAAAAATTGCGAGTTCGTTCGGAATAAAGGGATAGGCCTGGACAACGCTTTCCAGTCGTTCTCCCCTGGCTAATACCGTGCCGGCAACCTGGCTAAACTGATAAAGCAGCGAACTCTGATCAAAGTGTTGCGTAACGTTAATAATCTCTTTTAACGACAGGCCGTGACAAAGCATTACGGCTAAGTTCGACGTTAGATAATAGCGGTAGTATAACCTATAGCAGCTCCCGACAACCGGCCAATGACAACGGGCAATTAGGCGTTGGCGTGCGGAGAGATGCCGCCAGCGCCAGGATTGAAAACCGGCCACCACCAGAAGGGTCACCACCATGTATAAAGCCAGATTGAGCCCCCAAGCCTTTATTCCGGTGTCTTCCTGGCCAACCTGCCAACTTGCCAGTTCCGGGTAGACGAAAGTTGCCAGGCCAACCACCACCAGCGCCAGGAGGCCAAGCAGGAGCAAGGGATAACGCAAGAGGCCACGAAGCTTGCGCCGCTGCTCCTCCGTTGCCGTCAAGAGAGTGCCGATCTCTTCCAAGGTTGTCCCCAGATTGCCGTGACGCTCAGCAAGCAAAAGCTGATAATATAAATCCGCACTAATATAAGGACGCAGGCCGCTAGAAAAACTCTCCCCCGCCGCCAATTCTTTTTCAACCCGGTTCAGAATCGGGGACAGCCGGGGCTTCATGGTTGCGGTAAATTGGATCGCATGACGCAGCGAAAAGCCGACCGCCAATAGATCATGGACCAAAAGAAACCACTGGGCCTGCTGAGTCAGTGAAAATTTAACCTTCCTGGACCGCTTTGGCCAGTCGCGGTTCGATTTGCCCTTTGGCAACTGCTTGGTTAAGGTAATTCTGCCATTCATCCGTCATTCCCCTCCCGTTTCGACGTTCCAACTCATTTTGCAGTCCTTTCCCCGTTAACAGATCAAACAGAACCGCCGGGGACTTGTTCAGCTGGAGCAAGAGGCGCTGGTAACAGATTTCCGTCAGCACCTGATCCAGGTAGTAGGGGGCCACCCCCAGCTGTTCCAACCGCGCAATCACTCCGTAGACGTTTTTGGCGTGAACGGTCCCTAAAACGAGATGCCCGGAAAGTGCCGCCTGAACAGTCATCCGAGCCGTTTCGGGATCACGAATCTCCCCGACGATAAAAATATTAGGCCGGTGACGCAGACCAAGGCGCAGGAGTTGCTGATAGTCCATTCCAGCTAACGTGTTGACCTGCAGTTGAACAAATCGCGGTTCCTCAATCTCGACTGGGTCTTCGATGGTCATCACCACCTGGGTGTCGGCGAGCTCCCGGGCCAGCTGGTACATGGTGGTGGTCTTCCCCGAACCCATCGGTCCCGCAAAGAGAATCAGACCACGACGGTGCAAAAGATTTTTCAGCTCCTGCCATTGCTGCGGAAAGAGCAGGTGGTAGCTGGCTGAGGTCAGCTGATAGATAAACCGGACCACAAGCGATTCACGTCCCTGGTAGTCACCAACGCTCGACAGGCGCAGATTGACCTTCTCGGGACCGAATTGCCAGCTCATCGCTCCCAGCTGCGGGCGGCGGTGCTCACTGACCGCCATATCAGCTCGGTATTTGAGGTAGGCAATGAAGCGCTGCCCGTAGTCTTTAGAAACCTCCTTCAAAAGTTCCAGCTGACCCCGATCGGCCACCAGTAGACGGTAATAACGCTTGTACGGCAAAATGTAGAGGTCGGCAACCCGACGATTGATTACAACAGCTAATTCCTTTTCAAAATTTTCCATGCTTATCCCCCCTACTTAAATAAGACGTAAAAATTTCGATTTTAAACTGGCAGATTGCAAGAAATAACTTGAACGAATTTAATGACGTAAATTAAGCAGGAAGATCTCGATTGGTGTGCGCCAGTTAAGACATTTAAGTGGCCGGGAATTCAGATACCAATTGATTTGAA
>NZ_JAOVYZ010000011.1 GCF_026413145.1 Limosilactobacillus kribbianus | reverse complement strand
ATGATAAAATAGTGGTGCTCATCAAGGTCCTTCTTTCTAATGGATTGTGTGGTAACACCATTAAAGACCTTGATGGGTTTTTCTGTCCACTTAAATGTTCAACTTAAATTTTACAATCTGCCATAAGGAAAATCTTGGATTGCCGAAAGCAGAAAATGTTGGTGAAGAAGGCTCAGTTGTAATTAATAGCTGGTTTAGCGGTAAAAAATCTATACTGGCGGATTTTTCAATTGGAACTATTGACCATTTACTTTTAATGAGTTTGAAGCAGAAACACCTCTTTTTACGCCATCTTGGCTTGAGCGGTAAGGTCGTAGTTATCGACGAGGTTCATGCATATGATACATATATGAGTTCCTATCTTGAACAAGCACTAGTTTGGCTTGGAGTCTATAGCATACCGGTAATTGCTCTGTCAGCAACCCTTCCAAAGCAAAAAAGAGCTGAACTGATGCAGGCATATTATTTCGGCAAATATGGTGAGCCGATTGAAGCAGATACTGGTTTGGAGGATAGCCAGGCGTACCCGCTGCTTACTTACATGGATGGTAAGGAAGTTAAGCAATTATCGGAGTTTCCAAAATCAGGTAATTCTAAAATAAATAAAATTATTCGCCTGAATAGTGATGACGAAGAGCTAATAAATAAGGCTGTGAGAAGCATCAGCGAGGGTGGTGTTGCCGGGATTATTGTAAATACGGTTAAACGGGCGCAAAAGCTATCGCAGCTGGTTCCAGACAATATTCCTAAATTAGTTCTTCATTCAGCGTTTCTCGCTCCTGATCGTGAAAAATTAGAGGAGCGCTTGCAATCAGCAATTGGAAAGAATGCTGATCGACCGGAAAGAATGATTGTGATTGGAACACAGGTACTTGAACAATCACTTGATATCGATTTTGATGTTCTATTTACTGACGTAGCACCGATCGACTTGCTAATTCAAAGGATTGGCAGACTTCACCGTCATAAAATAGAGCGTCCTGCTAAGTTGACTGAACCGATGACCTATATTCTTGGGATTAACTCATTGGGCGATTATGGGGATGCAAATGAAGCTATCTACGAAAAATACTGGTTAATGAAAACCGATTATTTTTTTCCAGACACGATTAGGGTTCCTGAAGATGTTTCGCGACTTGTACAACTTGTGTATGATCCCATAACCGATAGTGAAATTGTTGGAATTCGCGAAGCACAGCACCAAGAACGACTGATTATTGAAAAAGAACGGCAGAAGGCCCAGGTGTACCAGATTGATTTTCCTTCCCCAACTGATACTATCCATGGTTGGCTGGACCGAGATCGCCGCGGTGTGGCTGATGAGGCGAGTGCGGAGGCTGCGGTACGTGACATTAAGGAATCAATTGAAGTCATTTTGATTCAACATACTCAGGCAGGAGATTTTCTCCTGGATGGTCGGCCATTAAGTGATGTTCAGGACTATGAAATTGCACAGCAGTTAATCCGGTTACCGAATGCGGTAACGCCCAATATTGAAAAAACGATTAAGGATCTCGAAACCAAGACGAATAATAGCTTTTCAGAATGGCAGAATAACATTTGGCTCAAAGGAATTCTAGTATTGCCGTTAAATGAGCAGAAAACAGTTAGCCTCAATAATTGGCAAATTCATTATTCGAACACCCTTGGCTTGATGTATGAAAAGGAGGACCAGGATGGACAGAAAACATTTTAGTTTAGTAACCGAACCCTGGATTAAAGTTATTGATGAAAATAACCGAGAGCAAGAAATTTCGCTGGAAACACTCTTTAGAAATGCTGCCCAATATCGTCAATTGGCCGGAGAAATGAAATCTCAAGACTTAGCAATCTTACGGTTCCTACTAGCAATTTTAACAACTGTGTACTCACGGTATAGCGCCGAAGGACAAGTATATAAATGGCAAAACATAGATGAAAAATCTTTTAAGTTTCAAGGAAAGAGACCCGAAAGAGATTTATTAGCAACGTGGGAAAATCTTTATAATCAAAAGAAATTTACATCCGAACTATTCGAATATCTCCAGTCATATGCTAATCGTTTTGATCTCCTTGACGCTGAAACACCATTCTACCAAGTGACACGGGAAGAGTATGATTCATTAGTACCAAAGACTAAATCTGTAGGGAACGGTAAGGGAACGGTTGCGGTTAAACAAATTAATCGAACAATTTCTGAAAGTAACAATAAACCCGATATTTTTTCCCCTAATGCGCCGTTACATAAGGATGATGTTTCGTTTTCTGAATTAACTCGGTGGCTGATTACCTATCAAAACTTTACTGCGGTAACTGATAAGACCAAGGTAAAATCAAAAGAGAAGTTTTCGGTCTCTAAAGGCTGGTTGTATGACCTAGATCCGGTTTTTGCCGTTGGAAATAATCTGTTTGAAACTTTAATGTTGAACTTGGTTTTAGTTCCACAGTCAGTCCGACTAGGCAAAAACGTCTTTACTCAAAGGCCGGCGTGGGAATTGCCAGCGCTAGATTATATTCAATTGCGTCTAGATAATAATTTTCCCCAAAATATTGCACAACTATATACCACTTGGTCGCGGGCAATTCATATTGAATGGAATGGCAATCGACCAACTATCTTTAGTGCTGGCTTGCCAAAACTAGATAATGAGGATGCGTTTTTGGAGCCAATGACAACTTGGAAAGTAAAGGATAAAGAGCCAATAAAACCGACCTTGCGTTGGCTGAATTCATTAGGGAGAGCAATGTGGCGTAATTTTGGGCAATACATTAGTACGCAAAACTCAAACGGGGTTCAGCCAGGAATAGTAGCTTGGCTTAATAATTTGCAAAGTAAAAACATGATTCAGCCAGATTTTTCAGTCCATCTTGCTACGGTAGGCCTAATTAATGACGGAAACGCAACATCACAATCACCAGCCGCTGAGTTTGCGGATGAAATGCGGGTTAATGCGGACGTTTTATTCGACAAAGACTTAACTGACGCTGGGTGGCCAACACGAATTGAAGAAACGGTTGTAAGAACGCAAAAGTTAGGCTTATACCTGTCGTATTTTGCTAAAAATGTAGCTAATCTTCGCGGCCTTTCTCCTTCGGTACAAACTGATTTTGCTAATCAAGTTACAGCTGAATATTACAGCCAACTAAATGTCCCTTTTTATGAGTGGTTGGCTAGTTTGTCCAGTCAGGATGAGCGGAGTATGCGAATTAATGAATGGAATGAAAAGGCAGCATACATCGTTATGGAAACTGGCCAAAAACTTTTAAATACTGCCACGCCACGCGAAATTCGTGGCCAAATAAAGGATGAGAAATTAGAAAACATCTTTATCGACTATCGTATCTTTAAGGCTTCAGTAATGAAAACCATAAAAAATGGTTAAGGAGGATAAAAATGACTAATCACATTAGCAGTATTACTGCTAAGGTTATCCATCAGCTTTGGAATAATGGCAAACCCAATAAAGGTGAATTAGCAGCATTGCGAAATTCCAGACATATAACTGACCGTAATATGACTATAGTATGGCCCATTTTATTCAATGCGATGAAAGAAAAAGACCTAAGCAAGAATGGCCTCCCAACGTATTCCGAGAAAGCAATATTTGCAGCGCTGCACTGTTTTGCAATTTACCAGCAAGGAAATGATGGAACCTTAATTTATGAGTCTGCAGGCAGAGATAAAGAAGGAAAAGCACTATTTTTTGCATTGCAATTATTGCGGCAAGATCAGGTACGCCAAAAGGCAATTGATCGGCGGGTACAGACTATTTTAGGCAATAGTAGTTTTGAAAGTATTGAAAATTCAATATATCACCTTGTCCAAATCTTGAAGAGCAATTTTCCCAAAGAAAAGATTGACTTTGCTCAGTTAGCAAGCGATTTTTATGCATTTCAATTTAGCGCTGAAACTGCACGACAGGTATGCCTGATGTGGGGACAACAATATTATTGGATACCCAAAAACAATGACAATCAAAAGGGAGAATAATTACTATGAATAACCAAAATTTGTATGTTGACATTAACGTTTTGCAATCAGTGCCGTCTTCAAATATTAATCGAGATGATACGGGTTCTCCTAAAACGGCTGTTTATGGTGGGGTTACACGGTCGCGAGTTTCATCACAGAGCTGGAAGCGTGCAGTGCGAATGGCCTTTGAAAATCAGATGGCTGAAAATGGGACTGATTGGCTTAAAGGGATCCGTACCACGCGAGGACCAGAAATGTTGGCTAAAGAAGTTCAAAAACAAAAGGCCGATTTGGCTGATGGTGAGGCTTTACAAATGGCACTCACTATTTTCAATAAAGCTAAAGTCAAACTTGATAAGAAGACGAGTCGGACAAAGGCTCTATTGATGATTAGTCATGGACAAGTTGAAAAATTAGCAAAGTACGTTCTTGAAAACGATGAGATTGACAGTAAAGCAATCAAAAAAATATTGAATAGTGAACGTTCTTTGGATATGGCGTTATTTGGGCGGATGGTTGCCGATGATCCTTCCCTGAATGTAGATGCATCATGTCAAGTTGCCCACGCTATTTCAACACATGAAATTGTTCCAGAATTTGACTATTACACAGCAGTTGATGATGCAAAAGAAGACGATGAATCTGGCTCTGCAATGCTGGGAACGATTGAATACGACTCTGCAACGTTATATCGGTATGCCAACGTCAATGTCTGCGAGCTTGCGCATAACTTAGGTGACAAGACGGCTACACTGGAAGGTTTGAAGCTTTTTATTAAGGACTTTGTAATGTCGATGCCGACAGGAAAACAGAATACTTTTGCTAATAAGACTGTCCCTCAATATGTGATGGTAACAATTAGAGCGGATACTCCAGTGAATCTTGTAACTGCATTTGAACAGCCTGTTAAGTCACAGCAGGGTTATGTTGAATCTTCTATCAAGCGCTTAGAGAAAGAGTACGAGCAAACGCAAAAATTTGTTGAAAAGCCAATTGCTACCTTTGCTCTGACTAATTTTGAAAAGTCGTTAATTGCAAATCAGGAAGATAACATTACTTCTTTAATTGACGATGTCGTAAAGGTTATCGAAACGAGGGTTAGTGATGAAAACTCTAACGATTAAATTGACTGGTCCACTTCAGTCATACGGAAATCAAGCGACTTTCAGTCGACGAACGAGCTATCATTATCCATCCAAAAGTGCTTTGATAGGGATGATCGCAGCAGCTTTAGGATATAGAAGAGATGATTCGCGAATTAGTAATCTTAATCAACTAAAAGTTGCGGTACGAATCGACCAGCCAGGGCAAACAATGACTGATTTTCAGATTATTGAATATGATCGTGCACACCAAAAACGTAGTCTAAGCTATCGGGATTATTTGCAAGATGCTGTTTTCATAGCCGCCATTAGTGGAAATAGTAACAAAATTGAGCAAATTAATAATGCATTACATCATCCCAAATTCCAACTTTCGCTAGGTAGACGGGCTAATGTCCCAGCAGGGCCGTTAAAAACCAAAATTTTTGATAATCAAGACCCAGTCAGTGTTTTAAAAAATTCTGAATGGCAGGCGTCTGAATGGTATCAAAAGCGAAAGGGGAGCTATTTAGCAGAGATTATTGCTGATGCAGATCTATTACCAGATAAAGCATCTACGTTGGTGAAAGATAAGGTTGGTAGCTTTGACCAAGCTCATCGTTGGCATCAATATCGTGCTGTTGTAACCCTCCACGTAAAGCTGGCAAACTCGCTTAATAATACAGATCATGACGTTATGGCAAGCTTGTAGAAATGAGGAGGGAAGCAATGTACGTATCACGAGTAGAAATTGATGATAAAAATCGTCGAAAGATAAGGGACCTTACTCATTTGGGAGCCTATCATAATTGGGTAGAAAATAGTTTTCCAAATGAGATTGCACAACAAGAACGTTTGCGTCATTTGTGGCGGATAGACCAACTGCATGGTAAAAGGTATTTACTGATTGTTAGTCAGGAAAAGCCCAATTTAGACAAATTACAACGCTATGGTGTTCCTGATACTGCAATGGTGAAGGATTACCGGCCGTTTTTGAGTAAAATTCATAATGGTCAAGTAATGCATTTCCGGTTGGTAGCCAATCCTTCTTATCGCACGGATGGTAAGGTATATCCGCATATTACTGTTGAACAGCAAAAAAAGTGGTTTATAGAAAGAACGGAAAAAGCAGGTTTCATCATTGCTACTAGTAATGCAGGTAAAATGCAATTTGATATTGTTGATCGCAGTTGGCCAATTTTGTATCACAAAAACAGAGTTAAACTCAGTCAGGTCACTTTTGAAGGGGAGCTGGTAGTAACAGATGAGGACCAATTTAAGCGAACGCTAACCCAGGGCATTGGTCGTGAAAAAGCATATGGAATGGGAATGCTAACAGTAATTCCATTGAGGAGTTAAGATGAGTAACAATTATGGTGCTCCTAAAGCGGAGCTGAATGAACTTGGACGCATTCAGGACCGAATTTCTTTTTTATATTTGGAACATGCGCGGGTGAATCGACAAGATAGCGCAGTAACCGTTACTGATCAGCGCGGGACAGTCTTTGTTCCATCAGCAATGGTAAACGTTTTGTTGCTCGGTCCAGGAATTGACATTACTCATCGGGCAATGGAATTGATAGGTGATTCCGGTATGGCAGTTGTCTGGGTTGGTGAGCACGGGGTTCGTCAATACGCTCATGGGCGGCCCTTAGATCATTCTTCCAAGTTCTTGGAGCAGCAAGCAAAACTAGTATCGAATCGGCGCTCCAGAATTATGGTGGCCCGAAAAATGTACCAAATGCGTTTTCCAAATGAAGATGTCTCCAAAATGACTATGCAACAATTGCGAGGAAAAGAGGGCTCACGGGTTCGCAATGTTTATCAAGAACAGTCACAAAAAACTGGTGTTATGTGGGAACGACGAGAGTACCGGGTTGATGATTTTGAAAGTTCAACACCTATCAATAAAGCATTAACTGCTGCTCACCAAGCATTGTATGGCCTAAGTTGTAGTGTGATTGTAGCGTTAGGAGCAGCGCCGGGATTAGGCTTTATTCACACTGGACATGACTTATCGTTTGTTTACGACTTTGCTGACTTATATAAAGCAGAGTACTCGATTCCAATTGCTTTTGAAGCAACAGCTAAGCATGGGAATAATGATATTGCTGACTGGACGAGACGGATGATGCGTGATGCCTTTGCAAATGGTAAGTTGTTGGCACGAATGGTGCGAGATCTTAAAAATCTGTTAAGCATTGATGAAAATTTAAGAGCTGAATCAATGCATCTTTGGGATGATAAGCAGGGACTTCAGAAATTTGGAGTTCAGTATCATGAATATGAAGACGGGGATGATGAACGCTGATTGTCATAACTTTAACTAAAGTCCCTGCCTCGTTGCGAGGTGACCTGACAAAATGGTGCCAAGAAATTCAGTCAGGCGTTTATGTTGGTAATGTAAGTGCTAGAATTCGTGAACGATTGTGGCAACGGATTACCCATTCGAAGGGATTAGGCGAAGCAACAATTGTCTACAATACTAATAATGAATTAGGATATACTTTTCGAACAACTCGTAAGGATAAGCAAGTTGTTGATGCGGATGGAATACCGCTAATGAAGTCGCTGTTTGAGAATAAAAATAATCTGAAGCATGGCTTTAGTAATGCTTATAAGTTTCATCAGGCTAAAAAGTTTAGTCATGCTAAGCAACAGCGGTCTGAATTTGCTGTGTTAGATATAGAGACCACTGGATTAACACCCAATAACAATCAAATCATTTCAATCGGTGCTGTAAAAAATTCTAATGGTTCAACGGATGCGTTTTATCGGTTAGTGAAATTAGAAGGGAAAAAGAGTATTCCCTTAAACATTTCTCGAATGACGGGGCTTACTGATCAAAGATTGGCAGAAGAAGGCGCTGCGTTAAAAGACGTAATAATCGATTTGCAACATTTTTTAGGTAATTTACCAGTAATTGGGTACAATGTTTCATTCGATGAAAGCTTTTTAGAAGCTGCAGTGATTAAGCATAATCTTATTCAATTCAATAATCGGATGGTTGATATGCTTCCACGAATAAAGAAATTAGATAAGTTCTGCGATAACTATCAGCTTTCAACTATCCTCGAAAGATATAAAATTAACAATGAACACCCACATAATGCATTATATGATGCGAAAGCAACAATGGAGTTGGCAACAAAACTCATGAAAAAAGGTATTTTGAGGATCTAAGAACCGCGGTGTGACAGGGATTTTTTAGTGTATTCCCCATGTATGTGGGGGTGATCTCAACTGGCACAAGATGTTTGGGATTGGCAAGGAGTATTCCCCATGTATGTGGGGGTGATCTGCTTGACCGGCACCAACGGGTCGTTTCCAAAGTGTATTCCCCATGTATGTGGGGGTGATCCTTGTTGCGCATTCATTTCACGTAGTGCTTGATTAGTATTCCCCATGTATGTGGGGGTGATCCCACCAGTGGCAGGGTATCTGTATCATTCCCCGAGTATTCCCCATGTATGTGGGGGTGATCCCACTTTATCGCCGTTTTTCAGGTCGATGACTAAGTATTCCCCATGTATGTGGGGGTGATTGTTACGCCACTGTCCCTGGGGATTGAAACCATAAGTATTCCCCATGTATGTGGGGGTGATCCCACTGGGCTGGCTCTCAAAGATGTCAACGAAGCGTATTCCCCATGTATGTGGGGGTGATCCCCTAACCCTGACATCTGGCGAGAATGTTCAGACAGTATTCCCCATGTATGTGGGGGTGATCCCCATTGTAGTAAGATGGCGGTCCTTTGATTGAAGTATTCCCCATGTATGTGGGGGTGATCCCTTCCGGGCTAAAAAATCGTTAGCTTGCAGGGCAGTATTCCCCATGTATGTGGGGGTGATCCTAAATTGATTGCCTAATTAGGGCAAAAAGAAAAGTATTCCCCATGTATGTGGGGGTGATCCTACGCTGGGCCAAGTAGTCCACCTGCTAGTCCCGTATTCCCCATGTATGTGGGGGTGATCCTGATAACTTCACCGTTAGCGAAGCAATCAAAGTGGTATTCCCCATGTATGTGGGGGTGATCCCGATAGTGTTGCCTTTGGCCGGCTCTTTGGCTAGTATTCCCCATGTATGTGGGGGTGATCCCTTTGCCGGGATCTATGGTGGTACTACCTTGATGGTATTCCCCATGTATGTGGGGGTGATCCTAATGGTAATGGCATTACCGAAAAAACTTTCCCGTATTCCCCATGTATGTGGGGGTGATCCTATGCTTGCTGGCGTACTTAAAGTCACGCAACATGTATTCCCCATGTATGTGGGGGTGATCCCTGCCTAGGTTCCTCCAATGAGAACTAATTTTAGTATTCCCCATGTATGTGGGGGTGATCCCCCAGTAGTCAACCCGCTTTTCATTTTCGGCAAGTATTCCCCATGTATGTGGGGGTGATCCCTTTACTTGCGGCTACGATGGACTCAGCAGCAGGTATTCCCCATGTATGTGGGGGTGATCCTTGTATTAGAGCCTGCGCACCCGCGTATCAACTGTATTCCCCATGTATGTGGGGGTGATCCCATGAGGAGGGGTGAACAATGGCAACAATTACGGTATTCCCCATGTATGTGGGGGTGATCCTTAAAAAGAACCGGTTTGTAAAATAACTAAAACTCAAGAAATATTAATAAAGGCATGGTGAAGAGCTATTTTATGAAAGCGTTCCCAGAACGCTGATTATATGATATAATATATCCGAACATACGTTTGCTGAATTGCTTGGGATAGTTTAAAATGGGGATATGACGATGGCATTTGAACTTGTTTATATTTCGCAAGCGGGGAACCGCTCTTACTGGACGCAAACGAATCACTTTACTAAAAAAGCTGAAGATCATCGTTCTTGGGATACAGAGCTGGAGGTGGCAGAGGGCTTTAGTCGCCTGCGCCAGGAATTTCCGACTATTTTTGGTGCAAAAAAGGAAGAACGCTTTTATGTTCACGAGATCGGGACCGATAATCTTTCACCAATTAATGCGACTGCTGAGCCTGCAGAGCAGCCGGAAGAGAAAGTTGTGCCAGAGGCACCGTGGCCGGAGTGGGTTAGCCCGAAAATGGCAAAGAAGATCAGCAAGGATATGAAACTCTTTGCAGTCGCCGTTGAGGTCGGCGATAATTATTACTTTTTGGACACGACTCTGTATGATAATGGCGGCTTCATTTATCCGTTCGGCGATCGCGTCCGCCGCTGGGATGAAGCAAGCAAGGCGGTTGCCACTGCGGGAAGCATCGCGACCAATAAACGCTTTTGGAGTAATTTCCCTGAGCTGAACCCTTACTCGATGCGGGTTTTAAATCTACGGACGGGGGAAATAGTTTGGGACAATGGATCGAGTGACCAGGCAATGTCGACTTGGGAAACTGATCAAATGACACGGCAAATCGACAAGCTTAGTCAACGGTTAGCAGATCATTTTGATGATACCGACCAGAAAATCTTATCGGTAACCGACAAAACAAGGGAAAAGCCACAGATTGACTTCGCACGGTACGATGCTTCTAAATTTTTTGATAGTCTCAAGTATGTCATGGAATGCCTGGCACAGCGGGAAGAGTTGAATAAGCTACTGAGCTGGTACGACAGCAAGGTACTTCAGGATCAGTTACACCTGGTTGAATTGAGCAATTTAACAACGATTAATGCGGAAGAGTTTGTTAAGTATCTGCAGGAAACTCGGCGAACGAGACGCAAGGTGAAGGATCTGAATATTCTAGTAAACACCGTTGCGGACAATATGGATATCGAACAAATCATTAAGATGCTAAATTCAAATTTATCATTGTCGAATCACTATCAGTATCGCGATCGCCACACGGCGGAGATTCTTCAGCAGCATGTGATTAAGGATAGTGAAGGAGTAGAGCAAGGCGAAAGTTAAATGCCAATGGTACATCACCTAAACACATTAAGACCCCTTGTAACCGCTTTCTGAGATCCGTTATACTAAAGATAATTACTGATGAAGAATAGTTGAAAAGCAATGACGGAGGAAAAGTCTCTTGGTACTATGGCCCGCGTAATTATGTGGGAAGCCGACCACCCAGTTGGAATTATTCAAATTGTGCACGGTATGATTGAATATACAGAGCTGTATGAACAGTTTGCCCGCTTTGCTAATCGGGCCGGTTACATTGTGATCGGCAATGATCATGTTGGTCACGGCAAAACTGTCAAGCAAAAAGATGATTATAGAAAATTCCCTGATGAGTGAGAAATTTTAGTAGAGAATGTCCGTCTCCTCAGACAGTAGATGCAGGAACGCTAACCCAATCTTCCTTATATCGTGTTGGGGTATTTGATGGGTTCCTACATTGTTCGGCTGTACCTGGCTAAGTATGATGATCAGCTAGCAGGAGCAATCTTGATGGGGACTGGCCAGCAATTGCAGCTGTTAACTGGATCGGGAATCGCGCTTGCTGAAATAATTAAACTATTCAGGGGCCTCGACTATCGGAGTAAGTTGCTGGAAGAATTGAGCACCGGTTCGCTCAATCGCAATTTTAAACCGAATCGTACCCGTTCAAATTGGATAAATCACGATCCGCGAGAAGTCGTTAAATACCTAGCAGACCCTTATCAGCAATTTCGTCCAACGGTCAATATGTATCGGGGGATTTTTAACCTGTCTCATTTTGCTAACAAGAAGAAGTCGGTTCAGGCAATGCCGCATGATTTGTCGCTTTAGATCGTTTCGGGTGCTCAGGCCCCGGTTGGCGATCTTGGTAATGACGCACTACGGGTGGCCGGGTGTTCAAAGGTAACTCTTAAGCTATTCGAAGGGGATCGCCACGAAATTCTGCATGATTATAACAAGGAAGAAGTAATGCAGTACGATTGGGCGGCAGTTTTCAAGAGGATAGCTGTTAACACATGGGTCGTTGAGAGTGGACTGCTAATTTGGAAAAAATAAAAGCATCGACCCGTTAAAGCCGATGCTTATTTCATACTACATACTGATTTTATAATATTGCATTAGTAAATTCATAAAGAAAGCGGAGATCAAAATGGCCAACAAATATAGTGAAGCGACCTTGATGCTGTCAGAAATTGATTTCCCAGCGAATGTTCATGTTGGTGAGCATAGCTACTACAGTTTAGCCCGCGATGAGAACCCGGCGAAATTCAGCCAAAACCATATTTTATACAACAACCCGCGCGATACCTATCAACTCAGGATCGGCAAATTCTGTGCGATCGCGACAGGGGTCGAATTCTTGATGGCAAGTGCGAATCATTCGGTCAAGTCGATTTCAACTTACCCCTTTAATACTTTTTCTGCCGATTGGCGAGAGCTGACCCGGGTAAGCCGTCAGGATCTCAAGCGCAACGATACGGTGATTGGTAACGATGTGTGGATTGGCAGGAAGGCGACGATCATGCCCGGCGTAACGGTCGGCGATGGTGCAATCATCGGTGCCCAGTCAGTCGTGACGAAAAACGTTGCGCCATACACGGTCGTTGGCGGCAATCCCGCTAAGCTAATTCGCCCAAGGTTTGATGATGAGACGATCGCAAAGCTGGAGCAGATCAAATGGTGGGACTTTCCCGATGAATTGCTTGATCGGATTATTCCGTTGTTAACCACGCTTGATGTAGAAGAGGCGATTGTGAAGCTTGCTGAGATCAAAAAGAAACTTGATGGGAGTAACTAAACAGACCAAGAGGGTAAATTTTGGATTTCGTTGAGGTTGCTCAAATACATACTGTTAAAGCAACTATTCCACCAAGATTATCCGACTTCTTTGTGAATAACGGAGAAAGCTTTGATTACTAAACGTCCCTAGTGTTCTTTCCACTTAATCGAAAATTCGTTGAGCTTACTCTTTCGTTCGAAGTACTGCTTCACTTTCGGCACGACCCCTTTCCCATAGATTTCGATGGCGCGCATGATCTTGTCGTGCGGCATGGAAGCAATCGGCAGGTGCAGGTAGAACCGTTTCAACCCCAAATCTTCCATCATCTTGATGATTTTATCGGCAACCCGATCGGCATCCCCGACGAAAATTGCGCCGTCCGTGCCGATGCTTTCCAAGTACTGCTCGTAGGTCATCTCCTTCCACTGCGGTCGTTCCTTACCGATGGTATCAATGAGCAGCTTGGTCGGGTAAAAGTATTCCTTGATCGCCTGTTCATTATCATCACTTAACCAGCCCCAGGAATGCGCAGCAACCGGCATTTGGCCACGCTTTTGGCCGGCCTTCTCCGCTACCGCCCGGTATAGTTGAATCAACGGCTTGAAGTCGGCATATTTGCCACCGAGAATCGCATAAACAATTGGCAGCCCCATTTCAGCGGCCCGGATTGTCGAATTAATGTTGCCACCGGTTGCCAGCAAGATTGGTAGGAGCCGTCTAGAACGAGGATAGATCCCAAGATGATCGACTTTTGGCGTGAACTTTCCCTTGGGCCAATCTAGGATCTCATGCTGGTTAATCTTAATCAGCATGTCCAGCTTTTCCTTAAACAGCGCATCGTAATCGGCTAGATTATACCCGAACAAATCAAAGGCCTCCGTAAACGAACCACGGCCGGCCATGATCTCCACTCGCCCGGGTGCCACCACGTCGATCGTGGCGTACTGCTCGTAAACCCGGATGGGATCGATCGTCGGCAGATTGGTGGTTGCGCTAGAGAGGTGAATTTGCTGAGTTCTTGATGCCGCCATGGCTAGAATGATTTCCGGTGCAGAGACAGCGAAATCCTTGCGGTGATGTTCGCCAACGGCGTAGGCATCGATGCCGAGCTGATCGGCAAGTACAATCTCATCAATGAGGTCGCGGATTCGCTCATCGTGTCGAATCGGCTTGCCAGTGACTTCCAGTGGTGTAGTTTCGCCAAAAGTGGAGATTCCTAATTCAACGGTCATGGTTAAACGCTCCCTTACTGACTTTTTGTAAGACTATGATATCATAAATTAATTTATTGCACAATTGGCAATAAATTGGAAGCTAGCACGACTAAAAAGCTCAGAATGGATTTTGCTTAACTTGTTTTTACAAATGAAACTGTTACTGTGATAGGTGGAAGACACTTCTTTGTTGTAGTTTATTATTTTCTGAATCAGGGAGCATTAAATGAATATCGTTCAATTCTTAACTTCGGTTGATCAACAGTGTGAACAGAAAAATCATAGTGAACTTTCTATCTTCATCCACGAATATGCTCGGAAACTGCCTGCTGAGCAAAGGAACGGTTTCCTTACTGCTTTAAATCAGGCAGGAGTGGTGCAACCACATTTGCGGGGCAAACAACGTCAATTATTCCTGAAGCAATATGACATAATAAAGGAAAACTTAAATCGAATCCAGAAAGGTAATCTCTGGATTGAAAAAGAAGTTAATGAGGAGTACGACGACTGGTATGACGACCCGGACAACGAAATTTATTATCATGACCATGCAAATTTCAGCAAGGACATTAAAACAGCATATCGTTATCTTCTAAAGTGTCTGAAATATAGAGAAAGCCATATTGGGCGCGAGCTTGCCACCAATTTGTTGAACTTGAAAGTCACAGCGATAAACATTAAATGGGAAGAAAAAACGGGAGATCAGGTTCCACTTGAGGACCTTGATGAAAAATTAACAGGTATTCACCCCCAAAAGCTTTCCATTTTGGCTGCTTACATGACCTATTTCGACGTACCGTTAAAGAAGCGTCCCAGAGCAATTTATCAGGTAATGAAAACTAGTCGTTACCAGATTAGGTTGGAAAATCTGATGCAGGTTGGGCAAGAATTACCAGACTTTGCCGATTTTCTTCCCCTTTGGATCACCTACCTTGGTCGAACAAAGTCTCCCGTTTCGCAAGAGTTGTTGAATGAGGCAATTAAACTTAGTGGTGATCAGACAATTTTACTAAGAGCGGCGCGGAAGCATGTTAAGACTCATCCAGGACTATATGAACAATACATTTCCAATCAATTAGAAAAAGGCTTAGCTTCCCCAAGGGTTGGGCAACACCTGCTTCAAATTGGCGATGAGGCACTCAAAACAATTGATGAAAAGTATATTGTTCGAAGCAAAATTGCGGTGATGCTAGCAAAACTAGCCGCAAAGTTTGGCACCGCGGACCAAGAGGAACAATATCTGTTTGTTGCCTTTGCATCGCATTCAACCTTGGCAAATTACTTTCAGCTGCGCTTTAATTGTCATGATTTTACCAAATACGAGGAGCAGGTTGACCAGACAATAAAAAAAGCAGAATCACGGTGGGAACAAAATGAATATGGCTTTATGAATCAAGCGACGGAACTGCATGAAAATCAACTCAGCGATACGGCCGCTAATCTACTATTTTTCTTTCAAGGGGATTTTCAAAGTCTGATAGCCAATAAAATTTGCAAAGGGAGCTTTGTTAAATGCGGAGTCCCAGCGTTCTTGCTTTTACTGAGCGATTCTAAAGTGCTTTCAGTTGGCGGATTATCAATGTGTGAGTTGATCGTGAGAGAACTAAGCCTGTTTGACTTCATAGAAGAAAAGCCTATAACTGCTAAAGAGCTTGGAAAAGATTTTTTGCAATGGCAGCGAACAGTTAAACTCACTACTGAGCAGAAATTGGCTTTTTACCAACAGTTCCGGGAATTGGTTGAGAAGCGAGTTGTAGAAGTAATGAAAAACAATAACCGAAGAGCTTATGATGAATGCGCCGCCCTGGTTTCAATGTTAGGTGAGGCGTCAGTGGCACTGGGTCTATCATCAAGCAAGCAGGATATGCTGGCACAATACCATTCACGCTATTCAAGACGAAGTGCCTTTCATCGTGCGTTGAAGGAATACAGCTTGAAAAAATAAGAGGAGAAATCATCATGACACCAAAAGAACAAACCAAACTACGCCAAGTCGACCCAACGGAGCTCGCACACTTCCGCCGCTACGTCCAGACTGGCCAGCTTATCAAGCATGGCTCGCCAGAAATGGCGATGAGCGCCAAGATGACTGCCCGGGCGAACCTGATCCTAGCCGAAATTAGCACTGGCTATCACGACCACCAGGAGATTCAAGCGGCCTTATCCGAGCTGACCTGCCGTCCAGTCGATTCTACGGTAACCGTTATCCTGCCGTTTACGACCGACTTTGGCGCCAACATTAAATTCGGCAAGCACATCTACGTTAATGCCGGCGTTGCCATGCAGGATCAGGGGGGCATCACGATTGACGACGGCGCCTTGATTGGCCATCATGTAGTCCTAGCGACGCTGAATCACGGTTTGGATGCGGCCCATCGCCACGACCTCATCCCCGCGCCAATCCACATTTGCAAGAATGCCTGGATCGGGGCCAACACTACCATCCTGCAGGGCGTCACGGTGGGGGAGAATTCCGTGGTTGCTGCCGGTGCGGTGGTTACCAAGGATGTCCCAGCCAACACCGTGGTCGCTGGTGTGCCGGCTCGCGTCATCAAGCAGATCGAAAACTAAACAAAACGCAAAATGGTCGCCGAGGGCAATTCGCTCTCGGCGGCCATTAATTTAGGAAAAGATGCTCAAAATTTTCTGCCAGATACTATTGGGATGTTGTGGATGCTGTTGATTGGATTGTTCCTGCTCCTTAATCTTGAGCAGGTTCGTGTTGAGGCAATTGGTGATGTTCATTTGGATCATCCCTTCCTGTGGATGCTGGATTATTCAACAACGTGGCGTTCAAATGGCTGGTCGGAGATCTCTTCGCTCAGGATCTTCTTCGACCATTCTTTGGCGGAGAAGAGCGAGTGGTCGCGGTAGTTCCCGCAGGATTCGATGGTCGTGCCCTGGACGTCTTCCCACTTGGTCTTGTAGGCAATTTCCTCCAGTGAAGACTTCAGCGCTTTAGCGACCTCGGTCGTGGAATGTTCGCCCTAGGTAATCAGGTGGAAGCCGGTTCGACAGCCAAAGGGCGAACAGTCAATCACGCCATCGAGGCGGTCACGCAGCAGACCCGCCAGGAGGTGTTCGATTGTGTGCAGTCCGGCCGTTGGGATGGCGTTAACGTTCGGCTGGACGAGCCGAAGATCATAGTTGCTGATCTTATCGCCCTTGGGCCCAGTTTCGACGGTAATTAAACGAACGTAGGGTGCTTTCACCTTTGTGTGATCCAGTGTAAAACTTTCAACCTTAGCCATAATGAAAAAACTTCCTTTCTTAGTTAGCCCCAAATTTCTTCGGCGATTTCCTTAATCAACTTGATCTTGGCCCATTGCTGCTCTTCCGTCAGAATATTACCTTCTTCCGTTGAGGCAAACCCACATTGGGGACTGAGACAGAGGCGATTGAGTGGGTGGTACTTCGCTGCCTCGTTGATTCGGTCGATGATCGCCTGTTTGTCTTCCAACTCCCCACTCTTGGAGGTGACCAGCCCGAGGACCACGTACTTGTCGTCCGGCACAGCGGTGAGCGGTTCAAAGCCACCGGCGCGGTCGCTGTCGTATTCCAGGTAGAAGGTCTTAACGTTTTCGTGGGCCAGCAGGGTGTCGGCCACCGGTCCGTAGCCACCAGCTGCGGCCCAGGTAGAGTGGTAATTGCCCCGGCAAACGTGGGTGTTGACGGTCAGGTCTGTCGGCAGCCCGGCGATCGCCTCGTTATTAACTTTCAGAAAACGTTCCTGCAGGGCCTTGAGCTGTGACGTATCGGCGTTCGGATCCTTCTTCTTTAAGTTTGCGAAGTTATTGACCGAAATGCCCCAGGTACAGTCGTCCAGCTGCAGGGTTCGACAACCAGCCGCGTACAGGTCCTCAATTACCTGGTGGTAGGCCGCCGCCACGTCATGGTCAAGTTCGTCCAGGTTCGGGTAAAATTTCTTTGCATTGGCCTGATTTTCTGGTCGGAGAAACTCTTCCAAGAATTGCGCTGGTGCAGGAATCGTCTGCTTGACCTGGGTCCCTGGACTAACGTGGTCACGAACAAACTTGAAGTATTCGACGAAGGGGTGGTTTTCACCCGTGACCTTGCCGGTGAGTTGAGCGGTTTCCGGCCGGGTCTCTTCATCAGCAAAGTGGTAGCCTTCCTGCAAAATGGCTTTCTTAACGCCACCCAGGCCCCAGAAGAAGTCAAGGTGCCACCAGCTGCGGCGAAATTCACCGTCCGTTACAGCCTTCAAGCCGGCCGCTTCTTCCTTCTTAATCAAATCTTCAATGCAGTGATTTTCAACCTCCGTCAGCTCGGGTTTGCTGATCTCGCCCTTGGCGTACTTGGCGCGGGCGTCTTTCAGTTCCTGGGGGCGCAAGAATGAGCCAACAATGTCAAAACGAAATGGGGAAGTCGTACGTGCAGTAAATTCAGTCATAAAACATCGATCCTTTCTTCATGTAAAACAAGCTAACTCAGGGTAAATAAAAATCCCCGCAGAAAAGCATTTGCTTATCTGCGGGGACGTCTTTTCAACGTGTTACCACCCTTGTTCAACCGGGCATCACTGCCCAATCCTCAGTAGGTACACCATTTCCATGGTAGACCCAGACGCGATACCGGGCGTCTCCCGTGAGGTGTTAACCGAGCGGCTCACACCTCGCAACTGCTCCAAGACCATCTTCGTGAAGATCCGTCATGCCGGCTCGCACCTTCCCCGGTTCTCTGTGATGACTTCAGGTCACTACTCATCTCTTCTAAGCAATTTCTAATTTGATTGTCATTATTGTAACCACACTTTTTCCGAGTGTCAACAGTGATTTGCAAATTTATTGCTGAAAAGGATGTTCCTCAGTTGGACATAAATAAGAAAAAATTATAAAATCATGAGAATGATATTTTAAAAAGATTTGCCAACATTTCCCGGGAAATATTAAGAATACCGGAAAACTTCTCCAACTTTTTATCAATCGTAAAACGATTTAGGCTGAAAACGTTAATCTGACGGCCTGCAATCCATGATATACTCAAGCCAAATAGGAGGTATTTATCATGAAAAACGTCTACTTTGATCATGACGGCAACGTCGACGACCTGGTTTCCTTGCTGCTTCTGCTTCAAGTGCCGGACATCAAGTTGCTCGGCGTTGGGGTGGTTGACGCCGACTGCTACGTCGATCCGGCCGTCGAGGCTTCCCGGAAGATCATCGACCGCTTCAACCAACGCCACGATCCGCTGGAAGTTGCCAAGTCTGATTCCCGGGCCCACCATCAGTTTCCGTCCAACTGGCGACTGAGTTCATTCTCCTTTGACGCCTTCCCGATGCTGAACGAGTCCGGCACCATCAAGACGCGTCAGGCGGCCAAGCCCGCATACCTAGACATGGTTGAAAAGATCAACCAGGCAGATGATCCAGTAACCCTGATTATGACTGGCCCGCTAACCGACCTGGCCCGGGCCCTGCAGGTGGACCCAGGCATCCAGGACAAGATCGAATGCCTCTACTGGATGGGTGGTTGCCTGGATGGTCACGGCAACGTCAATGAAATGGGCTTCGACGGAACCGCCGAATGGAATGCCTTCTGGGATCCAGAGGCCGTTAAGACAGTCTTTGATTCTAAAATCAAGATTCAGATGGTCGGCCTCGAGAGTACCGAAGAAATTCCGCTGACCAAGGAACTGCGCCTTCGCTGGGCCGGCCTCCGCAAGTACCCGGCCATCGACCTGATCGGCCAGGGCTACTCACTGGTCTTAGCAGACGAGGCTGATTCAACCTACTACCTCTGGGACGTCCTGACGACCCTGTCCAGCCTCTACCCAGACTTGGTCAAGACAATCCAAACCACGGCGGACGTCAAGACGCAGGGGCGGGCAGCTGGCCGGACCTTCAAGACTGCCGATGGTCGCCCACTGACCCTGGTCACCAAGGCGGACAAGGATGCCTTCTTCAAGACGATGGATGAGTTAGCCGAGTCCGCTCATCTGGAATAAAAAGCGTAATCCAGAATTGCCTCACTGAGGAGTAATTCTGGGTTTTCCTTGGAGAGGAGGATTAGATGGGACTTAGACAGACGGCACCGTGGCCGATTCCGATCGAAGCCCAGGCAAGCTCTCAAGTCAAAGTCGGCTATCACCAGGTCAAATACGACTGGCAGACGGAGAACTGGCACTACGAGGCCCGCTGGCACGAGCAAGTTCCGGGCGCTAAATTAATCACCCGGCCGAGCTGGCACTTGGAGCGGGTCCGCCCGGGGAAGGGGTATGGTTCCACGGCAGCGCCCCGAATAACTCAGACCCTGGTCGGCAAATCTTGGCTGCCGACGCGCCAGGTTCGTTATTGGGCTCGTCGCTATAACGATGGCGTGGCCACGGAGCGCGAGATTTATCTGCTCCGGTTAGCCCATCCCGCTCCAATCAAACATTCAGGAACATCAAAATTTCCCAGGAAATAAATTTGATCAGGCGATTACCCAATTGCCCGGATTGTGCTAAAATGTGACCAACGAGGGTACTTGCAGGCGATACCTAATCCAACATTGCCGTCGATGGAAAGGATCAACATGCGAATTAATGTCTTGCAGCACACGCCAAATGAGGGCCCCGGCTCCATTCAGGACTGGGCTCATCTTCATAACCACGAATTCTACGTTTACCATCCCTATCAGTTTGGCAACCTCCCGACGGCGGACGAGACGGACTTGCTCGTCGTCCTCGGCGGGCCGATGAGCCCGAACGACGACCTCGATTGGATCCAGCAGGAGCGGGTCTTAATCAAGCAGCTTCTCAATCAGGGCAAGCCGATCTTTGGGGCCTGTTACGGTGCCCAGCAGATTGCCAAGACGCTGGGATGCGAGATCGGCAAGGCCCCGCACAAAGAGGTCGGCTGGGCGCCGGTCTACCGGCAGTCAGACGTGATTCCGGGAATTCCAGAAAAGCTAGTGGCCTTACACTGGCACGAGGAAATGTTCCAGGTGCCGGACGGAGCCCAGTTGCTTTTCTCCAGCGACCTGGTGAAGAATCAAGGCTTCCTGCTCGGTACAAACGTTATCGGTCTCCAGTTCCACTTCGAACCAAAGCTCGATAATGTCCGCGAGATGGCGGTCAATGATGACCAGTATCCACTTGAGGGTAACGATCTTCACCAGACACCGGCGGAGATCATCGCCCATGGCGTGCCGAATGAAAACCAGCAGGTGATGTTTAAACTTTTAGATTACATCGTTAAATGAAAATAAAAAAGCTCGGGACAGTTTTGACGAAGAGGCGTTTCCTCGTCATGATTGTCCTTTTTGATTGTGCTAGACTAAAGGAAATTAGCAAAGTTTTAAAGAGGAACTGACAAATGGAGAACGACGATAAAAACCAATTGGGTCATCGCAACTATCGCGATGATTTTTTTGAACGTGGTCACTGGTGGTTAAAAATCAGACAGGTGCTAGTCACCTTGCTCTGTTGGGTGATCTTTGTTATTCCTTGCTATATCACAATCAAGACTTATACAGCCTATTTAACAAACGGGAGGCATGGCCACTTCTTTTGGCACTACCGCGAGGGCTTTCAGGAGCTGGACTTCTTAATCATTTTCCTGCTCTTTGCCATGGGCATGATCGCGGTTTTCTGCCTGGCGATTGGCTTTATTCAAAACCAGCGCCGTCACGGCTTGGTGGAAAAGTGGCCGATGATCGACTTGGCAGAAAATCAACGCAAGATCAAAGTCTCCGAACGTTTCATGGCCAAGCGCTTCGGACCTCCTGTCAAACGGCATGCGGTCCGTCACTATGTCGTCAAGCCTGAACAGAATCTTGAAAAGAACCAACTGAAGACGATCATTGAGAAAAAGGAGGAAGACTAAATGGTTTCAAATATTATGAATGAAGCCTTGGGAACCAACTCGCCCTGGATGGCCTTCCTCCTGATTATTAACCTGATTCTGTGTATTTACCCGATCCTGGGCGCGATGTTCTGGTTCTGGGGGGCACTCTCCTACACGCTTTTTCGGCGAAAGGATGAGCTGGCACCGGAGGGAAAACTGGAGAAGGAACCCTTTGTCACCATCATGGTTCCGGCCCACAATGAGGAGATGGTGATCGAGGACACCTTTGAGTATCTTCTCAATGAGTTGAACTATCACAATTACGAGGTCCTGGTGATGGATGACGGCAGCACGGACAAAACGCCGGAAATCCTTGCTAAAATGCAGCAGCAATATGAGAAGCTCCGGGTCATCCGGATTGAGGACAATCAGGGTAAGGCCCACGCCTTCAACATCGGTATGTTCTTTGCCAAGGGAAAGTATATTTTGAGCAACGACGCCGATACGCTGCCGGAACGGGATGCCCTGATTAAGTACATGCGCTACTTTGAGACGCCCCAGGGATTGAACTATGCGGCAATTACCGCCAACATGGACGTTTTCAATCGTTCATCGCTTTGGGGAAAATCACAGACAGTCGAGTTTTCGAGCATTGTCGGTATCATTAAGCGGAGCCAGACGGCGGTCAACAACACTATGTATGCTTACAGTGGAGCCAACACGATGTACCGCCGCGACTTTTTGATCAGCGTCGGCGGCTTCCGGCAAGATCGAGCGACCGAAGACATCAGCATTGCCTGGGACCACACTTTCATGAACATGACGCCGAAGTTCGCCCCTGACATTGTCTTTCACATGAACGTTCCAGAAAGTTTTCACGACCTTTACAAGCAACGTAAACGGTGGGCACAGGGTGGAACCGAGGTTTGGCTGACCAACTTTACGAAGGTTCTTCGCCATCCCTGGCGCTACCGCTATATCATTCCGATGTTGACGGATACGACCCTTTCGATTATCTGGTCATTCTTCTTCTGGATCACCAGCATTATCTTTATTCTGTTGATGCTGCGTTTTGCCATTGTCGGCAACTACGAACGAATCTGGCACGGAATCGTCATGAGTATGATCTTCGTTAATTTCCAGCTGATCGCCGGAATTATTCAAGTCCTGGCTGCCTTGATCTTGGACCTCAAGGGGACCAAGCTGCGCTACCTCTTCTTCGCCCCAATCTATCTGTTATTTACCTGGATCGTCAATCCGCTGACAATTGTCACGACCTTTTTGCGGGCCGTGAAGACCATCCTTGGTCATGGTAGCGGCACCTGGAGCAGCCCGGAGAGAAAGGGGAAAGGCAATGCGTAGTCTAGCAATCCTTTTGTGGTGGATCTTTGTTGTTTTCACAATTCTTTCGATCTTGGCCTGCATTGAGTCCTGGATTCATTATCACCGCAAGCCTGGGATCGATACCGGTGATGATCAGAACGGTCGCTACCGTTATTTCGTTCAGTCAATTCGGGATCAGCAGTCTCATGTGGTGGGCTATGCTTTGCTCCTCCGGGAATACGATGAGCAGAGCAAACAGTGGCACCTTCCGGAACGGGTGGCCGACTTTCCACTCAGCCGGGTCATTAGTGTTATCCAGGACCTGAAGCCCTACCTGAAATCGGCTGACACATTTATTACGCTGAACGTCACTGCCACTCAGGTGCTGGACTTTCGAATCAGCCGCTTCATTGGCTGGGCCCAGGATGTTCTGCCGGATCAGCGCTTAGTGTTTGAAATCAGTGTCAGTGAATTCTTGCAAAGTGGCTATACCAAGCGGCGCCGTCTGAACCAACAGCTGAAGGAAATTACGAGCCAAGGTGTTTCAATCATTATTGAGGATGTCGATTCATCCATGCGTACTTATTTGCTGCTCCGTGACTTTCTGCCGAACATTCAATATCTCAAGTTCAAGGCACAGGCGTTTAACAAGTCACAAGATCATTGGATCGACGTTACCCTCGGCATGTGGCAAAAGCAGCTCCAAAATTACCATGTCCAGATGATCCTGGAGCAGGTGGAAAATCCAGAGCAAAGCCGGCTAGCCGACCAACTGGGCATTCCATACCGACAAGGTTACCTATATGATCGACCGCGCGACATCAGTAGCCATGCTGACCGATCAAAAGCTGACGAATTAAATTAAAATCTTGCTCATTATGTCCCAAAAGTGTTAGAGTGGATTACGAGATAAAAAGATGGGGGTGTGAAGGCGATGACTGGAAAATACGATGCGATCAAGGCGGCATTAAAGGAGCCGGCACTAAATGCCCAGATGTTTGCCTGTCGCTTTGGACTAGAGGTTAAGAAGCATCGGGTGTTAACGAACGGGCGGGCGAGCCGCTACCCATATCCAGCTAATCTGCGTTCTCGAAAACATAATATTTACCTGAATTCGGGCTACACTGACGACATGATTGACTTTGAGACGGCCCCGGTTGTTGGGAGCAAGCGGGCGGTTCGTCATCTGAAGGTTTTGGAGCAGATCATGATTGCCCAACTGCATAGTGATGAGCGTCTGTGGCCGCTGAGCATGGCCCCAGCTCCGCTCTACCAGAATGACCTGGACTACCTGAAGACGGCCTTTACCAAGCCCTGGGACCAGGCCAACCACGACTATCTTGGCAAGAAGTACGGGATTGCCCAGGAAATTTTGGGGGATGTTCACGTCAACTTCAGCCTCAATAGCGACCTGGTCAAAGAGCTCTACCAGCGTTTCTACACGGATCGATATGATAGTCTGGTTGATTTCCAAAACCACCTCTACTTTAAGCTAGCCCAGAGCTTCTACCTCTATCAGTGGCTCTTCACCTACCTCTTTGGTGCCAGCCCGGTCACCGAGGACATGCCGCACAGTTTCCCTGACGACCTTGAGCTGCCTGTTCGAAGCCTGCGGTGCAGCAACTACGGGGATGACAACTTGGCGACGGAACAGGTGACCTATAATTCCCTGGAGGAGCACTTCACGGAGCTTCAAAACTACATCGACAACGGTTCCTTCTACAGTCTGAAGGAATTCTTCGGACCGGTGCGGATGCGGCGCCATAACCATGACAACAATGATTTGATGGGAATCCTCAAGAATGGGATCAACTACATCGAATTCCGGAACTTTGACCTCGATCCGCTGTCCCGGACGGGGATCAGTGACGACACGATTAACTTCCTGGAGCTGCTCATGCTCGACAGCATTGTTTCACCGCTGCCGGACAACCTGGCCCACCGGCTGGCCGAGGCTCGGAAGCAGAACAACGAGGTGGCTCTGCAGAAGCCGCAGGAAGAGGCCGACTGGATGAAGGAAGCCGCCAACCAACTGATGGCCGAATTGCAGACCTTCGTGGCAGAATTCAATGCTCCGCGGGAGTACCGGCTGGCATTGACCTTTGCCCAACGGCGGATTGACGACCCTAGTCTGACGATCAGTGGACAACTGGCCGATCAGATCGAAAACGGTAACCTGCTGTCCTTTGGCCTGAAGATCGCTAACGATCGCTACACCGCCAACATCGGCTATCAGCACCCGCTGCAGGCGATCAGTGACACCTACTCAGATGACGTTCAGCGTCTGATTCGGGCAGGGATCGAGCTCGGCATCTCGGTTCTGTTGGAGGATGACAAGGTTGTCTTGAGCGTAGATGATCATCAGGAGATCTATCAGCCTGACGAGGACCTGGATCTTGACAATCGGGATATTCGGAAGTTTGTCCTGGACGCTTTCCCAGAGGCACGGGCATTCCAAGAAAAATCAGAAGATTAATCAATAAGGGAGGAGCATTGTGGCAGCAAGTGGCCATGATGCTTTTTTATTTCCCGGGAAATTAAAGGTGAGAAAAATGCGGAAAATTGGAATTATTGGATTAGGACACGTGGGCCGGTTGCTTGCTCACCAGCTTTGCGTGACGGGAGCCGTCGACGAACTGGTCCTGATTGACCAGGATGATCAGCTAGCACTGGGCTTGCAAAGTGACCTGACGGATGCTGCGGTTGCCTTGGTCCACCAGCCCCAAATTATTATTCAGGACTACGCGGCCCTGAAAGATGCCCAGGTGCTGGTGGTAGCGGCCGGCAACAGTCAGCTGATTCAGGAAGAACCAATGGCGGAGCTAACCACCAACCGGGAACTAGTAGACGTAATCGCCCCACAGATTCACGAGAGCGGTTTTACGGGCGTCATTATCAACCTTGCTAATCCGAATGAGGCGGTGACGGCCTATCTGCAGCAACGGGTGCTCCTGCCGGCTAAGCAGGTGCTGGGGATCGGGACCGTCCTCGACACGGCCCGCCTTCACCGTGCCGTAGCCACCGCGGCCAAGCTATCACCAGCCAATGTGGGCGGTTTTGTTTACGGCCAGCACGACGGCCAGCAGGTTTTTGCCTGGTCGACGGTTCGGGTCAATGGCCAGCCACTGGACGCGATGATCAATGGCCGTAAGCTCGATCAATCGCATTTGAAAGTCAACGCTGACCTGAGCAATTGGTACTCACTCCAGGGGCTGGGATACAACGCTCATGCGGCCTGTGTCTGGACTCAGCGGATCATTAGCGCAATTCTAACCGATGAGCATTTAGCTTTGCCAGTGGCTATCTACCAGCCACAATACTCGACCTACGTTAGCTTCCCAGCCCTGATTGGCCGTCAGGGTGTGGGCAATCTCTTATTACTGAAACTCTACCCGGTTGAAGAGGCCGGAATTAAAACGGCCGCCACGACGATTCAACAGCAGGTGGCGGCCATGCAAAGGATGAGGAAAGATAATGATTAAAAAATTAGCAGTTTACTGTGGTTCGCGCGCCGGGAAGAATCCCGACTACGAAAAGATTGCTGAACAAATCGGCACCAAGATGGCCCAGCATCAGATTGACCTGGTTTACGGTGGGGGCCAATATGGAATGATGGGGGCCGTGGCCCGGGGCGTCCTCGAACACGCTGGGACTGTGCACGGCATCATCACCCAGCAGTTGGTCGACCGGGGCGTGACCTTTGATGCCATTGCCGATTTGCGGGTGGTGCCCGACATGGATACACGCAAAAAGGAAATGATGAAGTTGGCCGATGGGATGCTGGCCTTGCCCGGCGGCCTGGGAACCCTTGAGGAGATCAGCCAGGCGGCATCCTGGATTACCCTTGGCGACAACGCCAAGCCGGTGGCCTTTTACAATTTGGATGGCTTTTACGATCCCCTCCGCGATCAACTGATGGAGATGAACCGGACAGGCTTTTTGGAAGAACGCTATTTGAACAGCTTATGCTTTAGCACTGATTTCGGCCGGATCTTGGACTTCATGAATAATTATCGGGCACCGTTGCGGCGGCAGTATAAATAGAAATTTAAAAAGAAAAAACGCCGGAGAAACGGCGTGAATTATTGCAGTGGTTGAATGGTGTAAATTTGATCGTCGGCCTCATCAGTGAGGGAAACGGGACGATTTTCGTTTGCTCGAATGGTAATGTGATAGCCAAACTTATCGAGGAATACTAATTTGTCGGCCTGAATCTGCTGAACGGTGGCCGGAATCGGCTGATCATCGATTCCCAATTTTAATTCAGGAGAAATGGTAATTTTATGGGAGCGATCGCGTTCCTTATCGTAATACTGCCAAGTGCCCGTGTAAAAAATTGGTAGTGCGGTCGTCTTGCTACTTTTCTTCGCGTGACTGAACCCAAAAGTACTGCTGAGCCCAGCCATCAGTCCCGCGCCGAAAAGTAACATTCCCTTTTTCTTCATATTCCATCAGTCTCCTCAATTAATTAAGTGATAAGTTAATTTTTCATCATCAATATTATACACACTTTTGTATTATGAGAAGATTTCAATTCTGTTAAAATCACGCAATAATTGTTAGAATTAGGATAAGCAAAACTATCTGCGTAAAAGGGAGAGGAAAAACAGTATGCTTAAGCTTGGAATTATTGGAACCCACATTATCACTGATCAGATGTTAGATGCGGCAAAGACGACCGGGAAGTATCAATTGACGGCTGTCTATTCGCGGACGATGGCTCGTGCTAAGGAATACGGTGAACCCTATGGTGCCACCGAGTACTATGACGACCTGCACAAGTTCTTCGAAGACGGTGATTTTGACGTTGTCTACGTAGCCTCACCGAACAGCCTTCACTACCAACAGGTGCGCCTGGCAATCGAAAATGATAAGTTCATCATCGTTGAAAAGCCAGCCTTCGTCAATCCGGCCGAATTTGAGGCCATCGAGTCACTGCTGGCCGCTCATCCGAAAGCCCGCCTAGTCGAAGCGGCCCGGCACATCCACACGCCGCTTTATCAACAGGCGGTTGCCAAGTTTGACGAAATGAAGAAGGAACATTGTCAGGGTGGGACGATTACCGTCATGAAGTACTCGTCGCGCTACGATAAGGTACTGGCCGACTCGAAGCCATACCCGAACATTTTTACTCTCGACTTCGCCGGTGGGGCGCTGATGGACCTCGGTGTTTACGCCGTTTATGGTGCGGTTACTTTGTTCGGCACGCCAACGTCGGTTCTCTACTTCCCAACCCTGGCTAAGACTGGCGTTGATGCCAAAGGGGTTGCCATTTTGAACTACCAGGACTACTCGGTTACCCTGAACTTTGGGAAGACTGCCAACTCCCACCTTGATTCCGAAGTGTACGGCCTAAAGGATACCCTGGTCTTTGACAGTATTTTTAACACCAAGCACGTTACTTACTATGACGCCGACCAAAACGCCCACGTCCTGGATGCGCCGGTTGCCAAGAATTCGATGACCGACGAGATGAACGATTTCGCCGACCTCTTCAACAACCCGGATGACCCAGAAGAACAGGAAAAGTACAAGCACTGGCTGGACCTGGCCCGGACGGTCAACTCGATCATGTACTCGCTGCGCAAGTCCGCCAACCTGACATTCCCAGCAGACAAGGAAGAATAGGATGATGTTGAATTGATTAAACAATTTCAGGAACATTTCAACGCGCGTTATAAGGAACCGACCGCAATTCAGTCCGCGGTCGCCGAAGCACTGAAAAATGACAAGTCGGTCCTCGGGATTGCCCCGACCGGATCGGGGAAGACCCTGGCCTTCACGCTGCCGTTGTTGCCGAAAGTCATGCCGGGAACCGGCACCCAGATTTTAGTTCTGTCACCGTCCCAGGAGCTAGCCCTGCAGACTGCTCGGGTGATGCGCGAGTGGGCGACCTTAATTGGGGTCAAGGTTCAATCGCTGACCGGGGGTGCCAACCTGTATCGCCAGGTCAAAAAGCTGCATGAGCATCCGGACGTGGTCGTCGGGACGCCGGGGCGGGTCCTCCACATGCTGGACAATCACCACCTCAAGCTCGGCCACCTGCAGACCCTGGTGATCGACGAGGCGGACGACCTACTCCAGGACGATACCCAGGCCGTGGTTGAGGACATTGAGCGGGCCACGCCGTTGAGTACTCAGCTGGCCTTCTTCTCCGCCACCATGTCACCGGTTTTCAAGGACCTGGATGTCATGTTTGGCCGGGACATCGTTGTCTTTGACGTTCGCGACACTGACAAATCGCGGGGGCCGGTCAAACACGGTTACCTGGCCGCGCGGACAAACCAGCAGAAGACTGCCACCCTGCGGCGATTGGCTAGTGTCAAGGACTTCCGGGCCCTGGTATTTTTCAACAGCACCCGGACGCTCAACTACGCAGCCAGTCGTTTAAAGCATGAGCACGTCAGCATTGGTATCCTGGGTGGCCGGCAGAAGCAGACCCAGCGTGAGCGGGCAATGCGACTCTTTCGGAAGCGGCAGATTAAACTGCTGTTGACAACAGATCTGGCGGCCCGGGGCCTGGATATTCCGAAGCTGCCCGGCGTAGTCAATTTCGACCTGCCAAAGGCGACTAACACTTACATTCACCGGGCGGGCCGGACTGGTCGCCAGGGTGAACCCGGCGTGGTTTTGAACCTCGGGGATGACCACGACATTCGGGACCTGAAGAAGCTGGTGGGCGAGACTGACGTCAAGCTGATCCAGATGTACATCGCCAACGACCAACTGACCGACCAAAAGCCGGTGGCGGGCCAGACAACGGTTTCACTGAAGCGCAAGTTTAGCCACCACTTGCAGGAGGCCCAGCGTGACGACGGCAGCGTGGAAAAACACGTTCACAAAACGCTAGCTGGCTTTACCAAGCCGAAGAAGCGACGCCACAAGAAGAATCGCAAGAACAAGGGCATTCGGCTCAAGCATCGCCGCAAGAATGCCGGTAATTAAAAGAAAAGAATATTATCGTCTTTACCAATGCCCGGTAAAATGCGATAATATTCTTTGTTTGGTCCCATAGTATAATTGGATAGTACATCCGCCTCCTAAGCGGTCGATTCCGGTTCAAGCCCGGATGGGATCATCGATGACGCCATGCCCACGCTGGGCTGGCGTTTTTTGTTTTTTGCAAAATAAATTCTGTCTGAAGTGGCAAAATTTAAGTACTGGCAGCGCTTAATTAAGCTCAATAAACCGCAAATACCATCCTCTTTAGCGTATAATGAACATTAGTAATGCAGAAGGGGGATTCAACGTGCAGATACCATACAAGATCATGCTGCTCTTCGGGACGCGGGCCGAGGCACTCAAACTTATCCCGGTCATCCGGCTGATGCGTCACCAGCCGGACAAATGGCAGCCAGTGATCGTGACGACGGCACAGCAACAGCATCAGTCGCAACTTTTGCAGGCAATCGAACGTTTCAAGATCCAACCAGATTTTAATCTCGATGTGGCTGGTGCGCCCGAATATGACCTGGTCGAGCAACTCAGTAAGCTCCTCCATGACCTTAACAACGTCATGAAGGCCAGCCAGCCCGACATGCTGCTGGTGGCTGGGGATGCGACGACCAGTCTGGCGGCTAGTCTAGTTAGCTTCTACCACCACCTGCCGCTGGGGCACGTGGAGGCTGGACTGCGGACTTACGATAAAAATCTGCCCTTCCCCGATGAAATGCACCGCCGCCTGACCGATGACCTGGCCGATCTCTACTTTGCCCCGACGACCCGTGCCCGGGATAACCTGTTGGCGGAGCACCACCCGGCCCAGCAGATCTACGTCACCGGCAACACCTCGATCGATGCCGTCCGTGAAGCTCTCTCGACCGAATTTCATAGCCCGCTCCTCGATCAGTTGCCGGCGGACCACCGGGTGATTGTTCTGACAATGCGCCGTCCTGAAAGCGTCGGAGCCCCGATGAAGCGGGTTTTCCATACGATGCGCGACATTGTTCAAACCAATCCCGACGTGGAGCTGATCTACCCAGTGATTGCGAATCCGGAAATTATGGACCTGGCCAATGAGATCCTGGGGGACCAGGAGCGGATCCACCTGGTGAAGCAGTTGCCACACCGCGACTTCCTGAATTTGGCGGCCCGCAGCACCCTGATCATCACCGATTCAGGCTCCATCCAGGAGGAGGCGCCGGCTCTGCACAAGCCGGTGCTGCTCTTACGGGAGAAGACTGAACGGCCAGAAGCAGTCGACGCTGGGGTGGTCCGGATCGTCGGCACCGATCCGACGACCATTCAGCAGGCAGTTTTTGAATTGCTGAATAACCACCGGGTCTACCGCAAAATTGCCAGCGCACCGAATCCTTTCGGCGACGGTCACGCCAGCGAGCAGATCCTTGAAATTATTGATCGTTATTTAAGCGCAAAAGAATAAAAAAACTGTTTCATAATCGGAGAGGTTCACGGTTGTGGGACAGTTTTTTTAGATTGAAAAATATTTTTTCAGTCACTGAAAATGAAGCCTGTTAACTGAAAGAACCGGCTTTTGAACGCTTTCAGAGGTGCTACTATAAAATCGTACACATAAATCTGGGAGGGACCTTCATTGAATAAGGAGCATAAGAAACTGTATAAGGCCGGTAAAAATTGGCTAACGGCAACGATTACAATCGCCGCGGTTACTTTGCTGGGTGGCTTGGCAGCCAGCAGCGTGCATGCCGATGCAAGTTCAGCAACGACGACTGTAGCGCAGACAGAAACGACGCAACCAGCACAGTCAAATATTGAACAACAGGCTGGCACAACGAACGCGGAGCAACAGAGCCCAACCGGGCAGCAGAACCAGTCTATCCAGCAGCAGTCCGCTGCAACCACCAATCGAATCACAACGCAGCAGGAGAGCCCAACCGCCAATCAGGCTGCGGTAAACGCTGGCACGCTAACGGTTTCGCAGCCGAAGGCCAATGCCAGCAACCAGTGGGTTCACTGCGATCAGGGCTGGTCGCGCACGGATGACCAGGGCAACTGGATTTACAACCAATGGCAACACATCAATAACAACTGGTATTACTTCAACAATGCGGGTTATGCTCAGACTGGCTGGTTCAAGTCTGGCGCCGGTAACTGGTTCTACTTTGACAACAATAACGCCTGGGCACTGACCGGTTGGCAACATATTAATAATCATTGGTACTACTTCGACCCAACAAATGCTTGGGCTGATCGTGGCTGGTTCGAATCCGGTGCCAACAACTGGTACTACTTTGACTGGAACAATGCTTGGGCCTTGACTGGCTGGCAAAAGATTAACGGCAACTGGTATTACTTCGATTGGAATAATGCCTGGGCGCTCAAGAGTTGGCAAAAAATTAATAACACTTGGTACTATTTTGACCCGACCAACGCCTGGATGCTGACCGGCTGGCATAATATTAATGGTAAGAGCTACTACTTCGAACCGTCGGGAGCATGGAACTCGGGAAAGTCAAATGGTAGTTGGATAAATGATTATGGTGCCTGGGAATATCGCTTATCAAATGGACAATTGGCTAAAGGGTGGCACTATATTGATAATGCCTGGTATTGTTTTAATATGGATGGTTCTCTAGTTACAGATCATTTAGTAGCAGGTCAACAATCTGATGGGAGTGCCTCGATGCCTGGCAGTGACGCGAAAAGCGAGTATATTGTCGGCAAAAATGGGAAACTGGTGACTAGTGGTTGGTATAAGAACTATGGTGCCTGGTACTATGCGGATGGGCAACATGATGGACGGATTCTTTATGGCTGGCACTATATTGATAATGCCTGGTATTGTTTTAATATGGATGGTTCTCTAGTTACAGATCATTTAGTAACAGGTCAACAATCTGATGGGAGTGCTTCGATGCCCGGCAGTGATGTGCAAAGCGAGTATATTGTCGGTAAAGATGGAAAACTGGTGACTAGTGGTTGGTATAAGAATTATGGTGTCTGGTACTATGCAGGAGCCGACGGTAAGATATACAAAGACGGCTGGTATAACATTAATGGGAAGAACTACCATTTTAGTACCAACGGTGTCTGGGACAGATAATTCTTAGTCTCACCATTCAAGAAAATGATCCCGGAAATTTAAAAACTGAAGAGCCCCGGAAGAAAAATCTTCCAAGGCTCTTTGATTTTTAATTATTATTTCTCCGCGATCTTCCGATTATCATGAAAGATCAGCCACTTGGAGAAGACATAGTTGGCGATCACCACGACCACGTTATCAATGATCTTGACCACTAGCTGCTGGATCGGTGAGTCGAAGCCCAGCAGGGTGACACCGACATACATGATGATCAGGTCCATGATCAAGGTCAGCCCTCGGTAGAAGTAAAACAGGATGAATTCCTTCACGAAGGCTTTGACCGTCGAATAGTGAGAGCCAAAAACCCAGACCTTGTTGGTGAAGTAGGCAACCAGCACCGACAGGAACCAGGCAATCACGGTCGCCAGCTCGTAGTTCCAATGAATTCCAGAGCTCAAGAACTGGAAGACCGCGATGTTAACAACCGTGGTCACCACGCCCCAGAAAAGGTAGGCGATGATTGAGCGGTACTTGTTGAAAAGCGCGACCAGCTTAGTCATTCTGCCCGGCCTTTTCTACCAGCTGTTTAGCAAATTCATCCAGCTTGACGATATCGTCTTCTTCCGGTGCCAGGTTGACGTGGACGTTCTCAGAACCCTTGGTAGCGCCAGTTTCTTCAAAGACTTTGCCAAAGTCGTCAACGGCCTTGCAGAAGTTGTCGCCGTAGAAGGTGTCGCCAGAGCCGGCAACTCCATAGACCTTGCCATCCAGTTCCTCGTCCTGCAGATCCTCGTAGAAATCCATCCCTTCTTCCGGCAGGGCCCCTTCGTCGTAGGTGTATGGGCAAACGACGCAAATGTCGACGTCCTCGAAGTCGGCCGGGTCGGCCATTGTGATTTCAGTTTCCTCGACTTCGACGTCCTGGTTTTCTAAGACTTCGGTGATGATGTCGGCAACGTCTTCGTTGTTCCCGGTAATCGTTGCATATACCACGAGTGCTTTCATTTTAGATTCCTCCATATTATCACTAGTTTGATCTAATTTTATCAAAAGTGTCACTAGTTTTGATTCAACTTCTATTCAAAAAGATTTGATCAATTCCATAGTATAGCATGCTTTACCCGGAATCGGCGAACTAGTGGTATACTGTGTAAGGTAGAAATGTCAAAAAAGGAGACATCATAGAGAATGATTACCTTAAAATCACCGCGTGAAATTGAAGCGATGGAAAAGGCCGGGGCCGCCCTTGCCGGCATGCACCTCGGTATTCGTGAGTTTATCCGGCCGGGGATGTCCAGCTGGGAAATTGAAGAGTTTGCCCGTAAGTACTTCAAGGCGGCGGGTGCCAAGGCTGAACAGATCGGTTTTGAAGGCTACAAGTACGCCACCTGTGTCAGCGTTAACGACGAGATTTGCCACGGCTTCCCCCGCAAAAAGCTGATCCTGAAGAAGGGGGACCTGGTCAAGGTTGACACCGTGGTCAGCGTTGATGGTTTCTTCTCCGACTCCTGCTGGTCCTATGCGGTCGGTGAGGTTAAGCCGGAGATTGCCAAGTTGATGGACGTCACCAAGAAGGCCCTCTTCATGGGAATCGACCAGTGTGTTCCTGGCAACCGGATCGGTGACATCGGTGCCGTCATCCAGCACTACACCGAAGACGAGAATGGCTACGGCGACGTGCGGGAATTCGTCGGCCACGGGATCCAGCCAACAATGCACGAAGATCCGATGGTACCGCACTATGGTGAACACGGCCAGGGCCTGCGCCTGAAGAACGGCATGACGATTACCGTGGAACCAATGATCAACACTGGCACCTGGGAAGCCGATACCTCCGATCCGAGCGGCTGGCTGGCCAAGACGGCTGATGGTGGCTGGTCTTGCCAGTACGAGCACACCCTGGTAGTTACCAACGACGGCCCGAAGATCCTGACCTCTCAGGATCCTGAGGCCGATGCCAAGTACCTCTACGACGACAACTACGCTGGTTACCTGGACCATTATGGTGCAATTGCCCGCAAGATTGCTCAACAATACAAGAAATAAATTAGAAAAGCGCCTTCTATTATAAGAGAAGGCGCTTTTTATACAGTCAATTAAGCATAAATATTGATCAAACAATTCATGAATCCTGTGGCGATTGGGGACATTTCTATGCATAAAACGGCAGAAAATAGGAGGTTATGCAGAAGAATAATAAAATATGCGTGCAAAACTGTATATTTTGCGTGAGAAAAGAATTAGAATCGCCCAAGAAGACTTTTATTTTTAAAATAAAGGACTATACTTGAATTATTAAATAAATTCTTATTTTTATTTAAGAATTTAAATATTTTGGAGGCTTATTACATTGGATGAGCAAAGTAGTAATAATAAAAAGATGATTACTACCTTTGGCCTGGTGACGATGATCATTACCTCGATCTTCGGATTTGGTAATGTTTCAAACGCCTACCTGCAAATGGGTTACGGTAGTATCATCTGGTATGCCTTAGCGGGGATTTGTTTCTTCTTCCCGTGTGGCTTAATGATGGCCGAATACGGGTCCGCCTTTAAGGACGCCAAGGGTGGTATTTACTCCTGGCTGGCCGGCTCGATCGGTGAACGAATGGCCTTTATTGGGACCTTCGTTTGGCTTGCTTCCTGGATTGTTTGGATGGTTTCGACCGCCTCACGGATTTGGATCACCTTCTCCGCGTTGATCTTCGGTAAGGATACCACCCAGCAATGGCACTTTGCCGGCCTGTCCTCGACCGAAGTGATCGGGATCTTGGGGATCATCCTGATGATTGCCTGCACCTACTTCAGTTCCCGGGGAATGACCGCGATCGCTAAGGTTGGTTCAATCGGTGGGATCTTCACCGTGGTTGTCAATATCATTTACATCATCGCAGCTATTATTGTTTTGATTGCTAACCGTGGTGCTTTGGCACAGCCGTTCCATGGTGCACGGGATTTGATCATGTCACCAAATGCCCAGTTCCAGACGCCGATTGCCATTATTTCCTTCGTCGTCTACGCCATCTTCGCTTACGGTGGGATGGAGTCACTGGGTTCCGTCACCGACTCGATGGAGAAGCCGGAAAAGACCTTCCCACGTGGTCTGATTATCGCATCCGTCTTCACGATTGGTGCCTATGTCATTATGATTTTGATGGCCGGCTGGTTCGCTAACTACAAGCACGACTTTGCGGTTTCCACGACCAACCTGGGGAACGCCACCTATGTTCTTTTCAACATTCTCGGGGTTAAGTTGGCGACGGCACTGGGGCTTTCTCATGCCGCTGCCCTTGGCTGGGGTTCCGCAATGACCCGGATCGTGGCCTTCTCACAGGCCCTCGGTTTCTTGGGTGCGCTCTTCGTTCTGATGTACTCGCCAATCAAGGCCTTCATCTTGGGTTCCAACCCAGACCTGTGGCCAAAGAAGCTGACTAAGCTGAACAAGGCGGGGATGCCTGCCAATGCCATGTGGCTGCAGATTACGATCGTTTCCATCATCATCTTCCTGGTAGCCTTCGGTGGTTCTGCCGCCCAGAAGTTCTACACCATTCTGACTGATATGGCCAACGTTTCGACCTGCTTCCCATACCTGTTCTTAGTCGGTGCCTTCCCATTCTTCAAGAAGCGGACTGACATCGAGCGGCCATTCGTTGCCTTCAAGAGCAAGTTCTGGACAAACGTCATCGTGTGGTTCGTTGAGATTATCCTGATCATCGGGATCCTCTTCACCTTTATTCAGCCAATGCTGGAGCACGATTGGCAGACGGCCTTCTGGACGATCGCCGGTCCAATCTTCTTCGCTGCAGTAGCGCTGATCTTCTACCAGACTGCGACGAAGCGGAATCACATTGAACAAAAGTAAATAAATAACGTGGAAACAAGCGAGCCCCTAGTATCTATCTATGGACGAGAGCCGGCGCCTTCAGCGCCACCTTCTGCCCTAGGTTAGCTGTATGGCCCGCTGGACGTTAATTGCATTCATTAAATTAAGACTCGATAACAATTTGTTACCGGGTCTTATTTTTTATGACCGTTCTGGTATAATTAGCCTATATTAACTAGGGGGTCAGGACGACGGAAGAACCGAGTAAAATGAAAAAATTCGTGCTGCTGCTGCTGCGTCACTTTCAGATGGCCCAAATTTCCAGTTCGGCAGCGACCCTGGCTTACTATACTCTGCTGTCGATTTTCCCAGCAGTCCTGGTGATTGGGAACCTTTTGCCAATGGTTGGGCTCAATGCCAAGACGGTCTTGTCCTACCTGCAGACGGCCGTTCCCAAGTCGATCTACACCTTCATCCAGCCCTTCATCTACGACTTCCTGCGTCAGGGGAGCGGTGGCCTGCTGACGACCGGGGCCTTGATTGCCCTTTGGTCGACCAGTCAAGGGATCGCTGCCTTTCAGCGCAGCGTTAACCTGACCTATGGGGTGGCCCGTAACCAGAACCCGGTCAGCAACCGGGTGATCTCCTTCATTTGGATGATTGTCGTTTTGATTATCATCTTTCTGATCGTCCTGGCCTATGGGATCGGGGAACAGCTTCTCAAGAGTGCCCAGCCGATCTTCCACTTTCATCGGAAGTACATCTATATCTTCAGCTCTTTGCGGTGGCCGGTGACCTTCACCGTGCTCTTCATCGCGCTGACCTTGCTGTACTACTTTGTCCCCAATGCCCAGGTGCGCTTGCGTTACGCCCTGGCCGGGGCCCTGCTTGCGGCGTTGCTTTGGATGGGCCTGTCGCGACTCTTTTCCTACTACACGGTGATTTTCCGTCACAGCGTAGTCACCTACAAGACGATCGGAGCCTTCATTGCCATGATGGTTTGGCTGGACTTTTCCGGCTATATCATCATGTGGGGGGCGGTACTTAATGCGACGCTTCAGGAGGCGCATGAAGGCCAACTGCACGAGCGCAAGCACTTCTGGCAATTGATTGAACATGAGGAAAAAATGAAAAAAGAGCAGTAATCGCACTCGATTACTGCTCCCTTTATCTTTTTGGGAGGAAGGAAAATTTTATGCGGCGGCTTGCTCGTCGTTGAAGAGGACAGTCGAGACGGTGTCAACGTACTTGGCCGCGACTGGTGTGACATAAAGCTGCTCACCGTCTTTGATAAACAAGCCGGAGCTGACGATTTGCTCCATGGCGAAGCGAACGGTTTTAGCATCGAGATTGTCGTTGGCATAACTGAGCTTGAGCAGGTGCTTCTTACCGGTGATGCCTTTAAATGTAAGATTGAGAGATTTCATATCTGCTTACCTTCCTTTGTCAAAATTAAGAGATTGCGACGTGATCGGTAATGATGACGTTGGCGCCACTGCATTTTTCGCCGGTCAAGCTTTCGATGGCTTGGGTTAACTTTGCCAGTTGGTCCTCATTGACTTCTTCGCGAACGTTATTGAAGAGATGCGCTACGCCCTTGGGATGTTGTTCACCGACCAGCGTCAATTGAACCTTCGCGGACTTAAATTTACGTACCATACTCATCTTAGGCACTCCTTTGAATTTAATTTGATAAGCGGTGGCCACTGCTTACATTGATATAGACGAATGAAAATGAAAAAAGTAAAGGGGAATTTAAGAAATGGCAAAAATTTCGAAAATCGAAGCCCAGAAGCGACGGGGGCGCTATAATATTTATCTTGATGGGCACTATGCTTTTCCGGTCGCCGAAAGTGTTTTGATCAAATTCCGGTTGATGAAGGGATTGGAGCTCGACAAAAATCAGGTGGCGGCAATCACCACGGCAGATGCCCAGGCACGGGCCTACTCGCGGATGCTCGACTACTTAGCGCACAGTCTGCGGACGGAGAGTGACATCGTCAAAAAATTGCACGATCTGGAGACCCCGGAACAGTTTATCGCGCCGATCTTACAAAAGCTGCGCGACCAGCACCTGGTCGACGATCATGAGTACGCGGCCAGTTATGTCCGAACGGCGATGATCACCAGCCTGAAAGGACCGGGGGTGATTCGTCAACACCTGCGAACCAAAAAGATCGGGGATAATGATATCGAGTCGGCACTGACCCAGTTCACCCCGGAGCGTCAGCAGGAAAATGCGGCCAAGCTTGCGCAGAAGCTTTTCAAGCGCTATCGCAGCCAGCCCCGAATGCGCCAGGAGCAGAAGGTGCGCCAGGGTTTAATGACTAAGGGATATGCCAGCGCACTCTTCGATCAAGTCAAGGCCAGTGTCGAGCCGGCGGAAGATCCAGAAGAACAGGATGAATTGCTGACCCAGCAGGCAGAGAAACTCTGGCGTCGTTATCGCCGCTATGAGGGTCGCGCGTGGGTGCAGCACTTCAAGCAGGGGATGTTTCGGCGGGGCTTTGATCTGGACCGGGTACAGGCCTGGTTGGATGATCACGAAGAATAGCTTTCCTAATAGGAAAAATGTTGGTATCATGTATAAGATATGATTTAATTTCGAAGTAAGATAAAGAGAATGCGCAATGGAAAATATGAGAATTTATGTCGATGAGCAGCAGCTGAACCATCAGTATGCTTATCGGACAATTAAACGGCTATTCGATATTGTTGCGGCTTCCATTGCCGTGATAATTTTAAGTCCCGTTTTTTTAATCATCGCGATCTGTATTAAGGTCGATGATCCCAAGGGGCCTGTCTTTTATTCGCAGACCCGGGTGGGCAAGGATGGCCGCCTTTTTAAGATGTATAAGTTCCGCTCAATGGTCACCAACGCCGATGAACTGTTGGAAAAGCTCAGAAGTCAAAACGAGGTCAACGGGGCGATGTTCAAGATGAAGAACGATCCCCGAATTACCCGGGTTGGCCGGGTGATCCGGAAGTACAGCCTGGATGAGTTGCCGCAGTTGGTAAATGTCGTTGGCGGCTCGATGAGCATTGTGGGTCCGCGGCCGCCGCTAACGAGTGAAGTGGCCGAGTATACCGACTATGACAAGCAGCGCCTGATGGTAAAACCGGGGGCGACTGGCATGTGGCAGGTTGGTGGCCGAAATGACGTCGATTTTGATGAAATGGTCAGATTGGATTTGACTTATATTCAGGAACGCTCAATTTGGCTTGATCTCAAGATTATGTTTGAAACTGTTAAGGTAATGATTAAGCCAAACGGAGCATATTAGTGGCGGTGAAAAAATGAGCTCAGCAATGGAACTTATTAGTGTTGTTGTACCAGTCTATAATGTTGCTCAATATCTACCACGTTGTATTGAGAGCCTTTTAAAGCAAACCTATTCAAATATCGAAATTATCTTAGTAAATGATGGTTCAACTGATACCTCATTAGCTATCTGTAAAAAGTATGCTAAATTAGACAATCGAATTAAAATAATTGCGCAGGAAAACCAAGGACTTTCAGTTGCACGAAACACGGGGATCAAGAAAACTCATGGTAATTATTTAATGCTCGTGGATAGTGATGATTATGTAAGCCCTAGTTTTTGTGCTGATGCAGTGGAAAATCAGGAACGTTACCATTCGGATATCGTCATTTTTGGTTATGCTAGAGTTACTGAGGGCCAAAAATACCAGCGACTAATTGCGGATAAACAAGCAGGAGTGCTTTCTAGGGAAGAAGCAATGGACTATTCTGTTGAGAATAGCTACGCTTGGAATAAACTTTACCGCAAATCGCTTTTTGACGATATTAAATATCCCAAGGGTCGCTATTATGAAGACGGCTTCACAACTTACAAGTTATTTGCCCAGGCAAAGGTGATTTCTTATACTCCAAATGTGAACTACTTTTATGTTGAAAATGGTAATAGCATTGTTGCTAGCAAAAGTAGTAAAATCATCGCCGATCAGTTTGAGGCAATTGCTAATCAATTTGATTTTCTCCGTGAGAATTATCCCCGAGTTTTTGCAAATAACATTAATGAGTTGATTATTAAGGCATTACGTTACTGTACGTTTTGTCCCAAGTCTTACAATCAAGGACTCTATCAACGTGCTTATCGAGTACTGAAGGATAATCCGATCCCTAAAAACATTGAAAAACGATATAAGGTGACAATGGGACTGTTCAAGTTTTCAGCTCCACTAGCACTTTGGATCTTCGGTATACAGAGAAGACGAAAACAATAGCTTATAATATAAGGAGAAAGACAGTGGAAATCAAAGTACTTGTTGCAGCGCATAAGAACTATGCCATGCCAAAGGATGAGCTGTATTTGCCAGTTTTTGTTGGTAAGGCAATCCATCCGGACGTTAACCACAGTTTTCAGGGTGACAACACGGGTGACAATATTTCAGCGAAAAACCCCTACTACAATGAATTAACGGCAATTTATTGGGGCTGGAAGAACCTTGACCTTGATGCCATGGGATTAGTGCACTACCGGCGCTATCTGAGTCTGAACCACAAGAAGTCCCTGGACGCTGTATTGTCTCGGCAACAAGCAGTGGATCTCTTGCAAGATCACGATATTATTTTGCCGCCAAAACGGCGTTATTACATCGAAACGATCGAGTCACACTACCGGCATTCACACGAAAACGAACCATTAGACGTGATGACTCAGGTAATCGCTGAGAAATATCCAGAATATCAGGCCTCTTATCGGAAAGTAATGAAGCGGACTTGGGCCCACATGTTCAACATGTTCATTATGAAGCGCGGCCCGTTGAATGAATACTGCAAGTGGATGTTCGATGTCTTGAGCGAAGTTGAAAAGCGGATTGACATCAGCAATTATTCCACTTATGAGCAACGAGTCTACGGCTTCTTAAGCGAGCCTTTATTAGACGTTTGGCTGGATCAGCATCCAGAATACTCGACAACTGAGGTTAACTATGTCTTCATGGAGCACACCAATTGGTTTAAGAAGGGTGGTGCCTTCCTGAAGCGGAAAATTGTTGGCTATAAATAAAAGGAGGGGCGTGGAATGACAGCTGAGTTATCGATTGTGGTTCCCTGCTATAATGAGCAGGAAGCCATTCCGCTGTTTTATCCAGCGGTTGAGAAGGTCGTTTCCAAGATGCCCCTGGAAATCGAATACTGGTTTATCAACGATGGCTCCGCGGACGACACCCTCAACGAAATGCGCAAGCTGCATGAAGCCGCTCCGCAACGGGTGCATTACGTTTCATTTTCCCGTAACTTTGGGAAGGAAGCTGGCCTGTATGCTGGACTAGAAGCAGCTACTGGTGATTACGTGGTAGTCATGGATGCCGACCTGCAGGATCCGCCGGAATATTTGCCAGAGATGTATAAGTACATCACCAGCGGCGAATACGACTGCGTGGGAATGCGGCGGACTGATCGAAAGGGGGAGGCTAGATTTAAGTCCTTCCTCAGCGACCAGTTTTACAATGTGATCAACAAAATCTCGGACACCAAGATTATTTCTGGTGCCCGGGATTATCGAATGATGACCCGGCAGATGGTTGATGCTGTTCTTTCAATGAAAGAATATAACCGTTTTTCAAAGGGAATTTTCAACTGGGTCGGTTTTAAAACCAAGTATCTGCCTTACAAGAATGTTGAGCGGGTCGCCGGGACAACGGACTGGTCGACTTGGAAGCTGTTCAAGTACGCGATTGATGGAATTACTGATTTCTCCGAGGCCCCATTGGCGCTGGCCACTTGGCTTGGGGGAATCACGGCTTTCGTTGCGGTGATTGGTCTGATCGTTGTCATTGTACGTTACTTTGTTGATCCGGGAAGTAGCACCGTTGGCTGGGCGTCACTGGTCTGCATCATGCTCTTCCTTGGCGGTGTCCAGCTCCTTTGTCTCGGGATTGTGGGCCGCTACATTGGAAGGATCTACATGCAGGTGAAGAAGCGACCAATCTATATTGTGAAAGAGAAAAAGTAGCTTAACTAGCAACTTTGTTCAAAGAGGAGAAAGGAATTGACATCTTTAATAGACAAGGGCAAAAGAATTGGGGAGATGCGACTAAATGGTCCAGTTATCTATGAGATCGCGTTTTCTTTTTATTTTGTAATTGCTTTTTTCCAAACATCAACATATACGGATTATTTCCCGGGCAATTTCTTACATGAGTTATCATTTATTCCCTTGATAATGGTACTATTTAAGATTTTTATCTTAGACTATGATACGAAAAGCAGACTGATTGTTAACCTCGCTGTTCTAGCACTATTGGTGTTAACTTGGCGGGCGTCAGGAAGTTACTTAATCTTTCCAATGGGGATCTTCATTCTTGGAGCAAAAAATGTTGATTTTCGACGGCTAATGTATCTTTACCTTATTTTGGGAACGATTTTGCTTGCCTTTGTGTTTTTCTCTTCGCTACTCGGTCTTACCAAAAATCTGGTTTATCATCGTGGTGTTGATACGGTTAGAAGATCCTTTGGAATTATTTATCCAACCGATTTTGCTGCGCACGTACTCTACCTTGTTTTAGCCTATTGTTACCTATACTTTAAGAAAGTTGGCTGGCGGAGCTACTTGGTATTCTGCCTGTTAGCATATGGCTTAAACAAATATTGCGATGCACGGTTAAGTGCCTATGCGTTGATTATCCTAATTCCGGTCATATTTATTGGTCAAAAGGCAAGCCAGGGGAATAGGCTCTGTCAATTTATTGCCTCATTCTATTGGACACTACCGGCGTTATCTGCCTACATTATGCTTTTAATGACATATCTTTACAGCCCACAACGTGCTTTATTAGAACGAGTTAACAATGTTTTGTCAGGTCGGTTGTTTTTTGGCCATGAAGCTTTGATGAAGTATCCATTTAAATGGATAGGTCAGCGGATTGTCGAACATGGCTTTGGCGGAAATTCAGGCCACATGATTGCCACTGGCGATAATAGTAGTTACTTTTTTGTTGATTCCGCATTCGTTAGGACATTTATTATATATGGTATTATTGTATTGCTATTGGTTGTGATCATGATGACCGTTATTTCCTGGCAATCAATTGCAACTCATGATTTCGCGTTGGCAAGCATTTTAGTAATTGTTACAATTAGCGCGGTCGTTGAACAACGGCTGCTTGATTTCGGGTATGACCCATTTCTTCTCGCTACGTTTGCACAGTGTTATCTAATTCATAAGAAGGGAAAGTTGACGGAGGTAAAAAATTGAAGAACTACACGATTAAGAACTTCATGAGTAAGTTCGGTAAGGACATTTGTATTGTTATTATTCTTGCTCTATTGGGTGGAGTTTTCATGGGGCTTGATGCTCGGCATAAGAGGACAACTACCTATACAGCAACACGGTCAATTGTAATTTCCCATAATGTTGAAAAAACGTTGCAGAGTGAACGTGGCAATACCAACGATTCAATTGTTAACGAAGATAATAACATGATGCCAACTTATAAGGACATCGCCGAAAATGGGACAATTGCAGCGGCCTCCCGAAAAAATCTTTCAAAGAAGATGCGTTCCAAGTACTCAAGCGATGACATTAAGAGTGCTGTTCATGCCAAAGTAACACCGCAGTCCTTGGTAATGGAATTAAAGGCCCAGACTGGATCACGGAAGGATTCAGTTGCGATCGTTAATGCAACAGCTCAGGCAATGCAGAAACAGCTGCCGAAGTTGCAGCCTGGTTCTGGGAAGGTAACCTTGTTGCAGAAGGCGACCGTAAATGGCACAACTAGTGAGACTAAACCAAGCGTTAAGAAACATGCTATTGTTGGTTTAGCACTTGGTGGCCTTCTGGGGTTAGTTATTGTTTTTGTAGCAGAAACAATCAAAAACTTTCTTAAAAAATAGTAGGTAATCAAATGAAAAAGGCTATTTTTACTGTTGAAGAATACGATGGGGCGAGCAATGCAGGCCCTAAGGCAAAGGTGGACATTGATCATTACCTTTCCCAGGAGGGCTTTCAAGTTATCCATCAACGGTTCCAAGTGCATTCAAAAATCCAGAAATTTAAGGATGCTTTTTGGATGATTCCTCATTTATTCGATCACACCGCTAAATTCGATGAACTGATTTTTCAATATCCAACGTACTCTAGTTTTCTGATGCGGAGATTGATTCCAAAATTCAGAAGTAACACAAACAAACTTTATTTTGTAATCCATGATGTTGAGTCATTGCGAATCTTCTCCGGCAATAAGGATTATTGGCAGGGCGAGCGGTTATTACTTAATAGTAGTGACGGCTTAATTGTTCATAATGCCAGAATGGCAAAATGGTTAAAAGACAATGGTGTTACTGTTCCAATGGTTGAACTAGGGGTATTCGATTACGATAACCCCCAGGATCTGAATAAAGATATGACTTATCGGAAAGAAGTCTGTTATGCAGGCAATCTTTTTAAATCTTCTTTTTTGAATAAGATCGAACTTACTAATGGTAAACTGCAGATTTTTGGTTCCAATCCCAGTGACCACTACCATCATGGTGTCGAATACATGGGGCAATTCACTCCTGAAGAGTTACCAAAGCATTTGACGCAGAACTTCGGATTAGTTTGGGACGGCGATGTCTTGGATACCTGTGGCGGTAAGTACGGCGATTATATGCGGTACAATAATCCCCACAAGATTTCCTTGTACCTTAGCAGCGGCTTGCCAGTGATGATCTGGAAGCAGGCAGCTGAAGCATCGTTTATTGTTGAAAATCAACTGGGGATTGCAGTTGAAAGTCTTGAAAACCTTGACCAGGTACTGGCAAGCGTTAGCGAGGAACAATTCATAACCTACAAGCAAAACGTCTTGAAGATTGCGGAAAAGCTGCGCTCAGGATACTTCATTAAGCAAGCAGTTGAAAAACTTGAGAATTTATAAAGACCCGAAATGTCAAATTAAGTTAGAAAAAAGCTAGTTGCTCATCGGTGACGTGCTTCATGAATACTTCAAGTGGTGTGCGGTAGTTCAATGACTTGCGAGGAATGTTATTCCGACGATGCATCA
>NZ_JAOVYZ010000105.1 GCF_026413145.1 Limosilactobacillus kribbianus | reverse complement strand
TGGTAATGGCACCTACAGCGGCAATACTGCTGGCAACGGTCAATTGAGCACTGGCACGACCGGTCAGATTGGTAACGGTGGCGGTTACGCTGGAACAGTTGCCAATGGACTACAAGGTCAAGCCGCAAGCTCGGTCAGCGGCACTAGCAGCGCTGCTTCCACTGGCGGTAATACCATCACGCTGCCACAAACGGGCAACGATACCGACACCAGTGCAATCCTGGCGGCTGCCGGAATTGAGTTAGCGGGTGCGCTCGGCCTGGCCGGGCTCGCCGCCAAGAAGAAACGTGAAAACTAAACAATTACATTGCTCGTAGCAGAGTCTGCTCAAAGAGTAAATAACCTCCCCAAATTTATTTACTTGATTCGAAACCAGGTAGATGGCTGCGGGCAATGAAAAGACCTCAGGAACTCATTCGAGTTGCCGAGGCCTTTTTGTTTAAGGGCGTGAAAAAATTAAAGGAATTTCGTGCGATCAAGCATTTCTTACGTCTTTATATATTAGGGGGACAAATCATCCGCCGAGTATATTAAATGGAGGGTCTGCAATGACACACTCAACGAACCAGGAGGCAGAGCTCCGAGCTAAATGGGAGCACCTGACCCTGGCTAACGACCGGATGTTTGGCATGGTGATGGAGGACGATCAGATCTGCTTGGAGTTGTTGCACCGTATTTTTCCACGATTAGATATCAAGCATATTCAACGGGTTACAACGCAAAAGCAGGTCAATACCACGCTTGGCATCAAGGCGCCGCGCTTTGATGCCTATGTGCGCGATGATCAGAATCGGACCTATATTTTGGAGATGCAGGTAAAAAACAATCACAACTTGCCGTTTCGAATGCGTTACTATATGAATCACGCAGATGTATTGAGACCAGGTGATAGTTACGATGAGCAACACGTTAATCCAATTTACGTGATTTTCTTTTGTGACTTTGACTACTATGGTGATGGTGCAATGGCATATGAATTCGAGATGCGATCGGTTCGAAATCCGGCTCG
>NZ_JAOVYZ010000104.1 GCF_026413145.1 Limosilactobacillus kribbianus | reverse complement strand
GTAAGCCCGCCGTGGCGACACGCCTTGAATCAAAATTCCCGATATGCTTCGATCCTTGGACGGTCGATCATATCGGGAGTTCTTTTATCTTATGCATGACAGTGTTCTTGGACCTCTTTTGTCCATGGCAAATAAGCCCCAATATCTTCATTTTCGCGATTTGGTAACCGACTAAATAGATATTCGAGATATTTATACACATTGAGCCCATTCAGTTTAGCTGTGGCAACTAGTGTACAGTAAATTGCGTTGGCGCGGGCACCCCGAATTGTTCTGGCGAACAACGAATTCTTCCGAATTAAAGTCGTTGGTCGAATCATTTGCTCAATTGGATTATTGCTGAGCGGAATTTGACCATCTTCAAAGATTCGATAGACACGCTGTCGTTGATTTAAGGCGTTTTCAATAGCCGCTTTAAGACGCCCCATTGGATTCTTAACTTCGCTGATAAAGCTATAGAATTTATCAAGACGCGGTCGCAACTTGAGTTGCCGCTGCTCACGTTTTTCTTCTTTGGTGTGGTAAATTAGCCTCTTTTCGGTGTCAAACACTACTCCTAATTTCTGAATAGCCCCCACTGCTTTAGAACTAGTTAAGTTCTCCTTCCTTAGCCCTTTAACGATGTCGATAAATTCACGTCGAATGTGGACAAGGCAGGCACCAAACTTAAACTCCGGATAACGATTGTTGCTATAGGCACTGTAGCCATCTGGAATAATTGTTCCCTGATAGTCTTTGCCAACAATCTCACTGATAATTCTGCCTGAGCGAGTATTGGCATAATGAAAGATCATAATATTGTGGCGGTTGAACTCAGTCGTGCTTCTCGCTGCCCATAAGTAACTAGTTGAAGTATGTTCTTCTAGAACTCGCAGTGGTGTTTCATCCATATGAGTGACCGCTTCTTTTTTGAGCTCTTTAACTAGCCGATCGTAGAGCGGCTTTAAGTATGTTTCGCTCACTTTGATGGCATTATTGGCAATGTATTTATCATTATTCGGGAAACCCAGCGC
>NZ_JAOVYZ010000103.1 GCF_026413145.1 Limosilactobacillus kribbianus | reverse complement strand
TGATAAAATAGTGGTGCTCATCAAGGTCCTTCTTTCTAATGGATTGTACGGTAACACCATTAAAGACCTTGATGGGTTTTTCTGTCCACTTAAATGTTCAACTTAAATTTTACAATCTGCCATGTAATTAAAAAACGGTCCTATTGGGGAAGACCCCAATTATACCAGTTTATGTAATTTATCATTATAGAAATGAAACGGCAAGCAACATTTTGTTACTTGTCGTTTTTCTTATTTATATCAGTTGTTGATGCTGTTTTGATTATTTCAATAAATAATTTTGACAATTGTTCACTCGTACTATCTTCGAGCATATCTAGTAAGTTGAAAAGCTTTTGTTGGTAAGGGTTTAGTTTTATTGCTTTGTTTTTATAACTGCCACTAATAAGTTCATCAATACTAACCTTTAAAGCATTTGCAATTTTAAGAAGATTAATTGCACTAAAATTTTTAACTTCACCACGCTCTATTCGTGCCATATAGTTCGAAGACACCCCAGCTAATTCTGCTAACTGTTCTTGACTTAAGTTTAATTTTCTTCGTTTTGCGGCTATATTTGTGCCAATTTTATGTATATCAATCATATTTACGATTCCTTTTTATATTAATCGTAAATATCAACCGAAGGCCTTTTAAGTATTGATAGGTATAATTATAACTATCTCAATAGAGATAATAAGTGCTATAATCAACTATGATAAATATTATTTTGGGAGAGGGAGCTGTATGCCAGAAGAACATGTTAATCAAAATTGGCGTCAAGCGGATTTTGATGATGTTAAACAAACTTTTGGTGGTGTTATACATATCTCAAATAAAGAAAATGAGTGGTTCTTTTAGTAATGATTTGTTTCAACAACTTGACTTAGAAAAATATGAGGAGAAGCGAATAGCTAAAGTGTGGGAACTTGCTTCACTAAGTTTAAGTGATCTTTACAAAGTAGCACCAAAATACAGGATTGTTCCTAAAAGCTTTTATGATTGGCAGATTGTAAAATTTAAGTTGAACATTTAAGTGGACAGAAAAACCCATCAAGGTCTTTAATGGTGTTACCGTACAATCCATTAGAAAGAAGGACCTTGATGGGCACCACTATTTTATCAT
>NZ_JAOVYZ010000102.1 GCF_026413145.1 Limosilactobacillus kribbianus | reverse complement strand
CGTCAATGGATATCTATCGTAAGGCCTTCTACCAAGAGATATCACAGCTCCATCAACCAATAATCAATTGGTCAGTATTATTTATTTGAGTCCAGTGGCTAACTTATTCTTGAAATTTAGGAAGGAAGTTAATTCCTTAAAAATGATCTTGAGCCACTGTGTGGAATACTCGAATTTAAAAGGTCGCTTCCTGATAATTTAATTAGCTATTACTATAATAAAATATCCCCTTTTTTAGAAAATATATGGAAGAATAACATTTATTGGAAAGTAATTCTTTTGTTTAAGGAGAGCTTTAAGGTACAGTTGTCTTATGGAATTTATTCTTAAGACAACTGGGAAGATAAAGGAAAGGCCAGTGAAACTCACATTTGGTGAGCCTCACTGGCCTTTTGCATGGCTGAACACAGCCACCGCGATTGGAATTATTTATTTTTGATAATTGCTAACTGCTTATTTTTACCGCAAAGATTTGCGATAGCCTTGTGCTTGTGCCTCCGCTTCCGAATTGAAGTAGATGGCATTGGCAGAATTCATGTGGTAGCCCTGTTGATCGGGCGTGTGGTAAATTTTCGACCTGGTGTTGCCCACGATTAAGCCGCCAGCTTCATCCGTTTTCATATCCCCACTTGTGCTGGAGCTGGTCGAAGCCACGTTGACACTGTCACTCGCAGTTGATTCTTCGCTAGCGTTGCTGCTGGAGCTACTGCTAGTGCTGGTTTCCGTCGGCACTGGCTTGACGTAGGCGCTGTTGGTAACGGTGAAATAACTTTTTGCACTTGGATCATCGTAATCGGCCGTTGCCTTGATCGTGAAACGGCACCGCTTTGTGCTGGTGGCCAATTGAAGGGTCTTGGTAAAATGCCCCTGATCATCGGCACGGACGGTATACTGGCGATTGTTGCCACCATGCTTGATGATTGTAACCTTAGCATTGTCGTCCGTTTCCCCAACGAAGGTAATGCTGCCGTCGCTCTCCGAATTAAGCTTGACGGTCTGCCCGGTGAGGCGGGCGTTTTGGCCATCCGGGATGCTGACGGTCAGAGCGGTCTTGCCTGCAAATGCTGGCGTGGCAAAGAGAAGCACTCCCGCCACAAAACTGGTAATCAATAAAACGAATCTTTTCGGCAGATTGTAAAATTTAAGTTGAACATTTAAGTGGACAGAAAAACCCATCAAGGTCTTTAATGGTGTTACCACACAATCCATTAGAAAGAAGGACCTTGATGAGCACCACTATTTTATCAT
>NZ_JAOVYZ010000101.1 GCF_026413145.1 Limosilactobacillus kribbianus | reverse complement strand
ATTTAATTTTAAAAAGCAACGCTGTTTAAAGCAAAGAGTGAGCCTTCATTCACACAAATTGTGTAAATAAAGGCTCACTCTTTTGGTATCCCAAATGTCAATAGCTTAACTTAATGACATTGATTTTCAGTCTCCTAATCACTTTTTTTAATCAAGCCTAGCAATTTCTTTTCGTGGCGGCGCGAAACCGGGCAGGTGTCACCGTTGAAAAATTCGATTGTATGGTGGAAGAAGTCGATTCTTTTGACCTGCTGCGGATTGATCAGATAACTGCGGTGGGCCCGGAAGAAATGGGTGTCCAGTTTCTCAATCTCGTGCAGGTTATAGTTGACCTGAATTGACTGACCATCCACCGTCTGCATCATGCTGGAATGGGAATTCGCGCTGTTAGAAACGAAATAACAGATGTTATTCAGGGGCATCTTTAACAGGTCGGTATAGGATTTATAGGTAAAGAATTCCTGATTGGCCTGCTGGGCGTTTTTCCGGAGGATTGTTTGCAAGTCCGCGGTAAGTTCCTTATAAATGTTGCCCCGGTCCTTGGCGATAAAGTCTAGCGCGCTGACCCGGTACTTATAAGTCGTGTAGACCATTTCATGTGAACGGTGATGAAAATGATTGATGCTAACTGATCGCGGGTCCGGATAATTTGACTAAATTCCAGCCCGGCGTTTTTGTCCCCATTAATCTCCAGGTCAAGGATAAAGACGTTTTCTTTACTTGGGCGTGGCAGGGCGGCCCGAATTTCTTCAATCGTTTGGAAAAGATGAATGTCTAGATCTTGAAGATGAAGTTGCGTGCCGATTTGTTGAATCATTCGCTGTAAGTATGTTAATTGTCGTCTATCATCTTCCAGGATAAAGATGTCTAACATGGTGCAAAACCTCCCAATTAATACCACTTTCGAATATATCATATCTAAGGCGGGGAACGATTGCTTTCATCTTAGGTTGGCTGAATTTGTGAAGAAACACTGAAAAAGAAGGGCGATTTTTTCACTGAATGGTAATTTATTTCAGCTAATAAAGGCAGCGAAGTTGTGGGAGACAACAAACTGTTTTCAGGGAACGGCAATCTTTTTCACCTAAAAACATGAAAATGAAGAAAAACGCAGAAATCTGTGCTAACGAATAGCAAAATTTTTATACTTGGCAGATTGCAAGAAATAACTTGAACGAATTTAATGACGTAAATTAAGCAGGAAGATCTCGATTGGTGTGCGCCAGTTAAGACATTTAAGTGGCCGGGAATTCAGATACCAATTGATTT
>NZ_JAOVYZ010000100.1 GCF_026413145.1 Limosilactobacillus kribbianus | reverse complement strand
TTTAATTTTAAAAAGCAACGCTGTTTAAAGCAAAGAGTGAGCCTTCATTCACACAAATTGTGTAAATAAAGGCTCACTCTTTTGGTATCCCAAATGTCAATAGCTTAACTTAATGACATTGCTGCACGGTTGTGCGGTGGTCATTTTTTAATCTAATAAGTCTAATTCCATAGTACATTTTAAAAGGCTTTGTCCTGAGGATAGGCTCTACAATAACCTGCTAATGAATGTTGAACGTTATTCTTCATGTGATTATATGGATCTGTATTTGAAAATAACTTAAGGCTTTGAATAAGCACACCTACGCTACTGCGGTATTTTAAATTATGCCTATTGGAAGGTTGCTTACTAATAATTGAATCTCGATAGATTAGTTTGGAGTCTGGGCGAAGAGCATGTTTCCTTGATTGGTGGTTATAAACTCTTCCTCCATGAGCAGTTAAGTTTCGATAATCCAAATATAAATCAAGTAGATCACCGAAGCCTTGTTTGATTTTAAACTCAGGTTCTAATGTATTTACAAGTGATTCATCTGTTATCATTTTTAACATTCTTGCGATTACATAATTCCTTACCTCAGGCTTGCTTAAAGAATATAGATATATCGTTTGCCCAAATGATAATCCCTTTACGATGATCCAAGGTGGAATATTACCGTGATCTTCTCTGTAGTGCTTAAAGGGTTCAATATCGGAATGAGTAACTTTATCTAACTTATGAAGTAAATTGGTTCTGTCGTTTGTGTTGATAGTTTGCCCATGCCTTCTGAAATGGTAGGTTTTTCCACGATTATAGAGCGCTTTTGATAAATAGGTATTTGGATTTTCAGAAATTTTAAGGGAAATAGCATAGGCTAGTGATTGTTTAAATGTTGCTTCAAATTCTTCAAGTCCGCTTAAGATAATGGTTCTAAGTTCATTATCTAATAAAAATAACGAATACATATGCTCAAAATCGGCATCTTTTTTGTATCCCTTATCATCATCAGTTGGATCAATTAAAAAGTGATCCTTATAGCCATTTACAATTTCGTAATAGCCATACCTAATTAGATGACTTTTTGCTGCCTCTACATCCCTAATTAATAAGTTTCTATCATTTTTTAAGATTGAGATTTGCTCGTTAATATTCTTAAATGGCTTGTCTATCATATTTCCTCCAAAATAAAAAAAGACGGGAAGATTACTTCAATGTCATTAAGTTAAGCTATTGACATTTGGGATACCAAAAGAGTGAGCCTTTATTTACACAATTTGTGTGAATGAAGGCTCACTCTTTGCTTTAAACAGCGTTGCTTTTTAAAATTAAAT
>NZ_JAOVYZ010000010.1 GCF_026413145.1 Limosilactobacillus kribbianus | reverse complement strand
AATGATAAAATAGTGGTGCTCATCAAGGTCCTTCTTTCTAATGGATTGTGTGGTAACACCATTAAAGACCTTGATGGGTTTTTCTGTCCACTTAAATGTTCAACTTAAATTTTACAATCTGCCACTTATAAATAAGAAATAGCATTTCTTATATCGAAACGGAGGATTAAAGATGACTTTTAAGATGGTAACGCGTTATGCACACAGTCCCAAAGACATTCAACACTATGACACGACGGAGCTCCGCCAAGAGTTCTTGATGGAAAAGATTTTTTCGCTTGGTGATATTCTCTTGACCTATACTTACAATGACCGGATGATCTTCGGTGGGGTGACCCCCGAAGCTGGTCAGCCGCTGGAGATCAAGCTGGATCGGGAGCTCGGCGTAGACTTTTTCCTGCAGCGGCGGGAACTTGGCTTTATTAACATTGGCGGCAGTGGTTTTGTGACGATTGATGGTCACAAGGAATCGATTGTTGCCCATGACGGTTACTACATTGGCATGGGGACCAAGCAGGTCGTCTTCGGTTCTGATGATTCCCAGAATCCGGCGAAATTCTACGTCGTTTCAACCCCGGCCCACAAGACCTACCCGAACAAGAAGCTGCCGTTTGCGGACGCAATCGCGATGCCGATGGGCGACCAAGCGCACATGAACAAGCGGACAATCTATAAATACATCGACGCCTCCAGCATGGACACCTGTCAGCTGCAGATGGGCTACACGGTACTGGAACCGGGGAACTCCTGGAACACGATGCCATGCCACACTCATGCCCGGCGGATGGAGACCTACATGTACTGTGAATTCGGCAGTCCGGATGCCCGGGTCTTCCACTTCATGGGGAAGCCGGACGAGAGCAAGCACATTGTCTTGGAGCCGGAACAGGCGGTTGTTAACCCGAGCTGGTCAATTCACTGCGGCGTTGGTACCAGCAACTACGCCTTCATCTGGGCAATGTGTGGTGAAAACCAGACGTACGATGATATGGACATGGTCGACATGCATGATTTGAAATAGGGGCGATTTGAATGGCACAATCACAAGAAGAGATTCGACAAAACGAAGCAGCACTGGATAAATTTAAGATGTCCGCCTTCGATCTGACTGGTAAAGTCGCTATCATCACCGGCGGCAATACCGGCCTAGGGCAGGGCTACGCGGTTGCGCTTGCCGAGGCTGGCGCCGACATCTTTATCCCGGCGCACCATGAGGTTGGCTGGGAAAGCACGCGGCAAATGATTGAAAAGCGGGGGAGAAAGGTGGCCTTTATGCAGGTTGACCTGACCGCTCATGGCGCTGCCCAGCAGGTTGTTGACAAGGCCCTGGCAACCTTTGGCCACATTGACATTCTAATTAATAACGCCGGGATGATTCGGCGCAATCCGCTCCTGGAGTCCACGGATGAGGACTGGGACGCGGTGATTAACATTAACTTAAATGCCGTCTACCACCTGTCAATGGCGGCCGCCAAGGTCTTTGCTAAGCAAAAGCATGGCAAAATCATCAACATCGGTTCAATGCTGTCGTTCCAGGGTGGCAAGTTTATTCCGTCCTACACGGCGGCCAAGCATGGTGTTGCCGGGCTGACTAAGGCCTTTGCCAGCGAGATGGGGACCTATGGCGTCCAGGTCAACGCGATCGCACCCGGCTACATTAAGACGGCCAATACGGCCCCGATCCGTGCCGACAAGGCCCGCAACCAGGAGATCCTGAGTCGGATTCCGGCGGGGCACTGGGCCGAGCCCCACGAACTGATGGGGGCGGCGGTCTTTTTGGCGAGTGACGCGGCCAATTACGTCAACGGCACGATCATGCCTGTTGATGGTGGCTACCTTGTCCGTTAAGGGTGGTACCAATGGCCGAAAAGCTTTACGGAACGGTTTTGCTAAAGGCAAAACAGATTCTTGACTACCTTGCACAGACACCGGAAGCACCGACCTTAAGCGTGCTTGCTCACCACCTTGATATCTCCAAGCCGACCATTTATAAGATTATCCAAACGCTCGAGTATTGTGGCTACGTCCGGACAATTGAGACGGGTGATCAAAAGGCCTATCGTTTGGGGACCGTCTTTCTGCGATACGCCCAGGCGGTCAATGATTCGGTCGACATTGTGGAGATTGCGACTCCGTTTTTCAAAACACTGCGCGACCAGACCGCGGAAACAGTCAACCTCGGGATTGAACAGGATGATAAAATCGTACTCCTGTCCAAGATGGAGAGCACGCATAGCATCAAGCTGGTTTCCGTGATTGGCGGGACGATGAACATGTACTCGTCGGCAATGGGAAAGGCGATCCTTGCCACCTATTCGGCACCGCGCTTGGCTGATTATTTCCAACGTGTGCATTTTGAAAAGCTAACGCCGAACACGATTGTGGACCAGGCCACCTTGCGAAAGGACCTGGCAGCGATCAAAGAACGCGGGTATGCGATTGACAATGTTGAAAACCAATCCGGGGTTTATTGCCTCGGCTTTGCAATCGTTGCTCATCATCGGACATACGGGGCGTTCAGCATTAGTACCCCGGAGTTCCGGCTGACCGCTGATAAGCGTGCGACCTTTGTCAAACTCGGAAAGCGGATACAAAAGCTAATTCAACAGCATTTATAACGATTTACAACCGGCTACTCGCCCACCAGCGAGGTAGTCGGTTCTTTTTTGTCCGTGTGCCTGTCAGAAAAAAATCGCAAAAAAACGTTATTATTTTCACAAAAAATGTTAACGTTTTCAGATTTATGTGATATTATTGATTGTGTTAAAGGTGATCGGCCAAAACTTAATGGTGTTAGTCCTATCCTTTTAGCAAAGCAATCGTTTCATTGCGGTTTTATGGGTTCTTTACTAGTTAGAAGAGTACCATTTTTATTTTTGTTGCAATTGTTCACGTGTGTTTTAAGGAGGTTTTACCGTATGAGTGATCAACAGTCACCGGATACTGCTGTTAAAGCAAAGAAAGATACGGTTGAAAAAGTAGATAACTATAACAAGAAAATCCCAACACACCAAAAAGTCTTTTATGGCTTTGGTGACTTTGGGAACGGGTTCATGTTTGACCTTGGTCAGGCATACCTGACGAAGTTCTGGATTGATGCCGCCGGAATTGGTGCCGGTGCCGTTGCCGGAATCTTTGCCTTCACCAAGATCTTCGATGCCTTCATGGACCCAATCGCTGGTTCATTCGTCGATGGTCGGAAGCATATTGGTAAGCAAGGGAAGTTCCGTCCTGTCATGATGATCTCCGCCATTATCCTGGGGATCATGACGGTTGTTACCTTTACGATGCCACTGGGCCTGTCCACCGGCCAAAAGATCATCTACGCATATGCCGTTTACATGATCTGGGGTGTTGTTTATTCATTTACCAATGACCCGTATGGCTCGCTAGCGTCGGTCATGTCGCGGAACCCTGAGGACCGTAGCTTTATGGCTACTTCCCGGCAGGTTGGTTCCGTTGGTGCTCAGTTTATCGCCGGGGTTGCCTTCATTCCACTGATGGAATTAGTCGGTGGTGGGATGAGTAGTAAGGACCAGATGCATGGTTACTTCTTCGCTTCCGCCGTCTTCGCCATCATGGGTGTCCTGATGTTTGCCGTCTGCTACTTCGGGACGAAGGAAAACGTTAAGGTTCACCGTGACCAGAATGCTAAGCGGGAAGGCTTCAAGGACTACATCAAGGTTGTCTTCACGAACGGCCCACTGGGTGCTTTGATTCTGATGACCCTGTTCACGATTTCCGCAATGAACACTAACAACCAAATGATGGTCTTCTACGCTCAATACAACCTGGGTAACATTGGTCTGCAGCCAATCATCAACGCCGTTATGATGGGTTGCTCAATCGTCGGTGTCTTCATGATCCCTACTCTGACCAAGCACTTTGGTAAGAAGCGGACCGCAATGTGGTCATTCGTTGTCGGTGCCGTTGCCAACCTGGTCAACTTCTTCCTGCCAACCAACGTGGTAACCTTCATCGTCTTAGTTACGATCGGTTACACCGCCCTGGCTATTCCAAACGGGATTACCTGGGCCATGGTTTCCGATGCCATTGACTACGGTGAATGGCACACCGGGATGCGGAAGGAAGGTATTACCTACGCCGCCTTCAACTTCTCACGGAAACTTGCTCAGTCACTGGCTGCCCTGGTTAGTTCCGGTGTGCTGGCCATTACTGGCTACGTTGCCAACGCTCAACAATCCGCTAAGACCCTCCAAGGGATCAAGGCCGCAATGACCCTCTACCCAGGCTTCTGCCTGATCATGGCTGCCATCATCATTGGTTTCCTGTACAAGATCAGCGATGCCAAGTTCAAGCAAATCGCTACTGACCTGGATAACGGTCGTTGGGAACACGGTGTTATCGGTGATGCTGACGTTAAGTAGTTTTAACTTTGCTTAGGAGGAATATACTATGACTTTATTAGACAAGAATTTTCTGTTAACCAATGAATGGGCCAAGAAGCTCTTCTTCGACTATGCAAAGGACATGCCGATCATCGACTTCCACTGTCACCTGAACCCAGAGGAAATCTATGAGAACAAGAACTACGCCAACATTACCCGGATTTGGATCAACGAAGATCACTATGGTGACCACTACAAGTGGCGTCTGATGCGTGCCAACGGTGTTCCAGAAGACCTGATCACTGGCGACGCCGATGATTACGACAAGTTCATGGCTTGGGCCGGCACGATTGAAAAGGCCGTTGGTAACCCGGTTTATGAATGGACGCACCTGGAATTACGGCGTTTCTTTGGCATTGACGAACCACTGACGACCAAGAACGCTCCGGAAGTTTGGAAGAAGGCCAACGCACTTCTGCAAACTGATGACTTCAAGCCACGCAACCTGATCAAGCTGTCCAACGTTAAGGCTGTCTGCACCACGGATGACCCAGCTTCTGACCTGCACTACCACAAGCTTTTGAAGAAGGAAGAACGGCAAAACGGCTTCCGGACTCTGCCTGCAATGCGGCCAGACAACCTGATTCAGATCAACAAGCCAACTTTTGCTGAATACATCAAGCAATTGAGTGAAATCTCTGGCGTTGAAATCAACTCCTTCCGTGACCTGATCAAGGCTATGGAGCAACGGTTCCAATACTTCAACGACATGGGCGGTCGTCTGTCCGACCACTCTCTTCTGACTTACCACTTCGCCGAAGCAACCGACGAAGAGCTGGACGCCATCATGAAGAAGGCTGAAGCTAACGAAGAAGTTACCGGCGTTGAATACGACAAGTGGCTGACGATGTTCCTGGAAGAAATGATGAAGCTTAACACCAAGTACAACTGGACGATGCAGTTCCACATCAACTCCATCCGTGACCTTAACCACCCAATGTTCAAGCAGCTGGGTCAGGATACCGGTTACGACGCGATGGGGACCCAGCCAGACATTGTTGACCAGATTCAAAAGCTCTACTCCACGATGCGTGACTCCAACAACATTCCAAAGACTATCTTCTACTCCCTGAATCCAAACGACTGGATGCAATTAGTAACCTTGATGGGTTGCTTCCTTGAAGGTGGCAAGCAACGGATGCAACTGGGTGCTGCATGGTGGTTCAACGACACCGCTGAAGGGATGACGACTCAACTACGTGACTTTGCTCAACAAAGTCTGCTGCCAAACTTTGTCGGTATGCTGACCGACTCCCGGAGCTTCCTGTCCTACCCACGGCACGAATACTTCCGTCGGGTTCTGTGCAACTTCTTTGGTGAACTGGTTGAACAAGGTCGGGCACCAGAAGATGAAGAATACCTGGGCAAGATTATCCAAGACATTGCCTACAACAATGCTTACGAATACTTCGGCTTCTTTGGCGACGCTAAGCCAGATGAGCTGTTCGATGCACACGAGAATCCTTTCCAATACTAATTGATTGAATTGGATATCAGGGGGAGTGGGACAGAACTCGCTTGCGAGTTCGTCTTCCCACCCCCGCAAGGCTGGCTAGGCGTTCCGGACGTTGATTTATCAACATTCGGAATCCAGCCAGCTACTGCGCTGTAGCATTTATAGGCTATGTAACAGCAAAGAGGCTAGGTTAATTCCCTGTCTCTTTTTTATTAGGGGGCTTTTAGAATGGTAGTATATCGCGGGAATCCGTTGAATATTTTGCATACGATTGGGATGGATGAACTCTACCCGATTGTCCGGATTCACTTTGTCTTGACCGGGGACTTTGATCTGAAACGGTTTCGGGCGGCCCTGCTGGCGTGCGGCCGAGCAATTCCAGAATTGTTTTGCAAGTATGTTCTTGCCGACAACAGCTTTGTGACCGTGACTGATGATTTAACCGGCGTCCTCTTTCAGGGGATTGATCCAGACGCGGACTGGGCCAAGTGGGACCTGTTCCGCGATCCTCAGTTGCGTGTTTACCTGAATCAAGTAGAAACAAGACAGGACGTGACGATCTATCTCAGCCACATCCTGACCGACGGGGCCGGTGCTAAGCAGTTCATGACCCTGTTGGCCCGGGCATACAATGGCGGCGATCTGAGTGCGGTTGAAAATCATACCGATATCGATTGGCTGCACGACCTGCTGGCCCAGCATCCGGTTGAGGTCAAAAAGGGGGCCGATCACCCAGCCGACCCACTGACAATGCCCCAGCTTGCCGACTCCCACGACCAGCATTACCGGACGGGAACCCTGCACCTGGACAAAAAAGTTTTGCCCAAGTTGATTGAAGCGGGTCATGCCACCGGGGTCACCTTAAATGACCTCTTCATGGCAGCCTATGGGCAGGCCGTCCAGCGCTTCTCGGCTACCGAGCGCATCTCACTAGCCTGCCCAACCGACATGCGGAAGTTTATTGCGGGTCCGCCAGAATTACGGGTTGCCAATCATACTTCGCGTTATAATATTAGTGTTGTTTCCGACCCGGCGGCACCGTTTACGACCGTCGTTCAGGCTGTTCACCGCGCAATGGCGGCCAATAAGGAGCAGTTTCGGTGCCTTGAATCGGTCAAAACGTTGGTTGATAATTACGCCAACTACTCGCTGGCCCAGCTCCAGCAGATCTGTGAGGAAAATTACCACGTCCGGACGATTTCCTATACCAATTTTGGAATTGTCGACAAAGCTAAATTCCACTTTGCCGGTTGTCAGGTGACTGACTTTGACATGCTGGGAAGCTACCGGCGCGCGCCGATGTTCCAGGTCGCAGTCAGCACCTACGACGGTCAGTTGATCTTTGCCTACGCGATGCTCGGCAACGACGAAGAGGCTCGCTTAGGCAAAAACGTCATGCTGATCATGCGCGACCTGCTGACCAATTACGCCCTTGAATACGCAGAATAAAGACATAAAAGGAGAAAAGAATAATGAAAAAAGTTGTTACTTTTGGTGAGATGATGATGCGCTTGAAGCCATCCAACATGAAGCGGGTCCTTCAGGCCGACCAGTTTGATGTGAACTATGGTGGTTCCGAAGCTAACGTTGCCGTTTCGCTGAGCATGTTTGGCGATCAGGTTGCCTACGTTTCCAAGTTGCCGGAAAACATCCTGGGGCAGGCGGCTATCAACCAGCTGCGGCAATTCGGCGTTGATACCTCGCTGATCCTGCGGGGCGGTCCCCGGCTGGGAATGTACGTGTTTGAAAAGGGCCACAGTGTTCGTTCCACGAACGTGACCTACGACCGTGCCGGCAGTTCCTTCGCAATCTCCCGCGCGGATGAATATGACTGGAGCAAGCTGCTTGCGGGAGCGGATTACTTCTACTTCAGCGGGGTTACGCCGGCCCTGTCCGCCGAGTTACGTCAAGCGGTTCTGAATGCCTGCCAATACTGCGGTGAACACGGTATTCAGGTTGCCTGTGACCTGAACTTCCGGGGCAAGCTCTGGACGACTGAGGAAGCCCAGGAATTCATGCAAAAGGTGATGCCATACGTGACGATCTGCATTGCCAACGATGAGGACTTTGAACAGTCACTGGGCATCCACGCCTTTGATGGCGACATGTCCCATGGGATCGAACAGCGCTCAACCTTTGAAGACGGGATGAAGGAAATCACCAAGCGTTATCCAAACGTCAAGGTGGTTGCCAGCGTGCTGCGGAACATTCAGTCTGTCGACAAGTCCACCTGGATGGGACTGGTTTACCGGGATGGCAAGTTCACCGAAAGTCCGGCCTACCAGGTCGACGTCTTAGAAGGGGTTGCCGCCGGGGATGCCTTTGGTGCCGGCCTGATGCATGGGATCTTGAATGACTTTGCGGATCAAGAATTAATTGACCACGCGATTGCAGCCAGCGTGCTGAAGCTGACGGTGCTCGGTGACCTTAACGTTACGACCGAAGCCGACGTTCGGGCCGTGATGGACGGCGGCGCGGGTGTTCGCGTTTCCCGGTAAAGTGAAACTTGCTTAATCAGAAACTGATATATTAGATGCTAAAATGGCAGTTAGGCTTTTGCTAGCTTAACTGCCATTTATTTTGTCTTTTGATAATTGGTAAAGTAATCGGGGAAATTCTTGATGAGCTTACTCTCTTCCGTCAGCGTGCGGTGCATGTGATTGGCGGTGAGCCGCTCGACCTCATTGATATCCTTGGTTATGACGGCCTTGAGAATCGCTTCATGATCTTCGATGAGTCCCTCCCACGACAAGCCCTCGACCTTGAGACGCAGGAATCGGAAGCGATCGAACTGGATATTAATCTTCTTCAGCCATTCCCAGATTCGGATGTGATCGGTGATTTCGTAGAAGTAGCGGTGAAATTGATCGTCACTGGTTAGAAACTGGAAAATATTGTTTGCTTGCATGAGCCTTTGCTGCTCGTCTAAGATTTCGCGAAAGTGGGCCTGCTGGGTGGCCGTTAGATTAATGGCGGTCACGTTGCGCATAATTCGTTGTTCAATGCTTGCCCGTGCAAAGCGCGCATCCAAAACTTCTTTCATATCGATTTTGGAAATATAGGTTCCCGACTGGGGGATGACATTTAATAGTTTCTCTTGTCGAAGCTGTAAAAGGGCTTCGCGGACCGGAGTGCGGCCAATATTAATATCGTTCTCGACTTTTTTTTCTGAGATTTTTTGGCCGGGCTGATAGTCGGCATGAATAATCTTCTTGGTAAGAATTCGATAGGCCTGGCCAGTTAAATTGTTTGTTTGTCTGTTATCCATGGATAATTCCTCCATTTTTAATTATAGCATTCTCCGCACTTTTGCTGGGCAAGCTTGACAGGTAATTTGGAAACACTTACTATTTAAACAAACTGATATATTAGTATACTACTTTAGGAGGGGATGCGAGATGGTGAAATTATTGGACGACTATCAAGCAAAGGCAGAGCAATTTCACCAAGCCGGAATTGCCGTTCCACAGTTTAATCAAAACGAAATGATCAAGCAGACGGCCGAAAAACCGGTTTGGGTTCACTTTGGGGGCGGAAATCTATTTCGCTGCTTTCATTCAATCATCGCCCAGCGGCTGCTGAACAGTGGTGAAATGAAGAGTGGCATCATTGTTGCCGAAACGTACGACGATGAAGTGATTAACCACGTTTATCATCCCTTTAACAACCGTTTCCTGGCGGTTGAGATGAAGAGCGATGGCACGTTTGAAAAGGAACTAGTTGCTAGCGTGGCCGAAAGCATTTATGCAGGTGCCGATCATCAAGAAGGGCGAAAACGGCTGGCTGAGATTTTTACTAAGCAGTCGCTACAGCTGGTAACCTTCTCAATCACGGAGAAGGGCTACGCATTGCGCGATCTGAATGGTAACTTAACCAAAGAAGCAGTGACCGATCTGGCCAAGGGACCGGCCAACCCGCTCACCAACATCGGCTTGGTGGCGAGCCTCTTGCTGGCCCGCTACCAGGCTAACCAGGCACCGCTTGCGCTGGTTAGCACCGACAACTTTTCGCAAAATGGCCAGCGCCTCCAGGATGCAATAATGCTGATGGCCAAGGGTTGGTTAGCGAATGGCTTCGTTGATCAAGGCTTTCTCGCTTACCTGCGTGATCCACAAAAGGTCAGTTTTCCGTGGAGCATGATCGACCGGATTACCCCTAATCCTTCAGCTGCGGTCGCTCAACAGCTAGAAGCTGATGGTTTTGAGGATACGGCGCTGATTCAGACCCGCAAACAGACGAAGATTGCACCGTTTGGCAACACTGAAGAAGTTCATTATTTGGTCATCGAAGATCATTTTCCAAATGGCCGGCCGGCTCTGGAAAAGGCCGGTGTGATCTTAACCGATCGGGAAACCGTGAATGATGCCGACCAGATGAAGGTCACGGCTTGCCTCAACCCACTGCACACTTCACTGGCAATTTTTGGTTGCCTGCTCGGCTTTCACTCGATTGCGGCAGAAGTAGCTGACAATGATCTCCTAAAGCTGATTAAAAATCTTGGCTACGGGGAAGACCTGCCGGTGGTCAAGGATCCGGGAATCATTAACCCGCAGGAATTTATCGAGACCTTAATCACCAAGCGCCTGCCAAATAAAAACATCCCGGATACGCCCCAGCGGATTGCGACGGACACGTCACAAAAAATGGGGATTCGCTATGGGGTCACCCTGCAGCATTGCGTTGCCGATCCCAAGCGCGACCCGGCGGACCTGGAATTTATTCCCCTGGTGATTGCCGGCTGGTGTCGGTACTTGATGGCGATTGATGACCAGGGCGCGGCCTTTACCCCGAGTCCGGATCCACTCTATGGCCAGCTGCATGAATACCTTGCTGGCGTTAAGCTGGGCGAAAAGATTGATGTCCATGCCAAGTTGCGGCCGATCCTAAGCAACCGGGCAATTTTTGCTAATGATTTGTATACCATTGGCCTGGGAGAAAAGATCGAAAATGACTTTAAGCAAATGATTAGCGGCCCGGGGGCAGTCTGGGCAGCGCTTCAAGCAATTATTCGCAAGTACGGTAAATATTAGAAAGAAGAATGAATAAATGAAAAATATGGGTTTTCGCTGGTATGGCGATAATAATGACTCGGTTAAACTAGCGGATATTCGCCAAATTCCAGGAACAACGCAGGTCGTCGGGGCACTTTTTGATATTCCAGTTGGCGAAGTGTGGCCAAAGTCGCGAATCGCAGCACTGAAAAAAGAAGTTGAAGATGCGGGCCTCAAGCTTGAGGTGATTGAGTCGGTCAATATTCACGACGACATCAAGATCGGCCTGCCAAGCCGGGATCGCTACATTGAAAACTACAAGGAAACGATCAAGAACTTGGCTGCTTACGGGATCAAGGTCATTTGTTATAACTTTATGCCGATTTTTGACTGGGTGCGGACCGATTTGCATTATCCGCTCCCGGATGGGTCGACCGACATGGCTTTTCAGCACCGCTACGTTGAGGGGGCGCCGGAAGACATCATCAAATCCGTTGAAGAAAACTCCAACGGTTATGTTTTACCGGGTTGGGAGCCAGAACGGTTGGCGGAAGTGAAGCGTTTGTTTGCGGCTTACAAGGGCGTCGACGAGCAAAAGCTGCGGGAGAATCTGAAATACTTCCTGGACGCAATTATTCCAACCTGCGAAAAGTATGACGTCCGAATGGCAATACACCCGGACGATCCGCCGATGCTGTTATTTGGCTTGCCACGGATCTATAAGAACCGGGAGGACATGGTCAAAATTGAGGAGCTGCACGAATCAAGATACAACGGTTTTACCATCTGTACCGGAAGCCTGGGGGAGAACCCCGCAAATGATGTCCCGGCAATCATCCGTGAATTTGTGAAAAAAGACCGGGCGCCATTTATTCACGCGCGAAACATTAAATGGATGGGCAACGGTGACTTCCATGAAGCAGCCCACCTTTCTTCCGAAGGGTCGCTGGACATGTACGAAATTATGAAGGCCCTCTATGATACTGGCTTTGACGGCTACATCCGGCCGGACCATGGACGCGATATCTGGGGTGAGCACGGTCGGCCGGGATATGGCCTCTACGATCGGGCCCTGGGAATTACTTACCTCAACGGCCTGTGGGAGGCCATCCAAAAGGGGACTGAGAAGCACGATTGAGATCGGCCGGCATTGAAAACGGTTACTTCTAAAAAGTAAGAGAAAATCCTTGCATCACGAATTAATCATAGTACAATGAAAATTGTTCATTTGCTGTTCACGTTAACATAATTTGTTAACGGATCTGTGAGAGGAGAGAATTTCAATGAATTTCGTAAAAACTTTTGTTATCTTTGCCGTTGCTAGTATCGCGCTGATGGGAGTCGCTAGTGCCAGTTCCATCTACTCCAGTGCCACGAATAGCCACAGATTAACCCAACAGATGGTCAACGTTGTCAACAAGAACAACGAGGCCACTGACCAACAATTTACCAAGTAAACCAAGGAAAGCCGCTGCTGTAAAGGCGGCTTTTCTTCAGGAATTCTTTGATCAATTCCAAACAAATTCATAAAAAGGATTGAATGTTTCACGTTAACATTCTATAATGAAAATATATTGATAGCGCATCCATCCATTTGAGGTTAAGCAATGGTGGCTACGCTCTTAACTCCCGGCCGTTTTTGATACGGAATGCACATCACCCCTCTCACAGATGCGACTTGCTTCAAAGGGCTGGGTTTGGTTGATTGATAAATGTTGTTTAATCTGGAGGTTTTCTAAGATGGATAGACTTAATAACAGTTTTCGTAAATTGCCGCAATATCCAAACAAGGTAATTCAATTTGGTGAAGGGAATTTCCTGCGGGCCTTCATCGACTGGCAGATTCACCAGATGAATAAGCAGGGCCTCTTCAAGGGTGGCGTTCAGGTTGTTCAACCGCTGCCACAGGGCCGGATTAAGGAACTCGACGAACAGGACGACCTCTACACCGTTCTGCTGGAAGGAATTCTGGACGGTAAGAAGATTCAAAGCCACGAAATTATTGAATCGATTAACGGAACTGTTAACCCCTACACTGACTACGATAAGTACCTGGCACTGGCTGAAGATGACAACATTGAAGTGATCTTCTCCAACACGACCGAAGCGGGGATTGAATTCGTTCCTGAAGACACGCTGGAAGCATTGAAGAAGGGTGAAAAGAGTTCTTACCCGGCCAAATTAACGGCACTGCTTTACCACCGCTTCGAATTAGGCAAGAAGGGCTTCCACATCATTCCGTGTGAACTGATTAACCACAACGGGGATGCACTGAAGAAGGCCATTCTGCAGTACGCTGATCTTTGGAAGCTGGGCCAAGACTTTGTTGACTGGATCAACAACGACAACAAGTTCTACTCCACACTGGTTGACCGGATCGTTCCGGGCTACCCACGCGACCGGGCTGCTGATCTGGAAAAGGAATGGGGCTACAAGGACCAAAACATGGTTAAGACCGAACCATTCCTGATCTTCGTCATTGAAGGGGACAAGGGAATCGAAAAGGTCCTGCCACTCAAGGAAGCCGGGATCAACCTGGTTGTCACTGACGACATGCAGCCATACCGGAACCGGAAAGTTTCCATCTTAAATGGCCCGCACACTACGATGTCACCAATTGGCCGGCTGGCTGGTCTGGAGACGGTTGGTCAGGTAATGGCCGACAAGGACTTCTACAAGTTCATTGACGACGAAATGCACAAGGAAATCATTCCGGTCGTTCCGTTGCCGAAGGAAGAACTGGACAGCTACGCTAAGGGGATCCAAGAACGGTTTGAAAATCCTTACGTTAAGCACCAACTGAGTGCCCTGGCACTGAACAGTATTTCCAAGTACGCCGCACGGCTGCTGCCAAACTACAAGCGTTACTACGCTAAGTACAACAAGCTGCCAGAACGGATGACCTTGGCACTGGCTGCCTACATGTGGATTTACAACGGCAAGTCCGAATTTGAAATCAACGATACGGCTGATGTCACGGCGGGCTTCAAGAAGATCCAGGGCGACGACAACTTTATTCACGAGGCTCTCTCTAACCCAGAATTCTGGGGTGAAGACCTCACCAAGATTCCAGGACTGGAAGACTTGGTAACCAAGTACTACAACGAAATTGCCGAAAAGGGCACCCGGGCAATTGTCCAGGAAATTAATGCAGAGGAGTAGTAGTTTCATGGAAAAACTGGTTATCTTAAACGACAGCGACAATGTGGCAATTGCCACGACGGACTTAGCTGCCAAAGATACTGTTAATGTTAACGAACGTCAACTGAATTTATTAGCCGCGGTTCCGGCTGGCAATAAAGTTGCCTTGACGGACCTGGCTGCTGGCGAACCCATCGTCAAATTTGGGCAGCACATTGGAACCTTGACGGCGGACGTTAAGGCTGGCCAGTTGGTTGATGAGCATAATTTGAGTGACGCGGCTGAAGACGATGCTAAATCGACTTCTCCAGCAGCGGACCTGTCCAAGTACCTGACCAAGCAAACCCTTATGGGTTACCGACGGAAGAGCGGCAAGGTCGGGATCCGCAACGATCTCTTCATTGTGCCGACCGTTGGCTGCATTACCCCATTGATGGACGTGATGGTGCAACAATTCAAGGCTGCTCACCCCGATAATGGTTCCTTTGACAATATCATCTTGTTAAAGCACCCTTATGGCTGTTCACAGCTGGGTGAGGACTTTGAACAAACGCGGCAGATCCTGTGTGATGCCGCACTGCATCCCAATGCTGGTGGTGTCTTAGTATTCGGCCTGGGCTGTGAGAATAACCAGATGGATGGGATGAAGGAAACCATCGAAAAGATGGCCGGTATTGATCCGGACCGGATGAAGTTCTTGGTTGCCCAGGAGGTCAAGAACGAATTTGCCACGGCCCAAGAAATGCTGGAGGAATTGAATACCGCTGCCGCTAATGACCACCGTGAACCGGTGCCATTGAGCGAGTTGAAGGTCGGTCTGCAAAGCGTTCAGCCAGCCGCTGTTTCGCCGCTGACCGCTGACCGCCTGCTGGGTCACCTGGCAAATGTGATCAACGCCAATGGCGGCAGCACCGTTCTGACGGGACTGCCGAACCTGGCCGCCGCAGAAGACGAGCTGGTCAAGCAAAGCGCAAGCCAAGAGGCGGCCGCAGATGTTCAACACGTCTTTGGTCACATGCGTGATTACTACGCTGAATTTGACCAGCAATTGGTTAGCGAGCCAAGTGCTAAGGAACAAGCGAAGGGAATCACGACCGCCAAGGAATTGGCAGTTAATACCCTGCAAACGGCTGGGGATGCCGCAATCAGCGGTGCAATCAGCTATGGCAAAAAGGTTAGCGCTGCCGGCTTAAATGTCTTGGAAGCACCGGCCAACGACCTGATTGATTCCTCGGCTGAGGCCGCTGCTGACTGTCAGCTGGTCGTTGTCAGCACGGGAGTTGCGACGCCATACGCCAGCTTTGTTCCGTCCGTGAAGGTGGCGGCTGATTCCGCCTTGGCAGCTAAGAAGCAGCGTTGGTTTGACTTTGATGGTGGCCAGGCGTTGACGAAGCCGTTTGACGAACTGGCCAAGGAATTTGTTGACGACATTATCGCGATTGCCAGCGGTAAGGAAACCAGCAATGAAAAGGCCGGCTTGCACGGCCTGGCAATCTTCAAGATCGGGGTCACTGAATAGTAAGGAAGTTACCAAAATGCAAAAAATTGAAAATGATGTCTTTAGTGCAGAAATCGACGAGCACGGGGCGCAATTAACGCACCTGGTAAATAAGAAAGCTGATTTTGATTACATTTGGAACGGTAAGGAATGGGGGAAACATGCCCCAGTGCTGTTCCCGGCAATCGGTCGTTCCAACCAGGACAAGTACGTTCTGGACGGCAAGACCTATGAGATGCCTCAGCACGGTTTTGTCAGCGATCAGGACTTCACGGTGAGCTACCACACGCCAAATGCCCTGGCCCTGCAGCTGGTGGCCAACGATGAGACGAAGGCCCTCTACCCATTCGACTTTAAGCTGACGGTGGTCTTTACCCTGCTCAGCACCGGCCTTTCCGTCAGCTTTACGGTTGAAAATGATTCTGACCGGGAAATGCCATACTCCCTGGGTTCTCACCCAGCATTCAACGTGCCGATCAATGGCGACGGCAAGTTTGCTGATTACCAAGTTCAGTTCACCGGCCTGAAAGACCCAATCAAGGTTTATGAGATCGTCAAGACGCCAAATCCTTACCGGACCGGGAAGGAAGAGGAACTAGCCGGCGCTAAGGATGGTAAGCTGACCTTGAACTACGACGTCTTCAAGCCAGGCCTGCGGATCATTAGCAACCCAGGCATCAAGAGTGTTAAACTATCCTCAGCACAGACGACGCACGCGGTTGAAATGGACGTCAGCCAGTTTAAGAATCTGTGCCTGTGGACCAAGGAAGACCTGGATTGCAAGTTCCTGTGCATGGAACCATTCGATGGCCTGCCGGATGTCTTGGGTGAACCAGTTGACTGGATGGAAAAGCCAGGCAATGAAATCCTGCCAGCCCACAGCAGCAAGGTTTCCCAATACGAAATGCATTTGTCATAAGCGATAAGAAAAGAAGGAGAAAAGTTATGTTACCAAAGTATGAAGCACTGAAAGCAGTTGAAAAGGCCGGTATTTTAGCCGTTGTTCGTGGCCGGAGCGAAGAAAATGCCTACAAGACCTCCAAGGCCAGCATCAAGGGTGGAGTTAAGGCAATCGAATTAGCCTTCACGTCACCAAATGCCGACGTCACGATCAAGCACCTGAACGAAGAATTCGCGGATGACCCTGACGTTGTTGTTGGTGCCGGAACGGTTCTGGACCCAGCAACTGCCCGGATGGCGATGGTTGCCGGTGCCAAGTTCATTGTTAGTCCTTCTTACAATGAAGAAGTTGCTAAGATCTGTAACCTTTACGCCGTTCCTTACATGCCAGGCTGCTTCACGCCAACCGAAGTTCAGCAAGCACTGATGACCGGGGCCGATGTTGTCAAGATCTTCCCTGGTGCCATTGCTGGTGTCAAGATGATCCCAGAACTGCAAGGACCATTCCCGCAGGCTAACATTATGCCAAGTGGTGGTGTTTCCCTGGACAACATGAAGGACTGGTTCGCAGCTGGTGCCTTCTGTGTTGGTGCCGGTGGTAGCCTGGTTGGCCCTGGTGCTGATGGTGACTACGATCAAGTAACCGAAAATGCTAAGAAGTTCCACGAAGAACTGCTGCGGATTCGGAACGAAAAGTAAAAGGAGTTATGAATAATGAATAATTTCATTATTTTGGATGACCACGATTCAGTCGCGGTGGCCCTCCAGGATATTCCTGAAGGCACGGTACTGAAGACGCGGGACCATGGTGACGTCACCACCATCGAAGACATTACCCGGGGACACAAGATTGCCCTGGAGGATATCAAGAAGGGCGCCGACGTGATCAAGTATGGTTACCCGATTGGTCATGCCACCCAGGACATCAAGCGCGGTGAGCATGTCCACATCCATAACATTGCCACGAACCTGTCCGGTGAGCTGTCTTACCACTACGATCCAATCAAAGTTCCCGCCAAGGGGAAAAAGGACGACCGGAAGTTCATGGGCTACAAGCGGCCAAACGGCAAGGTTGGCATCCGGAATGACCTCTACATTATCCCGGTAGTGGGCTCGGTCAGCGAACTGCTTGACCCACTGGTTACCGAATTCAAGGCCCTCCACCCAGATGACGGCAATTTCGACAATGTGGTTCCGCTCAAGCACACCTACGGGATTGAAACCCCGCAGGACAACTATGAGCGGGCGCGCAAGATCTTAGTCGACGCCGCCATGCAGCCAAACGCCGGTGCAGTTCTGATCTGTGGATTGGGTTGCACGGACGATGACGAACTAAAGAAGATGAAGGAGCTTTTGGAAGAAGCCAATGGCCCAATCGACACGAAGCGGGTCAAGTTCCTTTCTTCTGCTGACAGTGATGACGAGATTGCCGATGGCTTGGCAATGCTCGAGGAACTGAACGAAGCGGTCAAGGATGACCACCGTACTCCACAACCACTTAGTGAACTGAAGATTGGCTTGAAGTGCGGGGGCTCCGACGGTCTTTCCGGTGTGACGGCCAATCCACTGCTGGGACGCCTGTCTGACTTTGTTGCTGCCCAGGGCGGGACGACGGTCTTGTCAGAAGTGCCAGAAATGTTTGGTGCGGAGACAATCCTGATGTCCCGGGCCAAGGACCAGGCCACCTTTGACAAGATTGTCCACCTGATCAACAACTTTAAGGAATACTTCGAACGCTTCCACCAGCCAATCTACGAAAACCCATCTCCTGGTAACAAGGCCGGGGGGATCTCAACTCTGGAAGACAAGTCGCTTGGTTGTACGCAGAAGTCTGGTACTTCCAGCGTGAACGATGTTCTGATGTATGGTGACAAGATCAAGACGCGGGGCCTGAACCTTCTGCAGGCACCGGGGAACGACCTGGTTTCATCATCCGCGGAAGCATCCGCCGATTGTCAGATGGTCCTCTTCACGACGGGACGGGGGACGCCGTTTGCAACCTACGTGCCAACGGTTAAGGTTTCCTCAAACTCCTACATTGCCAACCTGAAGCCACGCTGGATCGACTTTGATGCTGGACAATTGATGAATGAATCGATGGACAGCCTTGCCGATAAGTTCATCCAATTCATTATCGATGTGGCCAGTGGGAAGAAGACCAATAACGAGAAGTACAACGTTCACGGAATCGCCATCTTCAAGACGGGCCTGACCAAGTAAACACATTCACTCCTTGTATAAAATGAATAAGTCACAAAAACAGCTAGATGCTCTGCACGAGGACCTAGCTGTTTTTGATTAAGTAGGGTTTAAGCAATTAATGTTTGCTTGATGTTATCGAATTTACTAAATGGCATAGTGAGAAAACCGGTATCTTCAGCAATCTTTAACGCCTGACTGCTTGGACTTGATAATTTATCATTGTAAATTAATAGAAATACAGGGGAAACAAATTGAAAGGTGGCATTGTTTTGGATATCTGTAAACTGGAATGCGGTTTGCATTACATTTCCGTTGTTGATGTGGTTGGTGACATCAACTATTTTGAGAGGATGAGTCTTGTGTTGGGCAACGACATATGGGAAATCATATTTAACGCCACTGCGGCCGATGAAGTGACTTGGGAGTCCCCCCAGGTCACTTTGATTTAAAGTCGAAATAACGTCATCTACAAACATCTTTTTGATATGAGAATGCTGTGTAAAGGAGAGATCACTAATTTTAAGGATCGCTGACGTTAGATTTAACTTCATCCTTGAAAACTCAGCTGGTGAGCCGGAATTAAATAAAATACCTTCCTCAGAGAGATTGACACTATACTGATTGCAGATCCGCTTCAGAATTTGTTGTCGCGTGTCCGATAAGTTAATGTTCATCATTTCTAAGTTATCAAGCGTATAACCATCATCGTCGAGTTTGATTTTAGTATCATTAATCTGTGATAAATAAATCGTAATATTATCACCAAGATTATCAGTAAACGGGGTGACGATTTCATCGGCATCATCTAATTTATTAATTTGATAGCTCTTGCTCAAAAAATGATAGTAATCATCGAGCAACTGTTTTGTGGTTTCCATGAACTGGTCACCTCCTAGACAAGATTCTTTGAAAAAAGCAAATTTTTAGTTTCAAAATTATTATAATCCAGAAAGGCTAGTAGTGATTCTGAAACATCAGTGGATTGATTCAAATAATTTCTAAGCTTAGAAAGTGGAATAACGTCAACACCATTATGGTGCGCTTCATCAAAAATATGGACATGCGGTGTGGGCACATGAGAATGAGTTTTCCCGTTAATATCAATTCGAATCAGTGTACCATTATTGCTACGTAGTAAGTATGAAAGATTATTTTTTCGATGATGACCTTTACGATTTTGAATTACGATAAACTTTTTCTTAGGAACAAATTTGCCTCGACCAGGGAAAACAGCTTGTGAAAAAGGGGCAGCAATACTGACATTGGGATTATCTAATTCTTTGGGTAAGTCGTGCAATTGTTGATACGTTTCATTATCCATAATTTTGATATCCTTTCAAAAAATAGTTATTTTACTAGCATCAAATTAGTGACCTCCAAATTTCTTCAACTTAATTTTGACATACCGTCAGCGCTTAAGCAATCACTTCTCTTTTCCAATGAGAGAGCACCTAAAGTAAAAGTGAAATGCTGAGCTAATCGACGGAAGATAAACTACTGTTAATTAACCTGATTACGGTATATACTGAAATCGCATACAGCAACTAAACTTTGAATGCAATTAGTTAGAGGTGTTTTTTCATGTTCTTTATCGATACTAGTCGGAACGGGAAGCCGGTTCACGACGCCCTCGTTAACCAGTCCCTGGACAACTACCTGATCAATGACCTGCGCCTAAAGGGTCACGGCCTGATCTGCTACATCAACCAGCCATCCGTTATCGTCGGCGTTAACCAGAACGCCTACGCCGAGATCGACCTGCCATACCTGAAGTCGCACAACATCGAGCTGGTCCGCCGTTCTAGTGGTGGTGGCGCGGTTTACCACGACTTTGGCAACCTGGTCTTTGAAAACATCGTCGTCGGTGACATGAGTAAGTTCGGTGACTTCCATGCCATTGGCGATCCAGTCGTCGATGCCCTCCACGACCTGGGGATTGAATCCGCCGAGGTCAGTGGTCGAAACGACATGACGATTGACGGCAAGAAGTTCTCCGGGATGGCAATCGTCAAGGGTGACAACTCCTACGCTGCCGGTGGGACCGTTATGTTTGATCTGAACATGGAGGCCGCCAGTGAAGTGCTGACGCCGGAAAAGGACAAGCTGGCCTCCAAGGGGGTTAAGTCCGTCAATGCCCGGGTAACGAACATCAAACCTTACCTGCCGGAGAAATACCAAGACTGGACGACGGAGGATTTCAAGAACTACCTGCTCTGCCACATGTTCGGGGTTGACTCCATGGACGAGGTCGAGACCTACCACCTGACCGACCACGATTGGGACATCATCGACTCCCGTCTGGTTGAACAATACCGGACCGACGAATGGAACTACGGTAAGAACCCGGGCTTCAAGCACTACGTTTCTAAGCACTACCCAATTGGAACCGTCTCCTTCAACTTCAATGAAAAGGACGGTCAGATTACGGCCGTCAAGATCTATGGTGACTTCTTCACGGCCGGCGATCCGCACGTCGTTGAACAGCACCTGCTTGGCGCCAAGCTGGACCGTGACAGCCTGGTCAAAGCCTTCAACGCTGCCGACCCGGCCGCTAACCTAGGCAAGGTCAGCGCCGAAGATCTGGCTGACCTGATTCTCGCAGACTAGGGGGGATTCTGATGTGGCAACGAATTGTAAATTGGTTTAAGCGTCTCTTCAGTCACGAGGCCCCAGTCCACCGTGAGGACAATGGCCTTTGGTGGCAACAGGATAATAACCTGGTCAAGGTGGGCCTCGACAGCAAGGTGATCGCGGAACTGGGCGACATTACCTTTTTGGAAACGCCCCAGGTTGATGAGGCAATCCAAAAGGCCGACCAGCTGATCGACATCGAGGGCGGCAAGGCGGTTGAAACCTTCAAGTCCCCGGTCAGTGGCAAAATCAGCAAGGTTTACGATGGTTACCAGGATGATCCAACGACCCTGACTAAGGCTGAAAACCCACTGCTGGTCGAAATTACAACGGCATAATAGAAAAGGCTGCTCGGTAAAAATTAACCGGCGGCCTATTTTTGGTTATTCGATTTACGCACCTTACAAATTGGTATAGTTTTAATAAAAGTCATTGACCATAGTGATTAAATGGTGCATTATAGGAAATGTACTTGAGTGGTCTAGTCGAAAAGTGAGGCGTTTTTTGTGAAATCATTAATCTCTGGCGGTTTGTTTATCAAAAGTAGTGAACCACGAGTCCTAACACAAGCAGCGGTCCAGGTGCCAAATAGTAACCTGGTCTTGACTGCAACACCGGCAAAGGGGGCGGCCGCACTGGCCCAATTGGCCAAGACGGTCAGCGCCAATCGCCTGGTGCTCCCGCTTTTGGCAGGCACACCGTCACAGATACAAGCAGCGGCGGAACGACTGACGCTGCTGGGCGACAATGTTTACGTCCAAGTGCCGACCATGTCAGATGGGCAGTTAAACCTGCGACTGATCCAGCAGCTGACGCAGGAGGGGATCCCACTGGCCCTTAGCGGGATTGCGACCCGCCAGATGGTCCGGCAATTGCTCGACGGCCTCAATCCGGTCGCCGACATGCTCTTCTTGATGGCCGGGGCGACGAGCTACTACGATTTGATTGTTGGTTCCGCCCTTGCCAAGCTGGTACCGCAGATCCAGTTAATTGCCACCGCGGAGAGCCTCAACGATCTCTGCATGGTGAATCGCCTGGCGCTCGATGGAGTAGCGGTGGGTGACAGCTTGCTGCCCTTTCTGCGGCGCTCCGTCCAGGGGATGACCTGCCAAGTTGATAGTCAACAAATTCAACTAGCTTAACAAAAAACTCGCTACTTCATATTGAGGCAGCGAGTTTTTTTATTCTGCAGTTTTGGGGGTTCGAACGGCCAGTACCAGTACCAAGTTAATCAGCAGGGTCAAGCCGGTGACGGCAAAGACCATCTGGTAGCTGGACAGGCCGGAAATCAACGAGCCGAGGAGCGAACCGAGAACGGCGCCACCGGCCTGGAAGGATTGGTTCAGGCTGAAGATCCGCCCAAAGGCTTCGGCCGGCACATCCAGGGTCAGGACCGTCTGGGCGGCGGGCATTAGTGCCGCGTTGGCTAATCCCAAGAGGAATCGCCAGAAAGCCAGCGACCAGGGTGAGTGGGTAAAGGTCATCGGGATGAAAAGTACGAAAGCAACTGCCAACCCAATGCGCAGGATTCGTTCCGGCCCGACCTGGTCCATTGTATGGCCAACCTTGGAGGCCGCGATTAGCGTCCCCAGTCCGGGGGTCGCCGCCACAATCCCGGCGACGAAGGCCACGTTGCCACGGTTATGCATCAGCGAACGGACGTAGAGACTGATGATCGGGTCGATCGACATCGTGGAGGCAGTGACGATCATGGTGGTCAAAAACATCACGAAGATCAACCGCGGGTTCGACAGCTCGTGGATGATTTCACCGAGGGGCTTCATGGCGGCCTTCTTGATCGGCCGGAAGTGCTCGACCGTCAGCAGCCAGGTTGCCAAAAAGACGCTCAGCATCAAGAGCCCGGTGATGAAGAAGGGGATCCGGTAGCCAAATGCCCCGGACAGCAAACCACCGAGCAGGGGGCCGACCAGGTTGCCGGCCACGCCCGCCGTGGACATGGCGGCCATTACCCAACCAGAGCGGCTGTGGGGTGTTTCTCCAGCCATCAGGGCGGTTGCGTTGTTGATGTAGCCCGAGAAGATCCCCTGGAGGGTCCGCATGGCGATGATCATCCAGACACTTTGCGAGAGCCCGGTGATGAAGATGGTGCAGGCCATCACCCCGGAGGCCCGCATGCACATCAATTTGCGGCCCTTCCGATCGGCCAGGCTGCCCCAAAACGGGGAAACAATTGCCTGGGAAATAAAGGTGACGGCAAAGGCCAGCCCGGAGTAAAAGTTCAATTGAAAGTGGCTAAAGGAGCCGAGTTCGTTGATGAACAGCGAGATGAAGGGCATCGTCATTGAGTAGCCCATCCCCGTGATAAATGCCCCTAGCCAAAGCGTGTAAAAAGTGCGGTGCCACCCGTGCGGAAATTTGCCGGCAGCAACGGCGGAATCCATTCAAAAGCCTCCTTAAATAGTACTTATCTTAACCATAGCGATAATTGGCCGAAAAGTTAACCTTTCTGCTTGGTTGCCAGGTAATGGACAAAGGTTACCAGCATAAAGACGACCAAGAGAACGGTGACCCACATGGCAATCTGAACCCCGGTTGTCAGGGATGCGGGCAGTCCGGAGATGACAACGACCATGGTGACGGAAACGGCTCCGAAGACTTGGCGCAGGGTGTTGTTGAGCGCGGTCCCGTGGCTGTTTTCACTCTGCGACAGCTGGGAGAAGGCCTCGGACAGGGCCGGGCTGAAGACGCAGGCGTTCCCGATCATCCGGACCGCGTAGGCAAGCGTCAGGATGAGCAGGGAGGAGTGAGCGGAGATCGTGACCAGTGGAATTGAGGCTAACAGCATGATGACCCCACCGGTGATGATCAGCCACTTTGGCCCGTACTGGTCGTAGAGCCGGCCGACGATTGAGGCGGTGATGGCGTTGCAGATGGCTCCCGGCAAAAGGATCAGCCCGGACATGAAGCTGCCGACGTGAAGGACGTTTTCAGTGAAGATCGGCAGGAGCTGTTCGGTCCCCAGCAGAACCATGAAGGCAAAGATCCCGACCAAAGTCATCAGCCGGAAGGAGGAGTACTTGAAAATCTGAACCTTGAGCATCGGGTTCTTGAGCCGGAGCTGACGCTTGACGAAGACGGCGATGATTGCCAGACCGACGACTAGCATGGCCAGGCCGACCCAGAAGTTTTTCTGAAAGGCAGTCAAGCAGCCCAGGGTCAGGGCCGAGCCAACCAGGGAAATGAAGACGGACAGATAGTCGATCTTAATGTCGCGTGGCGTCGAGAAATTGGCGAGCTTGAAGTAGCCGATGATGAAGATGATGACCATCAGTGGGAGCACCAGGATGAAGAGCCACCGCCAGGGCAGAACCTGGAGGATGAATCCGGCCAGGGTTGGTCCCAGGGCCGGCCCGGCCGAAATGACCAAGCTGGAGAGCCCGAGAATCGAGCCCCGCTTTTCAATGGGGTAGATCGAAATCATGGTGGTCATCTGAAATGACATCAGCATCCCCCCGGCGCAGGCCTGGATCAGCCGGGCCGCCAGCAGGGTCGCGAAGTTGGTCGCAAAGCACCCCAGCAAGGTCCCAACGATGAAGGTTCCGATCGTACCGAGGAAGAGGTGACGGTTGGTGAACTTATCGTACATGTTCGATGACAATGGGGTAACGATCCCGATAATCAGGGTGTAGCCGGTCGTCAGCCACTGGGCGGTGTTCAGCGAGACGTGGAGGTCGCTGGAGATGACCGGCAGCGCGGTGACCATCATCGTCTGGCTGGCCAGACTGACGAAGGCCGAAAGCAAGAGAATCGCGGTGATGATTCGCCGCGTTCGCAGTGAAATTTTGACAGAGTGATTTTGAGCCATGACAAAGTCCTTTCTGATAATAATGCCGTCTTCTAGTCTAGCACCGGTCAAGCGCTTACGGTCAAGAACAATTTAGGTGGCAAGGCCGGCAAAATTTGCTATGATAGAAATGAAAAGAGGGGGAAACAGCGGTGAAAAAGAAAATTGCGGTCTTTTCAGACGTCCACGGTAACCTGAGCGCGCTCCAGACAATGTATCAGGATAGCCTGGACCAAGGGGTTGATGAGTACTGGTTCATTGGGGATCTGCTGATGCCGGGCCCAAGCATCAACGGGATTTGGCAGTTGATGCGGGAGATGGCGCCGACGGTTAAGGTGCGGGGTAACTGGGATGATCTCGTGGTGGTCGGCTCCCGCGGAATAATCGATACCAAAAAGCCATCCCACGTCTACTTTGGCCGGCTGGCGCAGTACGTGACCGAACATGCTCAGCCGGGGATCATCGATGAACTGGCCAGTTGGCCGCTGCGGGTGACCCGCCAGGTTGGTGGTTTGAACTTTGGCATTTCCCACAACCTGCCGGACCTCAATATGGGCCAGGACCTTTTTCCGACGAATGACTCGGCCAACTTTGACCGACTCTTTGAACAAAAGGCCGGTGCGCCGTCCCTGGACGTGGCGATCTATGCTCACGTCCACCACGATCTGCTGCGCTACGGCACGGACGAACGGCTGGTGTTGAACCCCGGTGCGGTGGGAGAGCCCTTTAACCATTGGCCGGGTCTGCACAAGGATCTGCGGGCGCACTACCTGATTTTGGAGGTCGATGAACTGGGGCTGGCCGCCACCACTTTCCGCCACGTCGCCTATGACCGGGCGCACGAAAAAGAGCAGGCGGGATTGACCGACCTGCCGTACCTGGCGCTTTACCAGAAGATGATGGACACGGGCAATGCCTACACCCACGACGATGCCCTGCTCAACGCCCAGAACCAGCGGTACGGGTACGCGGACCAGTACCGGCGCTTTAAGAAAAAATTAAAGAAATAGGCAAGCCCTTTTACTTGTAAAAAGTTAGAAAGCCTGCGATAATGATTCTCGAATGATATTCGCAGATGTTTTAAAAAGTGTTGTTGCAGTTGATGATCAAAAGAATAACCCAAGGAGGACAGAGTCGATACATGGCTAAGAAGTCAAAGATTGCTAAATTACATCATCAGGAAGCATTGGTAAAGAAGTACGCTGCAAAACGCAAGGAATTAAAGGACAAGGGTGACTATATTGCCCTCTCAAAGCTGCCCCGTAACTCCAGCCCGGTGCGTCTGCACAACCGGGACCGCTACGATGGCCGGCCGCACGCCTACATGCGTAAGTTTGGCATGTCTCGGATCAACTTCCGGAATTTGGCGCATAAGGGACAGATTCCGGGTGTTCGCAAGGCCAGTTGGTAATTAAATTGATTTTAAAAAGATTCTGGTGGCTGCCAGGATCTTTTTTTTCGCTGCGGGCCGGAAAATAGCTGTTATACTAAAGGTAAAAACGCGGAACGGAAAATTAGGTGAGAATAGATGAGCATTGAGGCACAATTTAAGAATTTGCAGCAATTAGTGGACGAGAGCGAAAAGGTTCGCCAAACTGAGCGCTATCGGAATGCAAGTTCCCACTTAAAGGATCTCTATGATCGCGCGATTGCCATGGGCCAGGAAGTCCTGGACGCCCAGGAAGAGCAGCTGCACCCGAAGATTATGGCGGAACTGACCATTCAGACAATTAACAATGCCAAGCGGACGCTCAACGGGAAAAGTGTACCGGTAGCGGAGAACGCGGCCGAGCAGCCGGCTGCCAAGGCGAGCAAGGCGAGTTCCCAGCCGAGCAAAGCCCCTCAACAATCTTCGAAACAAGCAGAACAGTCCACGGCCCAAGAGGAGCAAGCATCAGTGCCGGTCTTCACTGCCAAGGCGACTACGGTTCCGCTCCGCGACGAAAAGGAGCAATCCACATCGCTTGGACCCGCGCCCACAATTACCTTTTACCCGGCTGGGCAGGCGACGCTCACCTTCTACCCGGCTCACGTTGTCCCGACACCAAAAGAACAGGAGCACCAAGAACAACAGAATGTAAATCGTCATCAGTCGGCCTGGCGTGCAATCTGGCACGGATTGAAGCAGAGCCTTGGACTGGGGCGGAAATAAGGCGGTTGGGAAAATGTCTTTCTCAATCGCCTTTGTTTTAAATAATTCTAAAGAGCCTTGAATTATCTTTCAACATTGCTATAATGTAGGTGTAGTTGAGAATGATTCTAATTAAGGAGGAGATATTCATGAATTTTGTTGGACATGAAATCGGCGACTTTAAGGTGAACGCATATCAAGATGGCAAAACCGTGGAAGTATCAAAGAAGGATGTTTTAGGCAAGTGGAGTATCTTCTTCTTCTACCCAGCGGACTTCTCCTTTGTTTGCCCAACTGAACTGGAGGCTTTGCAGGACAAGTATGAAGACTTCAAGCAGGCCAATGCCGAGATCTACTCCGTTTCCGAGGACACGGAGTTCGTGCACAAGGCTTGGGCGGAAGCTTCTGACAAGATTGGCAAGATCAAGTACCACATGCTCGCCGACCCGGCCGGCAAGCTGGCCCGGATGTTTGATGTTTTAGACGAGGATGCCGGTCAGGCTTACCGGGGCGTCTTCATCGTGGACCCGGATGGCAAGATCCAATCCTACACCATCAACAACATGGGAATTGGCCGGAGCGCGGACGAGATTCTGCGGACTCTGCAGGCGGCACAGTTCGTTCGTGAACACGGCGATCGGGTTTGCCCAGCTAACTGGAAGCCAGGGCAGGATTCCATCAAGCCAAGCCTGGACCTTGTCGGTAAGCTTTAATCGGGGGCATGCCAATGAGTGAGCAACATCTATACGATCTGATTGTGGTTGGTGCCGGGCCGGCTGGCTTGTCCGCCGGACTCTACGCCGGCCGGGTGACCCTGGATACCCTGATCATCGAGGGCGACACGGTTGGCGGCCAGGTCACCACGACCTCGGTGGTTTACAACTATCCGGCGGTGGAAAAGGTCGACGGGACCCAGCTGATGAATCAGCTGCAGCGCCAGGTGACCGATTTCGGGGTCACAATTAAGCACGACCAGATTGAAAAATACGACCTTGGTGACGAGGTCAAAACGCTGACCGGCCAGAGTGGTCAAACCTACCAGGCCCGGAGCGTGATCATTGCCACTGGAGCTAACCCGCGCAAGGTTGGTTTCCCCGGCGAGGACGAGTTTCGGGGACGGGGAATTGCCTACTGTTCGACCTGCGACGGCGAGCTCTTCTCTGGCCTGCAGATCTTCGTGGTCGGCGGTGGCTACGCGGCTGCCGAGGAGGCCGACTACCTGAGTCGCTTCGGCAAGCACGTCACGGTTCTGGTCCGGGGCGATCACTTCACCTGTCCACCACTGACGGCAGCCCGGGCGTTGAACAATCCCAAGGTCAGCGTCAAGTACAACACCGAGGTGAAGCGCGTCGACGGGGATGACTACCTCACCAGTGCCACCCTGGTCAACAACCAAACGGGGAAAGAGACCGTTTACCATGTTGATGAGGGTGATAACACCTTTGGGATGTTCATCTACATCGGGACCCAACCAGCCACGCAAAACTTGCAGGGCTTGGTCGAATTAGACGATCGCGGTTATATCAAGACCGACGAAAACTGTGCCACCAATGTTCCCGGCGTTTATGCAGCCGGGGACGTGATCGTCAAACCACTGCGGCAGATCATCACCGCCGCGGCGGACGGGGCCACTGCCGCTACGGCTGCGGAAGCCTGTGTCACTGCCCAGAAGCAGCGGCAAGGGATCCCGATTCATCCCGCGACGGCCAAGCAACCCGCTAAGCCGGTTGGCCAGACTAGTCAGCTGAACGAACAGGAAGCGGTCAGCACGCACCAGGGAACTTGGCTGACGGCCGACATTGATGCCCAACTTAAGCCGATCTTTACCCGCCTGACTAAGCCGGTCATCTTCCAGGTCAACACGACGGACGGAGAACTCAGCCAGCAGCTGGTTAGCTTTGTCAATGAATTCGTCGGCCTGGACGACCATTTCACGATGACGACAGTTAAGGGCACTGGTCAATACCTGCCGATGCTGAAGCTCTTAGACGGCGAGGGCAACGATACGGGGCTCCATTACGCCGGGATTCCGACCGGCCACGAGCTGAATTCACTCGTTCTAGGTGTCTACAACGTGGCCGGTCCGGGCCAGACGATCGCACCGGAAATGGCTGCCAGGATCAAGCAGCTGCCAGCGACCGATATCCGGATCGGGGTCTCACTGACTTGCCACTTCTGTCCGGACGTGGTGGCGGCCTGTCAGCGGATGGCCTCGTTGAACCCGGGGATCACGGCAACGATGATTGACCTTCAACACTTCCCGGATCTGCGCAAAGAGAGGAAGATTATGTCCGTGCCGGCGACGATAATTGGAAATGACCCGGTCATCTTCGGCAGCCAGTCACTGGAAGAATTGGTCAGCGCCGTTGAAAAGCACGGCCAAAACTAAGCACAAACTACTTAGCACCACTGGATTAAAGTTTCGGTGGTGCTTTTTTAGTATGGTTAATCGTTAAACTTATAATAAGATAAACTTTTGAACGATTTTTGTTTAAAATTTTGAAATTAGTAGTTTTTTAAAAGCCACCAATGTAACGAAAACTTAATAATTAAAAATACAACGAAAGGAGGTGAGACTAATGAAATTACAGATGGAAAGAAATTGGTTTAAAGCTGTTTTTGTAACATTGTTAGCGCTTGCTGCGGCGATTTTCTTTATTAGGCCGGCCTACGCCGACACTAATTCGAACACCGCAGTATCAGCGATCAGCACTGTTCAGCAAGCTAATGCGCTGAATGCGTCAACCGCCATTGGAACGGTCCAATCAAATGATAAGCAGAATCAGCAATTGGACCAAGAAAATGCTCAGTCACAATCAAAGCCAACGACGGCAGGCACGACCACGACTACTGTTAACACGCAACAGGAAAAGTCTACTGATAGTCAGCAATCAAAAGCAACGACGACAAGTACGACCACAACTGCTGCCGACACGCAGCAAGCTAAGTCAACTGCTAGTCAGCAGCCAACTGTTCGGCTGGCCGCGGCACCCCAGGCAAAGGCAACTGCACCGGGGGAGGTGACGCCAACGAGCACAACGGTCAAAGTGATTAACACGAGCACCGGAAAAGAATACAATGGTGAGACAATTGATCAGTATACTCCGTTGAAGCTTCAGTTTGCTTTTGATTTTCAAGGTCAAAACGTTCAAAATGGTGACTATTTCAACTTTACAATCGACAATCCAAATAATTATCTTAAATTAGCTGATGGTCAAAGTGTGACGATTCCTTTGATGGATGGAAACAACCAGCTAGGAACGGCCACTTTAACAGTTATTAAGGATAAACAGATTGCTGGCAAAGTCACCTTGGCTGAAAATGGTAGCGATGCTAAAGGATATTTTGAATTTACTTTGGCAGTCGATGCTAGTCAAGCTGGTGATAGTAAAGAGATTCCTGTTAAGGTAATAGCACCTAACATTAGCCAACCACAGGTTACGATTAAGTATGTTTCCAGAACTGTCAATCCAAACGAAGAATTTAGTAAGTACAGTTACAATAATACCTTAGGACCGGATAAATCGAATCCTAAAGATACGGATCCAAATAATTATACGCCTGATGATATTACTAAAGGGAACCTGACTTATGCGCTTCGGATAATTAATCATGGCGAGACCGCAAGTACAACTGCTACGATTACAGATGCTTTGAAAACTGCTGGTTTTACCTATGATGAGAACAGTTTTCTCCTTTATAAGACAACATGGACTTATAAGGATAATAATTGGAGCAATGGTTCACTCTTAAATGTAAAGGGCTATACACTGACGTTTAGTAGCGATGACCGGAGTTTTACGATGAGCTTTGTCACGCCGAATATGAACGATCTCGATGGTTATGTTATCTTTTATCGGCTTCTGTATAATGGCAGACCGGTAAATACGCTTTCTGATGATGAACAGCAAAAACTTGTCGGAACAAAAATTGAGAATACTGCACAATTAGAACGTTCAAACACCCAGCCAATTAATTATCCGCAAACAATGGTAATTAATAAAAGCAAGGGTGAAATTGACGTTAAGCATTTTGTGTTAACTGTTGAGAAGATAGATGACGATGGTGCTCCTTTGAAGGGTGCTACTTTCGAACTTCGTAAGAAGGATGATAACTCATTAGTTGGTACCCAAACGACAGGCGCTGCCGGGACTGTTACGTTTACTAACTTAGTCCGTGGTGACTACTACCTTTTGATTGAAATCAATGCACCAGCAGGTTACCAGAAAGCTGAGAAAGTGGAAATCTCAGCCGGTGAATTAGCTACTGGAGAAGCTTTGATTAAGACAGTTGTAGATCATCGCCTGATTAGCAAGACGGTGACAAAGCAGTGGAATGATGATAATGACCAAGACAAGATTCGTCCAACGAGCATTACGGTCAACCTGGTTGGTAAGGTTGACAACACCGTTGTCTCAACCACGCCGGTAACGCTGGAAGCATCCGAAAATTGGACAGCTACTAAGTCAAACTTACCAGAATATTCTAATGGTAAAAAGATCACTTACACTTGGGAAGAACCGAATGTACCTTCTGGATACACTTCTCAGGTTGATGGTGACACGGTTACCAACAGCCACACGCCGGTCACTATCTCTAAGACAGTGACGAAGACGTGGGATGACAGCAATAACCAAGATGGAACTCGTCCAAGTACCATTACGGTTAACCTGGTTGGTAAGGTTGGAAATACCGTTGTTTCGACCACGCCGGTAACGTTGAGTGCCGATCATAACTGGACTGCCACTCAGTCAAACCTGCCGGAATATTCTAACGGTGAAAAGATTACCTACACTTGGGAAGAACCGACGGTTCCTGCCGGATACACTGCTCAAGTCAGTGGTGATACGATTACCAACACTCACCAACCGTCTACTATCTCTAAGACAGTGACGAAGACGTGGGATGACAGCAATAACCAAGATGGAACTCGTCCAAGTACCATTACGGTTAACCTGGTTGGTAAGGTTAACAACACCGTTGTCTCAACTACGCCGGTAACGCTAAAAGCATCCGAAAATTGGACAGCTACTAAGTCAAACTTACCAGAATATTCTAATGGTAAAAAGATCACTTACACTTGGGAAGAACCGAATGTACCTTCTGGATACACTTCTCAGGTTGATGGTGACACGGTTACCAACACCCACAAGCCAGCCACTATCTCTAAGACAGTGACGAAGACATGGGATGATAGCAACAACCAAGATGGAACTCGTCCAAGTACCATCACGGTTAACCTGGTTGGTAAGGTTGGCAACACTGTTGTCTCAACCACGCGGGTCACCTTGAGTGCGGACCACAACTGGACTGCCACGCAGCCCAATCTGCCGGCATACCAGAATGGTCATCAGATCACTTACACTTGGGAGGAACCAAATGTACCTTCTGGGTACACTTCTCAGGTTGATGGTGACACGATTACCAACAGTCACAAGCCAGCTACTATCTCTAAGACAGTGACGAAGACGTGGGATGATAGCAACAACCAAGATGGAATTCGTCCAAGTACCATCACGGTTAACCTGGTTGGTAAGGTTGACAACACCGTTGTCTCAACTACGCCGGTAACGCTAAAAGCATCTGAAAATTGGACCACTACTCAGTCCAACTTGCCGGCATATCAGAATGGTCACCAGATCACTTACACTTGGGAGGAACCAAATGTACCTTCTGGGTACACTTCCCAAGTTAATGGTGACACGATTACCAACAGCCACACGCCGGCCACTATCTCTAAGACAGTGACGAAGACGTGGGACGACCACAATAACCAAGATGGAACTCGTCCAAGTACCATCACGGTTAACCTGGTTGGTAAGGTTGACAACACCGTTGTCTCAACTACGCCGGTAACGCTAAAAGCATCTGAAAATTGGACCGCTACTCAGTCCAACTTGCCGGCATATCAGAATGGTCACCAGATCACTTACACTTGGAGGGAACCAAATGTACCTTCTGGGTACACTTCCCAAGTTAATGGTGACACGATTACCAACAGCCACACGCCGGCCACTATCTCTAAGACAGTGACGAAGACGTGGGACGACCACAATAACCAAGATGGAACTCGTCCAAGTACCATTACGGTTAACCTGGTTGGTAAGGTAGGCAACGCTGTTGTCTCGACAACACAGGTAACGCTTGATGCCGCTCATAACTGGACTGCCACGCAGTCCAACCTGCCGGCATACAGTAATGGTCACCAGATCACCTACACTTGGGAAGAACCAAATGTACCTTCTGGGTACACTTCTCAGGTTGATGGTGACACGATTACCAACAGCCACACGCCGGCCACTATTGATAAGACAGTGACGAAGCAGTGGAATGATGGTAATAATCAAGACGGCTTGCGTCCGCAAACGATCGCGGTTAACTTATTGGCTAACGGTCAAGTAGTTAAGACAGTTACCTTGAGTGCCGCCAACAACTGGACCGCCACGGTTGACGGTTTGGCTGAAAATGCCAATGGTCAGAAGATCGTTTACACTTGGGAGGAAGCCAACGTCCCAGCTGGTTACACTTCACAAGTGGATGGTAACGAGATTACTAACACCCACACACCAGTTACAATCAGCAAGGCTGTAACGAAGGTATGGAATGATGGTAATAACCAAGACGGCTTACGTCCACAGACGATCACGGTTAACCTGCTGGCTAACGGTCAAGTTGTCAAGACGGTTACGTTAAGTGCCGCCAACAACTGGACCGCCACGGTTAATGGCTTAGCCGAGAACGCTAATGGTCAAAAGATCGTCTATACTTGGGAGGAAGCCAACGTTCCTGCTGGTTATGAATCTCAAGTGGATGGCAACGAGATTACCAACACTCACACGCCAGTTACAATCAGTAAGAGTGTAACGAAACAGTGGAATGACGGTAATAACCAAGATGGCCTGCGTCCACAGAGCATCACGGTCAATCTGTTAGCCAACGGTCAGGTTGTGAAGACGGTTACCTTGAGTGCCGCCAACAACTGGACGGCCACGGTTGATGGCTTAGCTAAGAATGCCAATGGTAAAGTGATTACCTATACCTGGGAGGAAGCTAACGTACCTGCTGGCTACACTTCACAAGTGGATGGCAACGAGATTACTAACACCCACACGCCAGTTACGATCGCCAAGACCGTGACGAAGCAATGGGTTGACGGTAATAACCAAGATGGTCTGCGTCCACAGACGATTACGGTCAACTTGTTAGCCAACGGTCAGGTTGTGAAGACGGTTACCTTGAGTGCCGGAAATAACTGGACGGCGACGGTTGACGGCTTATTTGAAAACGCTAATGGCCAGAAGATCGTCTACACCTGGGAAGAAACCAACGTTCCTGCTGGTTATACTTCTCAAGTGAATGGCAATGAAATTACCAACAGCCACACGCCAGTTACGATCAGCAAGACCGTCACGAAGCAGTGGGTCGACGGTAACAATCAAGATGGTCTGCGTCCACAGAAAATTACGGTCAACCTGTTAGCCAACGGTCAGGTTGTCACGACGGTTACGTTAAATACCGCCAACAACTGGACCGCCACGGTTGAAGGTTTGGCTGAAAATGCCAATGGTCAAAAGATTGTTTACACCTGGGAAGAGGCCAACGTACCCGCTGGTTATACATCTCAAGTGGATGGCAACGAGATTACCAACACTCACACGCCGGTTACGATCAGTAAGACTGTAACGAAACAGTGGAATGATGGTAATAACCAAGACGGCTTGCGTCCACAGACAATCACGGTTAACTTGTTAGCCAACGGCCAGGTTGTGAAGACGGTTACCTTAAGTGCTGACAACAACTGGACCGCCACGGTTGAAGGTTTAGCTGAAAATGCCAATGGTCAGAAGATTGTTTACACCTGGGCAGAAGCCAACATCCCTGCTGGCTACACTTCACAAGTGAACGGCAATGAAATTACCAACAACCACACGCCAGTTACGATCGCCAAGACGGTGACGAAGCAATGGGTCGACGGTAATAACCAAGATGGTCTGCGTCCGCAAAACATCACGGTTAACCTGTTAGCTAACGGCCAAGTTGTGAAGACAGTTACCTTAAGTGCCGCTGACAACTGGACCGCCACGGTTGACGGTTTGGCTGAAAATGCCAATGGACAAAAGATTGTTTACACCTGGGAGGAGGCCAACGTTCCTGCTGGTTACATTTCACAAGTGAACGGCAACACGATTACCAATACCCACACGCCAGTTACGATCAGTAAGACCGTGACGAAGCAGTGGAATGACGGCAATAACCAAGATGGTTTGCGTCCGCAAACGATCACGGTCAACCTGTTAGCTAATGGTCAAGTTGTCAAGACAATCACGCTGAGTGCTGACAACAACTGGACCGCCACAGTTAATGGCTTAGCCGAGAACGCTAATGGTCAAAAGATCGTCTACACTTGGGAGAAAGCCAACGTACCTGCTGGTTACACATCTCAAGTGAATGGCGATGAAATTACCAACAGCCACACGCCAGCTACGGTTGCCAAGACCGTGACGAAACAGTGGAATGATGGTAATAACCAAGATGGCCTGCGTCCGCAAAACATCACGGTTAACCTGCTGGCTAACGGCCAGGTAGTTAAGACGGTTACCTTGAGTGCTGGCAACAACTGGACCGCTACGGTTGATGGTTTAGCTGAAAACGCCAATGGTCAAAAGATTACCTACACCTGGGCAGAAGCCAACGTACCTGCTGGTTACACATCTCAAGTGAACGGCAACGAGATTACCAACACTCACACGCCAGTTACGATCAGTAAGAGCGTAACGAAGCAATGGGTTGATGGTAATAACCAAGATGGCCTGCGTCCGCAGAACATCACGGTTAACTTATTGGCTAACGGCCAAGTAGTTAAGACGGTTACCTTGAGTGCCGGAAACAACTGGACGGCCACGGTCGATGGTTTAGCCGAAAATGCCAATGGTCAAAAGATTGTTTACACCTGGGAAGAGGCCAACGTTCCTGCTGGTTACACATCTCAAGTGGACGGCAACGAGATTACCAACACCCACACGCCAGTTACGATCGCAAAGGCTGTGACGAAGCAGTGGGTTGACGGTAACAACCAAGATGGCCTGCGTCCGCAAACGATCACGGTCAATCTGTTAGCTAACGGTCAAGTTGTCAAGACAATCACGCTGAGTGCCGCTGATAACTGGACGGCAACGGTTGATGGCTTAGCTGAGAATGCCAATGGTAAGGCGATTACCTACACCTGGGAGGAAGTCAACGTCCCTGCTGGCTACACTTCTCAAGTCGATGGTGACACGATTACCAACACGCATACACCAACGACGCCTGAAACGCCGACAACTCCTGAAACGCCAACGACGCCGGAGACACCAAACGTCCCTGAAACGCCAAACGTTCCAGGGAAGCCGGGACAACCTGGTACTCCGGGACACGGCCAAGGCCAACTGCCACAAACCGGCAATCAAGACGACCTCGCCTTATTGGCACTGGGTCTGATGATGCTGAGCATGACAATTGGAATTACGCTGCGTCGGCACTAATTGATGATTGAGAGGAGGCGCCTCGTAATTGTTAGATGAAATTCTAACAACTGCGGGGCGTTTTTTATGGGCGAGCCGCAGTTGAAAACGCTTTCCGGCTGTGACTCTCTGGTCGCGTGAGCTGGCGGCCTGGCACTCGGCTCAGTCCGCTGCGGTACTCCGCAATATTGAAAAATGCAAAAATGAGACCCGATAAATTTGTGGGTTTATCGGGTCTCATTTGGCATTTTTTCGGCAATCAAAAAGCACAGCTTCAGCAAAATCCTCAAGCCATGCTCCAACAATTATTTTACAGATTCTCATCCGTCTTAAAGTTCAGTGCGCAGTAGTCGGTCATCTTAGTGATCAGGTCGAGGGACAGCTTCTTATAAGCGTTCAGGGTGTCGATAGCGTATCCGTTGCTCTGCATCGTCAGGTAGGAGCTCCGCGACTCGCCGTTCATCGTCTGGCATTCGCGGTCGGTCTCGGCGATCATCTTGATGGCGGCGTTGTTGCGCTCCTTTTGAACTTCCCGCAGTAATGGCAGGAATTCGTGAAGGTGACTGTCGACCAGGACGCTGGCGTGCTTGAAGATCCAGTAGGCGGAATTCAGCTGGGCCGGCAGCTTGCCGCGCTTGTACGGTGCCGGTACCTCGGTGATCCCGTTGAAGAACGGAACGTAGGTGCTCTCGGCGGCGACGCCCATTGCCAGCCAGTGGATGTTGGCGCCCGGCTGCCGGTTCATCTGCAGGATATGCGATTCCTGGGTCTTGGCCAGACTGATCGGCCGGTACTTGTGTGCGCCCTTGCCGTGGCCGATCGGGTCAAATTCGGTGCCCTCGTAGTGGTTGCTGAGGTAGCGCTGGGCGTCGAAGATGGAGAGCTTGTGGTCCGGCTTCATCAAGAATGGCAACTCGGTTGATTCCGACGTCTCGTCTGCGGCCTTCTTGGGACTGAAGAGCTGGTGGCCGATCCAGACCCGCGGCTCGCTATAAATCGCGTCGGAACGGTCAGCCGTCCCAAAGATCTTGCGGAAGTTAAAGTGGTCCGGGTCTGGGTTCAGGTGGTGCTTGTCAACGAAGGCCTGGATCTCGGGATGGAACATGAAGTTCTTCGTGTCGGTGAAGTCGATGTTCTGGATGGCTAACTGGTTGGCAACCACGGCGTAGGAGTCGTCCGGGATCCTCTGGGCAACCCAGTAGTGACCGGCCCCGGTTTCAAAGTACCAGGCCTCATCATTGTCGGCGAAGAGGATGCCGTTGGTTTCGCCGGTCCCGTACTTGGCGATCAGGTTGCCGAGCCGCTGGACTCCTTCGCGTGCGGACTTGATGTATGGCAGGACGACGGTGACCATCGCTTCCTCGTTGAGCCCATTGTCCACCAGCGGGTCGTAACCAAGAACCAGTGGGTTAGAGTAGGCACTCTCGGTGGCGCTCATGGCGACATCGTACTCGTTGATCCCGTCTTCTTCGAACAGGCCGGCCTTGTCGGTCCATTCCGGCGTGGCGGTGTAGCGGGCACTGTCGCTCGGCAGGTCGAGTTCCAATTTCGTTTCCTTGGAAATAAAGTGGGTCGGCATCTCGCCGTGCTGATGAACAACCATGTGCTTCGGCCAGGCGGCCTTGGCGTCTTCGTTGCGCCCGATCATGATTGTGCCGTCGATGCTGGCTTTTTTACCAATTAAAATACTGGTACAAGCGGATAGTTTATTAGCCATATCAAAAACTCCTCCAAAAAGTAGATTGATAACGTTTACATAATTAAATTATAACGCTTTTCGCTTTGAATTACGATGTTAGATAAGTTTACTATAGAAATTTCCTGGTTTGCAAGAGGAAAATGCAAGTATATAATAGGAAGAATGATTTCAATGAATAGGGAGCGATGAATAATGGAAAGATTATCTTTCCTGATTGTAATGTTAGCGGCCCTGGTGATTCCAATCGCGATGGCGCGGTTCAAGATCGCCAGTGTGCCGACCGCGGTGGCCGAGATCGTCACCGGCATCATTATCGGCAAGAGCGTCTTCGGCTGGGTGACCCCGACTCAGGGACTCAACATGATGGCGACCCTGGGGACGATGATGCTGATGTTCTTGTCCGGGATGGAAATCAACTTCGACCTCTTCAAGCGGCAGGCCGGAGCGGCACCGAACCCGAAATCGCCGGTCAATCTGGCAATGCAGGCGTTCGGCCTGGTCTTTATCACCGCGGCGGTCCTCGGCCTAATCCTAAAGTGGCTGGGGCTCTTCAACGATATTTTCCTGACCACGATCCTCTTTTCGACGGTCGCCCTCGGCGTAGTGATTGCGACCTTGAAAGAAAAGGAAATCCTGGGCCGGCCGGCGGGGCAGACGATCCTGCTGACGGCGGTCCTGGGGGAGGTCGTGCCGATGCTATCGCTGACCGTCTACGCCTCGATCAACGGGGGCAACGCGAGCCGGCTCTGGCTGATCGTCCTGCTCTTCTTAGCGGCGATCATCCTCTTGCGGCGGTTCAAGCAGCCCTTCATCTGGTTTAACAAGATTTCGAAGGCAACGACCCAACTGGACATCCGTTTAGCCTTCTTCCTGATCTTCACCCTGGTGGCGATTGCCGAGCGAGTCGGGGCCGAAAACATCCTCGGGGCCTTCTTGGCGGGGATGGTCATGAAGCTGCTCGAGCCCAGCGAGGACACCCAGCAGAAGCTGACCTCGATCGGGTACGGTTTCTTGATCCCGTTCTTCTTCATCATGACCGGGGTAAAGCTGGACATCAAGCAGCTCTTCGCCAATCCACGGGCCCTGGCACTGATCCCGGTGCTGGTAGCCGGCTTTATCCTGGCGAAGATGCCGACCGTGCTGATCTTTTCGCGGCGCTTCTCGAAGCGGAACTCCTTTGCCGGCGGTTTTCTGACCGTGACAACGATCACCCTGGTCCTGCCATCGCTACAGGTGGCGCGCAACCTGCACGCCATCACCAGCACGCAGTCGGATGCCTTTATCCTGGCGGCGGTGATTGTCTGCATTCTCGGGCCGATCGTCTTCAATTCGGTTTACAAGCTAGGGCCGGCTGACATGATCAAGCAGCGGGTCGTTATTCTTGGCGCCAACACCGCGACGGTCCCGGTCGAGCAGCAATTGTCGAAAAACTGGTACGTCGTCCGGATGGTGTCCGACTCGCAGGATAATTACAAGACCTACAACAGCGAGGTTCGGGACCTGACCTACCTGGAAAAGGTGGATGAGACGACGCTGGATGAACATGATTTCTTCGACACGGATATCCTGGTAGCGGCCTTCAAGAACGACCACAAAAACGCCAAGCTGGCGCGGATTGCCAAACGCCACGGGGTGCCCCGGGTGATTGCCAGCCAGCAGAACCCGAAGACGGATCACCGGCGGATCGACGAACTGACGGCCCAGGGGATTGAAATTTATAACATCTTCAACGTCCAGATCAGTGTGATGCGGGCGATGATCGAGAGCCCGTCGATTGTAGAAATGCTGACGGATACCGAGGCCGGGCTGTTCGAAGCCACGGTCCGCAACCGGCGCTACACCGGTCAGGAACTGCATTCCTTGCCATTTATCGACCGGATCACGGTCAGCCGGATCTACCGCAACCACAAGCCGATTTCGCCCCACGGTGACACGATCATCGAGCTGGGCGACCACATTCTCTTCACCGGAAACCACACCGATGCCGAGGAGGTCCGGGCCCAGCTGCGGCGGAAGAATTGATGCCTATTATAATAGAAGAAAAGCCTTCGCAATTTTGACTTGCGAAGGCTTTTTTGGTCGGTAAAATGACGGTGGCTAGGCTTTTGTTGTTGCCTTATGATAGTAGGCGCGTGCTTGTTCATCAGAAAGGCTTAGCACGGTTGTTAGGAAATGAATGATTTCATTTTTAGATTGGCCCTGCTTGATAAGGCCGTTAATTAAGCTGAGTCGATCATTTTCAATCCCTTGGTTCCGTCCCTTGATCTCTGCCTGATCCAGTTCATACTGATGATCCATTTCCATCAATGACATCCGCATAAAATCCGCCCTCCATTTCTTGCTATCTGTGAAGTAGATTATCTTTCAAGGACGATTTATTAGAGCGTGCTTCTTGATAACAGTTTTGTGCTTGTTCTTCGGTAAGATTCATTACGGTGGTAAGAAACGTGAGAATTTCATCTTTAGATTGCCCCTGTTTGCGTAACCCATTAACTAGCTGAATCCGATCTTGTTTGACGGCCTGATCTAACTCATACTGGTGGTCCATTTCCATCAATGACATTCGCATAAAATCCGCCCTCCATTTCTTGTTGTGTTTAACTTCCGTGATCTTTTGTCTTAATTTTAACCCAAATGCGTCCTCCTGCCCACTGGAACGCCCGGCAATTTGGTCGAGAAAAGTCTGTAGCTTTGCCGGGACCTCGTGGCGCTCGCTGGTGACGTTGAGGTAGATGTCCGTGGCCTCGTCCCAAACTAAGAAGGTCGGATCCTGGTTGAGGCGCTTATTGACCGAATAGTACTGCCGCTCCAGTCCCATCGGATCGAAGCAGCAGATGAAGATGACGTAGGAATTATGGGCATAGTTGTAGTTCTCGCCCCGCTCGTACGAAGCGAAGGCGTTCAGCGACTGGTAATAGCGGACGCGCTTGAAGAGATTCGGGCTTTCGGCCACCTGCATCTCGATGTCGTAGTGATTGTTGGCATCGTCCGTGGTGTAGACGTCGAAACGAACACCCTTGGCATCGTTGCTGGGATTGATCTCCTCCTGCGCCCGGGGCGGCTTGATGCTTTTGATGGTCAGCTCCGGCAGAATGCTCTGGATGATCTCCAGGCAGATCGCGGGATCGGTCATCACTTTGCTGAAGACAAAGTCGTTTTCGAGCCCCGCCTTGCGCCAGTTGGCGGCGGCTTGTTGAATTCTGTTCATTGCAAAATTCCTCCTTCTACCCTTTAAATACGGAAGAATTCGGCAAATGCATGCAAGAATTTAAATTTTACCTTCTGCTAGATAAATCCGGAAGAACTGTCCGCCCGCACCTTTCTATGGTAAAATTAAGGAAAGCAATAAAGGAGGGCATTGTCATGCCATTAGTACACATCGACCTGATCGAGGGCCGGAGCGAAGAACAACTCAAGGGCCTGGTAAAGGACGTTACGGCTGCCATCTGCAAGAACGCTAATGTTCCAGCTGAACGGGTGCACATTGTTCTGAACGAAATGCAAAAGGATCGCTACAGTGTTGGCGGTAAGATGGTTAGCGATAACTAAATTTTGATCAGTCACCCGGGAGTCCCCAGGTGGCTTTTTTCTTGGTCGCTGTTTCGAAAGGATGAGTGAAGTGAACGAGCAACAATATATCATGGCAATCGACGAAGGGACGACCAGCTCCCGGGCCATTATCTTTGACCACGACGGCAATAAGGTGGGGATGAGCCAGCAGGAATTCCCGCAGTACTTCCCACAACCGGGCTGGGTCGAACACGACGCCACGGAGATTTGGGACAGCGTCCAGCAGGTCATGTCAGACGTCATGATCAAGACCCAGATCAAGCCTTATAAGATCGCGGCGATCGGGATTACCAACCAGCGGGAGACGACCGTCATCTGGGATCGTCACACCGGTGAGCCGATTTACCACGCAATCGTCTGGCAGTCCAAGCAGACCAGCGAGATTGCCGAGCAGCTGATCAACGACGGCTACAAGAAGATGATCCACGACAAGACCGGGCTGGTGATCGATTCCTACTTCGCTGCCACCAAGATCAAGTGGATCCTCGACCGGGTTCCCGGTGCCCGCGAGAAGGCGGAGCACGGCGACCTGCTCTTCGGGACGATCGACACCTGGCTGCTTTGGAACCTGACCGGGGGCCGGGTCCACGCTACCGACGTCACCAACGCCAGCCGGACGATGCTTTTCAATATCCACACCCTTGATTGGGATCAGGACATCCTCGACCTGCTCGACATTCCACGCCAGCTCCTGCCCGAGGTCAAGGAGAGCTCGGCCATCTTCGGTTACACCGGCGACTTCACCTTCTACGGGGTCCAGATTCCGATCGCCGGAATCGCCGGGGACCAGCAGGCGGCGCTTTTCGGTCATGCGGCTTACGACGAGGGTTCAGTGAAAAACACCTACGGAACCGGGGCCTTTATCGTCATGAACACCGGCCTAAAACCAACCCTGTCCGATAACGGTCTGCTGACGACGATTGCCTATGGGCTGGACGGGAAGACCCACTATGCCCTGGAAGGGAGTATCTTCGTTGCCGGGTCCGCGGTCCAGTGGCTGCGGGACGGACTAAAATTCTTCGCCCACGCCAGCGAGTCGGAACAACTGGCCCTCGAAGCCAAATCGACCGGCGGCGTCTATGTCGTGCCAGCCTTCACCGGGTTGGGGGCACCGTACTGGGATCAGGAGGTCCGGGGCGCCATGTTTGGCTTGACCCGTGGGACCGAACGGGGCCAGATTATCCGGGCCACCCTGGAGTCAATCGCCTACCAGACGCGGGACGTGGTCGACACGATGGTCAAGGACACCAAGCTGCCGCTGTCGGCACTGACGGTCAATGGTGGCGCCTCGCGGAACAACTTCTTGATGCAGTTCCAGGCCGACATCCTGCAGACACCGATCAAACGGGCGGAGATGGAGGAGACGACCGCACTGGGCGCCGCCTTCCTCGCCGGATTAGCCGTCGACTTTTGGAATGATACGGACGAGCTGCGCAAGCTTTCGCGGATTGGGGACGAATTCCAACCGCTGATGGCTCCCGACCGCGCCGGTGAGCTTTACGCCGGTTGGCAGCAGGCAATTAAGGCCGCACAATACTTTAGCCATGGAGAATAGTTAAATGACAGATAACCAACAGATGATTACCGACCTGACTGACTTTATCCACGCCAACCACGAAGACGAGCTGGCCCCGGCGGACTCGCTCTACCTGATGATGCTCGATCAGTGGCAGCGTCTCAACCGGCCGGGGGTGACCTGGGCGGATTCGGAAAGCAGCCAGCTCTATGCTTGCTACTGGCGGCGGATGCAGACCTGGCACCAGCACTTTATGGACGCCCGCAACCAGATTCTGGTGGCGGACGCAATCGGGGTGCCGGTGATGCACACCATCTTCTTGGACACGCTTGATGCGGCTCAGGATGATGCGCTCGATGCCGTGGAGTCGCTGGACGCCCACGGCCCGCGGACGGTGATTCCGCTGAATAGCTTTCCGCGCTTACTCAAGATGGAGGTGCAGCGGCTGGCGGAACTGCTGGACACACAGGAATTGTCGCCGGTGGACGGCCAGCTGCTGATGGAGTACTGGGACGCGATCACCGCGCTGATTGATGAGGACCTGGAGGAAAAATAAATGAAGGGTGCAATCTTAAACGTAAATAATATTCTGGTTGACGTTGACCAGCTGCAATTTGCGGCCTGGCGCGATCTGGCAATGTACGAATACGGCATGGGCCTGCCGGGCAAAATGGCGGCGGGGCTGAAGGGCCAAAGTCGCGACCAGGTGCTGGACGCGGTCTTAGACCATTTTAAGCAGATGGCCACGCCCGCGGAACGCCAGGAGATCCTGGACGAGCAGGACAAGTTCTACGAAAAAACACTGACGACGGTGGATGAGACCAAGCTCTTGCCGAATGCCCAACAACTGGTGATCAGCCTCTATGACCACTACGTCAAGGTGGGAGTCCGCGACACGGATGGCCACGCCGCGGACCTGGTCAAGCAGCTGAAGCTGGACGGCTACGTGGATCTGGTGGGACCGGAAGCTGATACGGGTGAGAACCCGTACACGGCCCTGGTGGATCAGCTGGAAGTGCCGGCCGCTGGCAGCATTGCCGTCGCAACCGGGGCGGCAGACTTGCAACAAGCGGCAATAGCCGGGCTGACGACGATTGGCGTCGGGGATGCCCAGGAGCTGCATGGGGCCGACTACCAGGTCAGTCTGGTGGGCGACCTGCGCTACCAGATGCTGGAGAAGGTCTGGGAGGATAAACAGTAGAGAAGACAAAAGAGGATGAAGAACCTCCTACCATGGTAGTGAGCCTTCATCCTCTTTTTTATTGCTTCTGTTTGAGCCAATCCTGTAAATAATCACAGAGCTGCTGGGCATCCGCGCGGTTTAGAGCAAAGGTATTGTCGTGGCCGACGCCGTCAAAGTCAACATTCGTCAGCAAAATATCTAACTGGTCCGTGGCGGGATCGTGATAAAGGCTGAGCTCGTTAGCACAGCCGTCGTCGCGTTCTTCCCCTCGGTAGCGGTCGTTGAACCAGTCCCCATCAATTGTAACTTTATGCATGTCTTTCACCTCAGATGGATCAATTATAGCATGTCCGGGTTCGCACGGCGGATCCGCCGCCCGGTCGCTACCAATTGCCGGCGCCACTGGTAAACGGCTTGCGGGCTGACCCCGCAATGCCGGGCAATGGCGGCGTCGTTCTGGAAGCGCCCGGAAAGAACCAGATCTAGATACTTGCGCGCCGTCCCGCTGCTCTGGGACCGTAACTCGGCAAAAAAGGCTTTTCGTTCCAATTGCACGAAGGCCGCTCCAGCTTGCGGATCGGCGAGCTGGCTACCCCCGGCCAGATCATCGTCAAGGGAGTATTGGCGAAGGGTAACCCGGTGCTGTCCCCGCCGCAGCTGGTCGAGGAGGCGCCAGCGAATCTGCCGATAGGCGTAGGTCATCAGCTGCCGCTCGTTTGCCGGTGTCACCGGCTGCGGGTAGGCGGCATAGACTTGGGCAAAGATCAGGCAGCCTTCTTGGACCAGGTCGGGATAGTCATCACGGGAGGGTGCCACGCCCAGCCCCTTTAGGACACCGTGAATTAGTCGAATTCGCTGATCGTTCGAGAAAAGATAGGTCAAACCCTCGGTCGCTTTGATAGTATTCATGAGAATCATCCAATCGGTCTAAAATTCTCAAGGGCCCTTGAGTACTTGTAGTTTAACAGCTGAACAATTAGTTTAGCGAACGATTAGTTGTCTATATATTTGATCAAAATAGTCGTTGACGGGGCAGAAATAGTTCGGTATTCTATATTCTAAGGAAGCGCTTACTATTTTAGGCGTTTACGTAATACTTTGGGATTTGACCCAGAAACCTGGTGAATCAAGTGAATAAACATAGTAAAGAAATTTTAGACCTAAGCCGGCTGACAGAAGTGCAGATCGATGCGGAAACAGACGGCTTTCAGCCCCGGTGGGACAACACAATCCTGCTGGTAGCCTACGATCAGCAGCGGACGTTCGTCCTGACGAGCGACGGCCGCTACTTAGTACTGGGGCGGCCGCTCCAAGAAACCCTAATTAAGTTTGCCAACGATAATGATGTCGACGACTACATCATGCGGGCACTGTACGGAATGATCGGTCAGCATAAGGGACGGGGTTACATTGCCGGCAACAACCGCTTGGTGCCGACACACGGCAAGACAAACACGCACGTGGCCTATTACATGGCCGACTGTCTTGACAATCATTTTCATTGTAAGCACCGGGACATGGAGCTGGCGACCTTCGTCAGTGAGGGCCAGGCTTATTCCGTTTATTTCGACACGAGCGCGCAGACCTTTAGCCAGCTAATTCGAGCAGCGGATCGGGTTGCGTCCTTGCAGCTGGGGAAGCTGACCTGGGATAAGCACAACTTTGGGGATGATGCCCTTGAGGAGCGGCGCGGGGTCCGGACCTTCCATGACGGTCAGCGGTATCGCCAGGACTGTCACGACATCAGGTACGCGGTGATGATGGAGCTGCTCCGCCAGACCTGCTTTGAATATTGCAGCGAAGAGGAGCAGCAACAGGCAATTGATAAGTTAAAGCGGCTGATAAAGCCAGATCTTTAATACAAATGCTAAACATTAGTCTAATAATAAGGGTGGTGACAGGGACGACATCAATAGATTGGAGCTGTTGACGATGACAGACAAGAAGTTTCATAACGGAATTGATTATGCACTGAACGTGCTGCAAGCGAAGTGGCAGCCGACCCTAATCTTTTGGCTAGGCTTTCGGCCGCTGACGTTGGACGAGCTGGGTAAATTGATTCCTAAGCTAACGACGGAGCAGCTGCGCGTCGAATTAGCGAAACTGCAAAACTTGCGGATTGCGAATCCGGTTAAGGACACGGCGGATTGCTACTCGCTGACTGATGAGGGTGGCAATTTCCGGCAAATCATGATGTCTTTGAGCATCTGGGGAAAGCAACAGATGAACGATGATGAGGATAAGATCTCAAACTTAATTGTCGAACCGGAGTCGAACGCCAAGCTCAGCGAACTAGTAAAGTACAACAAGTTCCTGCAAGAATACATTAAGTAATTCCAATGAGGCGACCTTTTTCAGCGAAAGGTCGCCTTTTTTAAGGATTTGTGATCAAAAACGCAATTTATGAAGAAACTTTGAAGAGAAGCTTGACGAATCCGGAGAAGCCACTAAGTGCAATTACTAGTGCTAATAATATACAAAGTATAACTGGAGAACATATGGAGTCACCTCATATGACTTATAATCACGATATGTTAGATATCTATACTGCTGGTAATTGGCATGATGATCCATTAGTGCAATTTCTTAATTATTATCAAGTTGTTGAATACTTGTTCACTTATGTGCCAGATGAAGTGCTTTTTGAAAAGGTACAGAGCGAGATATCAAATCCTAAATTTTCATATACTAATAAAAATGACATTTTGAGGCTATCTAATCTAATCTAATTTCTTCGTTAAATAGTAAAAATGAAAAGGAAGTTAATTCGGTAGATTATAGAATGAAGTTAGCCACCTAATTGGTGGTAAATGCAAAAACGCCATTCGGCGTGACATCAGGTATCATATTAAGTGAATCAAACCTATATGAAAGGATGTCCGTCAAATGACG
>NZ_JAOVYZ010000001.1 GCF_026413145.1 Limosilactobacillus kribbianus | reverse complement strand
CATCAAACATTTACCACAAGTCGTTGCTAAACAGCTCCAGGCAGTCTAAAATTCACTAATTTGAATAGCCAGTTCCTTGATATAACAAGTGATTAAGCTCCTTTCCTGCTTTCAAGTTTTAGTACAATGATTTTTAGGCAGCTTGATGCCGGTATTCTACCGGGGTCAAGCCGTTTAATTTTGTTTGACAACGTTGATGGTTGTAGAAGTAAATGTACTGATCAATCGAAGAGATTAGATCCTCATAAGTCTTGAAGTGCTGACCATAATAAGCTTCGTCCTTGTAGTGGCTCCAGAAGCTTTCCATTGGGGCATTATCAATGCATTTGCCGACTCGCGACATACTACGAGTAATTCCATGTTCGGCAGTTAAACGGGCAAATTCTTTGGAAGTGTACTGAAAACCACGATCACTATGAAGTAGTGGTGTGGCGGTGGGATAAAGTTCAAAAGCTTGTTTGAGAGTCTTCATTACTAGTGGGTTGTCGTTGCGCTGACTAACGACATAGCTAATGATTTCACCATTGTATAAGTCTTTAATGGCACTAAGATAAGCTTTCTGGCCATTGCCATAGGTGAGATACGTCACATCAGTTACCCACTTCTCATTTAACCGACTGGCCGTAAAGTCACGATTGAGAAGGTTAGGCTCATAGTTCTGTCCCCGAGCGATTGTGCAGCTATGGCGGGGACGACGGATCACTGCCCGCAGGTTCATTTCAACGAGGAGCCGCCGAATACGTTTATGGTTGTAGTGGCAGTTATAGCGACGATTGATAAGCATCGTTAATCGTCGGTAACCCCACTTGCCCTTCATTTCCCAGTAGGCCTGCTTGAGCAGCTCTTTGAGCTGCTCAGTGGTCTGATCCTTTTTAGTAGTGTGTGGCTTGGAAAGCCAGCGATAATAAGCTGATCTAGAGACTTGGGCGAGGACACAAAGACGCTGGACAGATTGCCCTGGAAAAGCTTGACAAGTTGCTTGAATAGCTTGATATCGCATTAGGTAACTGCGATCATTTACTTCTTGTTTTTGTTCTCCAGGGCACTTAGTTTTTTTAGGAAGAAATTCTCCGCCGCCAGATCCTGATTGCAGGCTTCTAACTCTTTGATCCGTCGTTCCAGTCGCTCTTCCTTGCTTAGTTTAGCTAAAGCCGGTTCTTGAATTTGATGACCTCGGTGATCCTTTAAGGCATCTCGGCCGTCTTGTTCGTACTTCCGAACCCAACTGTAAACTTGGCTGTAAGAAACGCCGTATTTCTCCATCGCTGCTCGATAGTCTTTGTCATTGGCAAGGGTGAAGTGGACGATTTCCAAACGTTGCTCATAAGTAGTTTTCCGACGTGCTTTCATCTTGGTAGAACCTCCAGTCGTCTTCTTCAAGGTTTTACCGTTAGTATACTGGTTAACCCAGCGCATGAGAACACCGTGATCAGAAAGATTATACTTACGACAACACTCCATCTGTGAGAGATGGTGGTCAAGATAATCATGGACTGCCGCTCGCTTGAGACTGGCAGAGTAGTGTTGCCAAGTGTGAGACTCCTTTAAGCCAGCCACGCCATTATTTTGATACTTAATGATCCATCTTTTTAAAGTTGTCCTGGCAACACCCAGCTCCCGGGCCACCTCACTTACAGAGTATTTTCCCTTCAGGACTTTCATCACAGCAGCTAGGCGCTGATTTAAGGTATGATTACTAGTTCGATTGGACATAAAAACTCCCCCTAGGGTTAGATACAGAATTTTGTATAATTCCGTGTCTACCCTAAGGGGAGCATACCAACAATCAGTGTCCGCATTTCTATTTAGCTAAGTTTTTTACTTCTTCTCTTCTTGATTCATCTTGTCGACACCCTCAACGAAGTCCTTCTCGACCCGCTTGAAGTCCGCCGATTCGGTGATCGCGTCGTCCGGAATTTCGTCCAGGTTGGCGATTACCTCAATGTGCTGCTTCAGGTCGTGGAACTTCATCGGCGCGTCGCCACCGTATTCCCCGTCGAGGTTGATCATTAAGCGATCGTCCGGGTTCAGCGGCGTCACCTCGACGTCGGTTGCCTTGGCGTAGATGATGCCGGGGTCGCCAATGTGCTTCCCCTGCAAGGCCTTGGCCATCAGGCTCATCATGTCGACCAGGCCGCTCTTCTTGACGATGATCATGGTGAACTTCCCGTCGTCCAAGGCGGCGTCCGGCACGATCTGCTCGAAGCCCCCGACCGAATTCGTCAGGGCGAGGAAAATCGTCGAGGCTTGGCCGCGATACTCCTGGCCGTCGTACTTGATGTCGACGTCAACCGGCTTGATCCGCGGCAGGAGTTCCGCCCCCTTGGCAAGGTAGGCAGCGTAGCCAAAGAGCGACTTCATCTGGGATGGCACGTCGTAGGTCAGCTCCGTCAGCGTTCCTCCGGCGGCGATGTTCATGAAGTAGTTCTCGCCAGCCTGGCCAATGTCGATCTTGAACTTCTTGTTCTTGCGCAAGATCAGCTTGGCCGCCGCGATCGGATCATCACGCGGAATCCGCAGTGCCCGCGCGTAATCGTTGGTCGTCCCGGCCGGAATGATCGCCATCGTCGGCCGGTGTTCCAGCCCGGCGATCCCGTTGACCACCTCGTTTAACGTCCCGTCACCACCGGCGGCCACGATCAGGTCAAAGCCCTCCTCGGCCGCCCGCCGTGCCTCGTTCTTCGCCGAATTTGGCGCCGGCGTGGTCGCAAAGGCGCTGGTCTCGTAACCAGCCTGCTCGTAGATCGCCAGGATGTCGACCAGGTCGCTGCGCAGGGCTTCCCGGCCGGAAGTCGGGTTATAAATTACTCGTGCTCGTTTTCGCATGAGATCACCTCCAGCTTAGATGTTGGCCAGTGACTTCTTCAGCAGCTGGGTAACCATCTGTGGGTTGGCCTTCCCGTGGGTCTGCTTCATGATCTGACCCATCAGGAAACCGAATGCCCGGTTCTTCCCGTTCTTGTAGTCGTCGATTGACTGCTGGTTGTTGGCCAGGACGTCGTCAACGATTGGCTGCAGCTGGGCTGGGTCGGACAGCTGTACCAGGCCGTGTTCCTTGGCGTAGGCGTTTGGTTCCTCGCCGTTCATGATTCCCTTGAAGACCTTCTTGGCCATCTTAGAGGAAATCGTGCCGTCTTCGATCAGCTTGACCATCCCCGCCAGGTTGGCCGGCGTCAGCTTGGTGTCCTGCAGGTCGACGTGGTTGTCGTTCATGTAGGAGTTGACGTCGTTCATCAGGTAGTTGGCCAGCCGCTTCGGGTCGCCGCCGTCCTTGACCGCTTCCTCGAAGAAGTCGGACATTTCCTTGGTCTGAGTCAGGACCATGGCGTCGTAGTCGGTCAGCCCGAGGTCGTCGACGTAGTGCTTGCGCCGTTCACCCGGCATGACCGGCATTTCAGAAGCAATCTCCTGGATCCATTCGTCGCTGACGTTCAAGTCCGGAATATCCGGTTCTGGGAAGTAGCGGTAGTCGTCGGCCCCTTCCTTGGACCGCATGGCAACCGTCGTCCCGGTTGGTTCATCGTAACGCCGCGTTTCCTGGGCAATGTGGCCACCGGACATCAGGAGGTTCTGGTGCCGCTTTTCTTCGTAGGCCAGGGCCTTGCGGACGTAGTTGAAGGAGTTGATGTTCTTCATTTCGGTCTTAGTCCCGAACTTGTCGGAACCGACCGGCCGGATGGAGATGTTGGTGTCGACACGCATCGACCCTTCTTCCATCTTCACGTCGGAGATCCCGGTGAACTGGATCCGCTGCCGCAGGGCTTCCAGGTAGGCGACCGCTTCTTCTGGGGAAGCGATGTCCGGCTTGGAGACGATTTCGATCAGTGGCGTCCCCTGCCGGTTCAGGTCAACGTAGGAGTACTTGCTGGTGTGGGTGTTCTTCCCGGCATCCTCTTCGATGTGCATCTCTTCGATCCCGATCTTCTTCTTTTTGCCGTCGACATCGATCTCGATCCAGCCGTCGTGAGCAATTGGCGTGTCGGACTGGGTGATCTGGTAGGCCTTCGGGTTGTCCGGGTAGAAGTAGTTCTTCCGGTCGAAGTGCATGTGGTGGGCAATCTGGGCGTGCAGTGCCAGCCCGGCCATGATCCCGTCACGCACAACGCCCTTGTTCAGGGTTGGCAATACGCCGGGGTATCCCCAGTCGATCACGTTGGTGTTTTCGTTTGGCTGGTCACCATACTCAACCGGTGATGGACTGTAGATCTTGGAATTGGTCTTTAATTCAACGTGGACTTCGAGCCCGATCGTAGTTTGAAAGTTCATCTTAGTTTTGGCCCCCTAACTTTGGTGCTTTCTTGTGAAAGTCAGTGGTTTGTTCAAAGACGTAACCAGCGTTGTAGATGGTCTGCTCGTCGAACGGCTTCCCGATGATCTGCAGGCCAACTGGCATCCCGTTCTTGCTGGAGAAGCCGGCCGGAACGGACATCGATGGCAGACCAGCCATGTTAACCGGCACGGTCAGGACATCGTTCATGTACATCTTCTTTGGATCGTCAACTTCGGCACCAATCTTGAAGGCCGTCGAAGCGCCGGTGGCCCCGAGGATCAGGTCGTGGTCCTTGAAGACATCGTCAAAGTCCTGGGCGATCAGGCGCCGAACCTTGGCCGCCTTGTTGAAGTAGGCGTCGTAGAACCCGGCGGACAGGGAGAAGGTCCCCAGCATGATCCGCCGCTTGACTTCTTCACCGAAGCCTTCCGTCCGGGAACGAACGTAGACGTCTTCCAGGTTCTTAACGTCCTTGGCCCGGTAGCCGTAACGGATCCCGTCGTAACGCTGCAGGTTGGAGCTGGCTTCGGATGAGGCCAGGATGTAGTAGGCCGGAACCCCGTACTTGGTGTGTGGCAGGGTGACCTCGTCGATGATTGCCCCGAGGGATTCGAGATGGTCGAGGGCGGCCTTGATAACCTCGTGGACGTCCTCGTCTAGGTCATCGAAGTATTCCTTTGGCACGGCAATCCGCAGGCCCTTGACGCTCGTACTGTCGTTTAAGTTGGCAGCCCAGTCTGGCACTTCCTTCAATGAGGAGGTCATGTCGTGCTCGTCGTTGCCGGCAATCAGGCTCGTCAGGTAGGCGTTGTCCTTGACGGTCCGGGTCAGCCAGCCGACCTGGTCAAAGCTGGAACCGAAGGCAATGATCCCCCACCGGGAAACACGGCCATAGGTTGGCTTCATGCCGACCACGCCGTTGAAGGAGGCTGGCATCCGGATGGAACCACCGGTATCGGTCCCCAGTGCCCCGAGAACGTCGCCCGCCGCAACGGCCGCCGCGGAACCACCTGAAGAACCACCGGGTACCCGAGTCAGGTCCCACGGGTTGTGGGTGGTGAAGAAGGCGGAGTTTTCCGTCGAGGAACCCATGGCAAATTCATCCAGGTTGGTCTTCCCAACGTTGATGAAGCCGGCCTGGTTCAGCCGTTCCACCACCGTGGCGTCGTAAACTGGGTTGAAGTTTTCCAGGATCTTGGAAGCGGCCGTCGTCTTCAGGCCCTTGGTCAAGATGTTGTCCTTGACCGCCAACGGCACCCCAGAGACCAATTGCTGAGCGCTCACGCCCGCGTTGTCAATCTCTGCTGCCCGCTTCATGGCGTCGTCTTCGTTCAGGGTCAAGAAGGCCTTGACCTGGTCATCGTTGGCCTTGATGTGGTCAAAGGTGGCCTTCGTCAGTTCGGTGGCGCTGATCTTCTTGTTGACCAGGTCATCATGCAGCTGAGTCAGATCGGTTTGATAGAAATCCATTATTCGCCGTCCTCACTTTCGTCAATGATTGCTGGAACTCGAATGTAGCCGTCGTCCGCGTCGGGTGCGTTCTTAAAGATCGCTTCCCGTTCTTCTTTCGATGATCTAACGGCCTTGTCTTCGCGCATGACGTTCACCCGGTCGGTTGCCGACGTCATTGGCTCGACGCCATCGGTATCAACCGCCTGGAGGTCTTCGAACATGTCGATAATGTTTCCTAATTGAGTGGTAAACTGACCAAGCTCGTCCTTCGGGAATTCAAGCTTGGCAAGTTCAGCAACGTGTTGCACCTGTTGCTCAGTGATTTTACTGGCCATTCTCTCTACCTCTTTTCCAGTAATTTTGTTTGCATACATCCTATAATTTTAGCACACTCTCACCTGTTTTTTTACCGCCAGGGGCCCGGAAAACAAAAATCAGTCCGTGGCTTTCACCAACGAACTGATTTTATTGATCTTAATACGACGTCAGCACGTGGGTCCGGAAGGTATCGGAGCCGCTGTCCCGGTAGACAATCGCCTGCATCTCGGAGTCAGATTGGATCCGGATGTCAATCGGAATCCCGTTTGGCAGGTACTTCTTGGCTGCCCGAGCGATGTACTGGGTGAAGCTGATAATTTCGGACTGGCTGTAGAACTGGGTCGTGACGGTGATGTGCATCCCGTTCAGCTGGCCGTTCTTGTATTGTGCCTGGGCCGTAACCCCGCTCAGGTTCGGGAAGAAGCTCTGGATCTGGCTCTTGAAGTTGGAGAAGCTGTCACTGTCGGTCTGGTTGGCACTCGTGGTCGAGTTCGTCGCGCTGGCCTTTGGCAGAACCATCGTCTTGTAGTTCAGCTTGTGCCAAGAACTGATCGAGTTGCCCCGGTTCTTGCTGTAGGCAAAGAAGCTCCCGCCGACCAGGCTATCGTCCGGGGCCTGCTTGTAGAGGGCAATGACGATCGGCACGTTGCCGATCTTGGAGTTCTTGCGCATCCGCTTCAGCACCTTGGCCGCGGCGATTTTTCCCTGCCTTTGGACTTCAGCATTGCTGATCTTCTTGGTGTAGCTCGGTCCATCGGTCTTCTTCTTGTAGTTGTACTCGGAGTTGATCCCGATCCCGATGACGATCCCCTTGAGCTTCATTGAGTTCCCGTTTTCGGTCATGTAGTCCTGCTCTTCAATCTGCTGGATGTATTCCGGATTCGGGTCGCTCTTCTTCCCCTGGGCCGGGTTTAAGCCGTTGGGGTTGCTCTTGGTCTTCCGCCCCAGCCAGGATTCAACCGTGCTGGTGTTCAGGTACTGACCTTCCTGGAAGATGTAACTCTTCGGCGAGAAGACCTGCTTGGAGACCTCGGTCAGGCCGTTTTCAAAGCTCTTCAGGTTGTACTGGTTGTCGTTTTGGCTGACGTTAACCCCCCGGGCCTTGCTGGTCTTGTAGTGACCGTTCTTGATCACGCCCTGGTAGGCCCCGCTGCTGTTGCCGGTGGTCGTGTAGTTCTTCGACGACTTGCTGCTCCCACAGGCGGCCAGCACGAAGGTACTCATTACGATGACGGCGGCCGTCGTTAATTTCTTTAGTTTCGCATTCAAAATTAATTTTCCTCCTGCATTGCCTGACGGAAACGGGCCTCGTCCCAGACCGTGATACCCAGGTCCTGGGCCTTGGTCAGCTTGCTTCCCGCCGCTGTTCCGGCAATGACAATATCAGTTTTCTTTGAAACACTTCCGGTGACCTTGGCGCCGTGATCCTCCAACCACTGCTTGGCCGTACTACGGGTCAGCTCTTCCAGTTTCCCGGTGAGCACGACCCGGCGACCGTTCCACGGACTGTCTTCAGCCACCGTCGTCGTTGGCCCCTGGTAGGTGAAGTTCACCCCGGCGTCCCGCAGCTGATTGATCAGGTCGACCACCTGCGGATTGGCAAAGTAGGTGTGGACGCTCTCGCCGATGGTTGGGCCAATGCCGTCAACGTTGGCTACCTCTTCGGCCGATGCCTCCATCAGGTGGTCGAGATCGCCAAAGTGGGCCATGATCAGCCGCGCGGCCTTGGCACCGACATGGCGAATCCCCAGGCCAAATAATAAGCGCTCGACAGAATTATTACGACTATTGTCGATTGATGTCAATAGGTTAGTGGCCGATTTGTCCCCAAATTTATCTAAAGTTAACAATTGGTCGTGGTCAAGGTGGTACAGATCGGCCACGTCACGGACCATCTTCTTGTCCCAGAGCTGCTGAACGATCTTCGGGCCGAGGCCGTCGATGTTCATCGCGTTCCGAGAGGCGAAGTGAGCCAGGCCCTCCTTGATCTGGGCGGGACACATCGGGTTAATGCAGCGCAGGGCCACCTCATCGTCGAGGTGGACCAGTTCAGAGCCGCAGACCGGACAGGTGGTCGGCACCACGTATTCCTCACTATCGGCCGGCCGCTTCTTCAGGTCAACCCGAGAGATCTCCGGGATGATGTCGCCGGCCTTGTGGAGGTAGACCGTGTCGCCGAGGCGGATGTCCTTCTCCCGCAGGTAATCGGGATTGTGAAGCGAAGCCCGGCTGACGGTCGTCCCAGCCAGTTGAACCGGGTCCATCACGGCCGTCGGGGTAACGTTACCGGTCCGGCCCACCGTCCAGACAATGTCTCGAACCACGGTCGCCTGCTCCTCCGGTGGAAACTTGTAGGCAATCTCCCAGCGCGGCACCTTGACCGTGTTGCCCAGGGCCGTCTCGGTATCGAGATCGTTCACCTTTTCGACGATCCCGTCGATCCCGTAGGACAGCTGGTCACGCTTGGTCGTGTACTCGTCGATGTAGGCGGTGATCTCTTCTTGATTGTGGACCACCCGGTTGTTCGGGTTGACGGTGAAGCCGAGCTCGCGCATCCGGTCCAGGGCCGCCGCCTGGGTGGTCACGCCGAGTTTTTGGTACTCCGGCACGTAGTACATGAAGGTCGCCAAATCCCGCTTAGCCGTCACCTTAGGATCCAGCTGGCGCAGGCTGCCGGCCGCTGCATTCCGCGGGTTGGCGAAGACGGGCAGGCCCGCCGCCTCCCGCTCCTGGTTCAATTTCACGAAGGACGCCTTAGGCATGTAGCACTCGCCCCGAAACTCCAGGCTCAGTGGCTCCGGTAGTTTGTGGGGCACCGACTTGATCGTCTTCACGTTGGCGGTGACGTCCTCGCCGATCGTCCCGTTGCCCCGGGTCGAGCCCTGGACCAGCTTGCCGTTTTCGTAAACCAGGGACAGCGAGAGGCCGTCGATCTTGAGCTCCAGGTTGTATTCCGGTTCCACCTCAACGTCGCGGTTTTCCTGCTGGCGCTGGTTGAAGTCCATCAGCTCGTCGACGGAGAAAACATCCCCCATCGACAGCATCGGGATCTCGTGGCGCACCTTGGTCAGCTGGGTGGTCACTTGGCCACCCACCCGCTGCGTCGGCGAATCGGCCGTCTTTAGTTCCGGAAAACGGGTTTCCAGCTCGACCAGGCGTTGGTAGGCCCGGTCGTAGACGTAATCCTCGACCGTCGGGTTATCCTCTTCGTAGTATTCCTTGCCCCATTGCGTCAGCTGCTTTCTCAAAGGCGCAATCTCTTGTTTGGCCTCGTCCAGGCTGAGCTGACTGACTGGTTGTTCTTTTTCCATTCCGTTAGGCCTCACTTTTAATCAACTTTGGTAATTGGTGCGAAGCTGGCGAGCAGCCGCTTGACCCCCTGCTGTGGAAAGGCGATGTCGAGCTCCATGTCGTTGCCGGTCCCGCTGACCTTGACGACGGTGCCCTGCCCCCACTTCTTGTGACTGACCTTGTCGCCAGTCTTCCAGCTGACCTTGTCGGCCCCGGTCCCGGTGTTGGTGACCGGCGCCTTCTTCTTGCCAGCGTCCTTGTAGCGCCGCTTCTGCTGGCTGCGGTAGGTTGTCGCCGTGGCGGACGTCTTGCCAAACGGCAGGGAACGCTCGCTCAGGCCCGTATCGTTGTTACCATTCTCGTACTGCAGGAGGTCGGGGTTGATCTCCTCGACGAAGCGTGACGGCTGGTTGCGTTGAATTCGGCCATACAGCAGCCGTGAGTAGGCGTTGGTCAAGTAGAGCTTCTTCTTGGCCCGGGTGATCCCGACGTAGGCCAGGCGCCGCTCCTCTTCCAGCTGGTCGTCCTCCAAGACGGCCCGGGAGAGCGGAAAGATCCCCTCTTCCATCCCAACCAAAAAGACGACCGGGAACTCGAGCCCCTTGGCCGCGTGGAGGGTCATCAGGGTCACAGCCGGCGCCTGCTCGTCAACGTCGTCCTGGTCGGAAACCAGGGCCAGGTCGGCCAGGAAGTTGGTGATCTTCTGGACATTGGTCCCCTCGTCGTCCTTGTGGTTTTCGTCGTACTCCTGAGTAACCGACTTGAATTCGTCCAGATTTTCCCGCCGTGCCTGGGACTCGAGGGTGTTTTCGCTCTCGAGCATCTTGTTGTAGCCGCTCAGTTCCAGGATCTGGTCGGTCAGGTCGGTCAGGTTGAGAAACTCGGCCTGCTTGGTCAGCTTCTGCATCAGCTCGCCGAACTCGCCGATCTTGTTGCGCGTCCGGGCGGTAATTTGGTTGGCGATGTCGACGTTCTCCGCCGCCTGGAGGAGCGACCAGTGATTGTCGCTGGCGAACTGGCGCAGGTGCTCGACGCTGGTCATCCCAATGCCGCGCTTGGGCGTGTTGACGACCCGCTCGAAGCTCATCGAGTCCTGGGGGTTGACGATCAGGGTCAGGTAGGCCAGGACGTCCCGGATTTCCTTCCGGTCGTAGAACTTGTGGCCCCCGACCATCGTGTAGGGCACGCTGCTCTTCAGGAAGGTTTCTTCGACCACCCGCGACTGAGCGTTGGTACGGTAGAGGATGGCAAAGTCGTTGTAGTGGTAGCCGTGCTTCTCCCGTTCCTCCTTGATCTTGGCAACAATGAACTGGGCCTCATCGTGCTCGCTCTGGGCCCGATAATAGGAGATCTTCTCTCCCTTGCCGTTTTCGGTCCAGAGGTCCTTCTTCTTCCGGTTGACGTTATTGATGATCACCTCGTTGGCCGCGTCCAAAATCGTCTGGGTCGACCGGTAGTTCTGCTCCAGCATGACGGTCTTGGCCTGGGGATAATCGTGCTCGAAGTTCAGGATGTTGTTCATGTTGGCACCCCGCCAGCCATAGATACTCTGGTCGGCATCCCCGACGACGCAGATATTCTGGTACTTCTTGGCCAGCAGGTTGACCAGCCGGTACTGGGCGTCGTTGGTGTCCTGGTACTCGTCGACGTGGATGTAGTGGAACTTGTCCTGGTAGAACTCCAGGGTCTCCTGGTCGCTTTCGAAGAGCTCGATCGTCTTCATGATCAGGTCGTCGAAGTCGAGGGCCTGGTTGGCCTCCAGTTCCTGCTGGTAGAGCTTGTAGGCCCGGGCCACCATGTTTTCAAACATCGAGTTGGCCTTCTCGCTGTACTGGGCCGGGGTCAGCAGGGCGTTCTTCGCGTTGGAGATCGCACTCAGGATGCTGCGGGGGTCGAACTTCTTGGTGTCGATGTTGAGCTCGGCGCAGATCCGCTTCATTAAGGTTCGCTGCTCGCTGGTGTCGGCGATCGTGAAGGCGCGGTTGTAGCCAATCTTCTCGATGTCGCGCCGCAGAATCCGCACGCAGAGGGCGTGGAAGGTGGAAACCCAGACGTCGCGGGCACTCTCACCGAGCAGCTTGCCGACCCGCTCCTGCATTTCCTTGGCGGCCTTGTTGGTGAAGGTGATCGCCAGGATGTTCCACGGCAGGACCCCCTTCTCCTCAATCAGGTAGGCCACCCGGTGAGTCAGCACCCGGGTCTTACCGGATCCCGCGCCGGCCATGACCAGCAGCGGTCCCTCCGTGGTCACTACTGCCTCGGCCTGCTTGTCGTTCATTCCTTCTAAAAGCTCTTGACTATTATTCACGCCGTAACCGTCCTCTCTTAAAAAATGATCGGCTAATATTATACCAAATATTCGGGCTCGATGTGCTAAATCGAACACCTGATTGGGAGATTTTCTCCCCGCTCCAAAACAAAAACAGCGCCCCGCTGGTTGGCGGCAGCACTGTTGTTATTACTACTGTTCTGTTCCCTGGTCGGTGGCCTTTTTCTCGGTTACAGTTTCTTGCCAGACCTCAGTGTCATCAACCTGATTCTCTAGATCAACCAGGTTGTTGCTCCCGGTGACCCAAACGAAACCGAAAATACTCTGGTCGTCCCCCTCCGAATCGTTGAAGAAGCGGAACTGCCAGTTGCTCTTCAGCAGCCACTGGCGCTGAATGGCCACCTGCTGATACTTGCGCACCACCATCAGCAAGCCGGTCTGTAATGGGTGAATGACGTGGAGCGGCATGCCAACAGCAGCCCGAATCTGCTCCTCGTACTGGTCAACGTTGGCCGTGGTGTCATAGACGTTAGCAATCGAGGTCAGCCCCAGCTCAATGTTCTTGACGTAGAGGGTCCCGGTGGCGGTCACGTAGAAGTTGACCGAGAAGACCCCGCGGTACTGGAGCGAATCGGCCACGCTCTGCACGATCCGTTGCATTTCCTCCAGCAGGTCGTCCTGAACGGTGGCCGGTGAGGCGACGGAGATCAGCTGACGGTCCGAATTGAATTGCAGCTTGGCCAGCGGGTAGATCTTCGTGTCCTTGCCGGCCGTGGCCGCCGTCATGGTGTACTCGGCGGTGTGGTCGATCCAGGATTCCAGGAGGTAGGTCCCGGTGTCGATAAAGTCGGCCGCCCGGGTGATGTCGGACTGGCGCCGGATGATCATCGACTGTTCACCCAGGCCGCGCTGGATTGGCTTCAATAGGGCCGGGTAGCCAATCGAATCAATCGACTGGTAAACGTCGTCCAGGCTCACCACCGTCACGTAGGGGGCAATGTTGATGTTGACCTGGTCAAGAAAGGCCCGCTCCATCAGCCGGTCCTGGATGATCTCCAGCCCATTGATTCCCTGGGGAACGGCCGCAAATTGGCTGAGGTAGTGCAGGACTCGCGAATCGACGTTCGGCGTCTGGTAGATGATGGCATCACAACTCTGGCCAAACTGAGTCAGCTTGAGCTTATCGTTGTAGGCCCCGATGATCGTCTCGTCCGCCATCTTGGTGATTGCCGGTTGGGCGTGATTATCATAGACAATGACGTTGAAGCCGGCCTTCTTAGCAGCCGCGATCAGCGCCCCGCCGTTGCGGTTAACGGCAATAATGCCCAGGGTACTGCCCGGGTAAAAAGCAGTTCTACTCATTGAAAAACTCCCCTTACTTGATTAGTCAGTCATAAATTCAATGGAATTATTTTCCAGGGACTTGATCCGGGCCAGCGATTCCAGCCGAATGCCCCGATCTTTGATCTCCTTGGCTCCCGGCTGGAAGCTCTTTTCGATCACGATTCCGGCACCGGCAACCTCGACCCCGGCCTGGTCGGCAATCTCTAGCATCCCTTCGACAGCTTGCCCGTTTGCCAGGAAGTCGTCGATCAGGAGAACCTTGTCACTTGGCGAAACGTACTTCTTCGAGATCGAAATCCGGTTCGTTGTCTTCTTGGTGTAAGAATAAACGTCGGCCACGTACATGTCGTGGTTAAGGGTCAGGCTCTTGTGCTTGCGAGCAAAGATCACCGGGATCTTCATGGCTAGCCCAGTCATGACCGCCGGGGCAATCCCAGACGATTCCACGGTCCAGACCTTCGTAATCCCCTCGTCTGCAAAACGCTTGGCAAATTCCTGACCGATGTGGAGCATCAGCTCAGGATCAACCTGGTGGTTCAAGAAGGCATCGACCTTCAGAACGTTGCCAGGCAGCACGGTTCCGTATTCCCTTATTTTTTCCTCTAATTCACGCATTCTTCTTACCCCTTTTTATCTATTTATCATAATTATATAACTTATAGGTCTTGATTACCGAGATTAATTTCTGGGCATAGTTCGGGTCGGTAGCATAACCGGCCTCCTGCAGGGCCTTGGCCGCTTCCTGATAGGAAGTGGCCTTGACGACGGCATCGTAGTTCTGCTGGTTGGTGTCCGTCCCCGTCAGCATTAACTTAGTGTGGTCCTTGATTGAATCGCTCCAGCTGTCGTAAACCCGGAAGCGGCCCGTGGTGACGACCCACTTGCCGTTAACGTACTCCTTGGTGCTCAGCTCCTTGGAGTTGGCGCCGGTTCCCTTGATCCCGAAAAGGTTGTGGTACTGCGAAGCCAGCTTGCTGGTTCCCCACTGCGACTCCAGGATCGCCTGGGCAATCGTAATCGAGGCGTAGACGTGATAGGTGTTCTGCATGGCCTGGGCCTCGGGAGCCACCTGCTTGATGAAGCGCTCCTTGGTCTCCTGGTCCTGCTTTTTCATCTGCTGCTCAATCCGCTGCTGGTTCCAGATCCGGTAAAAATGGTGTCCGGCATAGACCCCCAGGAAAAGGGCGATGACGACAAGCACCCAAATCAGGGTTCGCGTTCCCGAATTACGTTTCTTCCGACTTCTTTTTCGTTTTGCCAAGAAAAGGCCTCCTTCAATATCCTACTAGCATTTTATTGTAGCAAAGAACACGGCGTTTAGCCTTAATTTTTAGGAAAAATAAAAAAGCACCAGTTGAAACTGATGCTTTTTGGAATTGAAGCGGTAATCGAATATTAACGCTTACTGAATTGAGCAGCCTTACGAGCCTTCTTCAGACCTGGCTTACGACGTTCCTTCATCCGAGGGTCACGGGTCAAGAGACCGGCCTTCTTCAGGACGTCACGGAAGTCAGGGTCAACGCTGAGCAGGGCACGGGCAATCCCGTGGCGAACAGCGCCGGCTTGACCGGAGAAGCCACCACCATTGATGTTGGCGATAACGTCGTATTGACCGTTCGTCTTGGTAACATCAAATGGTTGGTTAACGATGGCACGTAAGTTGGCAAATGGAATGTAGTCTTCAATTGCCTTGCCGTTCATCGTAATCTTACCTGAACCTGGTACTAAGCGAACACGTGCGGTTGCGTCCTTGCGCCGACCAGTACCACTGTATTGTACTTGTTGAGCCAATTCCATTCCCTCCTTAGATTAAGTTCGTGATGTCGAGTGCTTCAGGCTTTTGTGCAGCATGACTGTGGTCTTCACCAGCGTAAACATGCAGCTTTAAGCCCATCTTGTGACCAAGGGAGTTGTGTGGAAGCATACCCTTAATAGCAGTTTCCAGCAGCTTCTCTGGTTCCTTAGCACGGAAGTCACCGGCAGTCCGTTCCTTCAAACCACCAGGGTAATTTGAGTGACGGTAGTACTTCTTTTGGGAAGCCTTCTTACCAGTTAACTTAATTTGTGCAGCGTTGATAACGATGACGTTGTCACCAGTGTCAACGTGTGGAGTAAAGGTTGGCTTGTTCTTACCACGCAGAATTGATGCGACGACGGTGGCCAGACGACCCATTGGGACATCCTTAGCATCGACAACGTACCACTTGCGATCAACTTCACCAGGTTTTGCGATGTATGTCGTTCTCACGATTAAGTCCTCCAATTTTGTTTTTCTTTTACATATAATAGTGTACCGAGTTATTAGATGGAAAAGAAATACCATTTGCTAGTATACCTTTTTCTCCCCTGGTCGTCAATTATTTTCCATAATCTACCGAAACTAAATAGAGCCCACTGGCCGGAGCAGTCATCCGCGCCTGCGTCCGGTCCCGCGCCGCCAAAACCCGTTTGACATCCGATACCGGCCGCTGATTGCTGCCAACCTCGAGCAGGAAGGCAACCATGATCCGGATCTGGTTGTAGAGAAAACCGTTGCCGGTAAAATCAAAGACCACCTCGTTGTCGTGTTCATCCCGCTCGATGGTGATTGAATAAACCGTCCGGACGTTGCTCTTGGCCTGGCTGCCCGAGGCAACGAAGCTGGTAAAGTCATGCTCCCCGATGAAGTCCTGGGCCGCCTGACGCATTTTTTCAATGTCCAGCGGGTACTTAAAGTGGGCGGTGTAGTTGCGCTTGAAGGGATTGACGAATTCGCCTTGGTCAACCCGGTAACGATAGGTCTTGCGGTGGGCACTATAACGGGCGTGAAAGGAGTCATCGACCAGCTCGGCTTTTTTGACCAGGATGTCGAGCGGCAGGAGACTGTTTAAGGCCTTGCGCATCGAATCATTGCTCAATTTGTATGGGATATCGAAGTGCGCTACCTGGTTGAGCGCGTGGACACCGGCATCGGTTCGCCCCGAGCCGATCACGGGGATCGCTGGCTCCGGATTCTTGGCGATTTTATTGACGGCAGTCTTTAATGTCTGCTCCACCGTCCGTTTGTGAGGCTGAATCTGAAAGCCAAAAAAGTTTGTGCCGTCGTAGGCAAAAGTGATTTTATAACGATACAAGCGCAAAAACGCCTCCTCTGATTAGAAATAGAATCACGGTCAAGACCACCATGAGCCCCAGCGTGATGTTATCGGCACCGTGCCAGTGCAGCTGCCGGTAATGAGTCCGTGGTGAATCAGGATCGTATCCTCGAGCCTCCATGGCCGTTGCCAGATCCTCGGCCCGCTTAAACGAATTGACGAAGAGCGGGATCAAAACTGGGACCAGATGTTTGACCCGTTGGAAGAGATTTCCCTGGTGAAAATTCATCCCCCGCGACCGCTGGGCGTTGGTAATCTTCCCCGCCTCGTCCATGATTGTCGGAATGAAGCGCAAGGCGATCGATAGCATCAAGGTCAGCTGGTTGACCGGCACGTGAATCGCCTTCAGGGGCTGCATGTACCAGTCCAGCCCGTCGGCAATCCGCAGGGTCGGGGTCGTCGCCGTCAGGACCGTCGAGGCTGTAATGATCACCATAAACCGGTAGAAGATGATCAACGAATTGACCAGGCCGTCATGGGTGATCGACATAATCCACCAGTGCCAGTAAACCCGGCCGCCACTGCTGAAGAGAATCTGAAAGACGACCGTGATAACGATCACCCAGGCCAGGGGCCGAATCCCCTGCCAATACTGCCGGAAGCTGACCCGGCTGAGCACCATGGCAAAGCCGAGGCCGAGCAGAAGCCACAGACTGGTCCACAAACTGTTGGCAAAGAACACCAAGATGACGTACCAGACGCACATCAAGAGCTTCATCCGCGGATCCAGGCGGTGCAGGACAGAATCGACCGGGACATAGGAACCAAAAACAACTTTATTCATTCTTCTGCCCCCCTAAGCGCGCCGCCAGTCGATCGGCCAGATCAGCCATCTTCATCGTCGGTGGCAATTCAACGCCCACCTGGCGCAACTGGCGATTAATCTCCACCGCTGCCGGCAGATTCAAGTGGTTGGCGACCAGGAAATCGGGATCAGCAAAGATCTCCTGTGGTGGGGCCGCCTTGACCAGGTGCCCCTGATTCATTACCACCACCTGATCGGCATACTGGGCTACCTGATCCATCTGGTGGGTAATCAATAGAATCGTCGTCCCCTGGGCGTGCAACTGAGCCACATTTGCCAGGAGCTGATTGGTCGAGGCCGCATCCAGGCCGGCCGTCGGTTCATCCAAAATCAGGATTGCGGGCCGCATCGCCAGCACCCCGGCGATCGCCACCCGTCGCATCTGGCCACCAGAAAGGGCAAAGGGCGATCGCTGGGCCATCGATTGGGGCAGCCCCACCAGGTCGAGGGCGTCGTGAACTGCCTGCTGAATTTGGTCGTCCGACCAGCCGAGATTAGTGGGCCCAAAGGCGATATCTTCAGCGACGGTTTCGGCAAAAAGCTGCTGCTCAGGAAACTGGAAAACATAACCGACGTGTTGACGCAATGCAGCTAGCTCCTTGGCCGACGAGTTGGCGCTGACGACGACCGGCCCTACCTGAATTGTGCCACTGGTTGGCCGGGTCAGGCCATCAATTAGGGAAACGAGGGTCGATTTCCCGCTCCCGGTATGACCCACGATGCCGACAAAGCTGCCGGCTTCAATCGTCAGGTTAAGGTCCTTTAACGCTGGGTGAGCGGCAATGGCAGAATAGGTAAAGCCGACGTTTTTAATTACAATTGCTGACTGAGCCATTTCACCATCTCCTCCACCGTAAAGTACCGGTCGGGCACCGCGATACCCCGGTCGGCCAATTCTTGACGCAGCTGCTGGCCAGCCGGAATACCAACACCGATTTTTTCTAGCAGGGCCACGTCGCGTAATACTTCCGCCGTGGTTCCTTGGCAGACAATCTTCCCCTGATCCAACACCACTACTCGATCGGCCATGGCCATTTCGGCCGGATCGTGGGTAATTGAAATAATCGTAAACTGCTGCTGGTCCCGAAGCCGCTCTAGCAACGCCAAGACCAGTTCCCGACCAGCCGGATCTAGCATACTGGTAGCCTCGTCCAAAATGATCACCTGAGGACGCAGGGCCAGGATGCCGGCAATAGCCACCCGCTGCTTTTGCCCGCCGGAGAGCATCGTCGGTTCACTCTCCGACAGGCCAGCCATGTCGACCGCTTCCAGGGCCCTTTGGATTCGAGAAGGCATCTCTTCCCGAGGAACCTGGCGATTTTCCAGCCCAAAGGCCACGTCATCGGCGACGGTCGCCCCGACAAACTGATTGTCAGGGTTTTGGAAAACGATCCCCACGTGCTGGTGAATCTTGGTTAGGTTGTCTTCGGTCACGGGGATGCCGTTCACAGTAATCTGCCCACGCCGAGCAATCAAGAGGCCATCAATCAACCGCGCCATGGTGCTCTTCCCGCTCCCGTTGCGACCGATTAGCGCTGTCCATTTACCAGCCGGAAAATTCAGGTTGATCCCGTCCAGCACTGGCTTCTTGGTATCTGGATATTGATATTGAAGATCTGTTAACGTCACCGCATTCACGAGTTTGATGGCCCCCTTGTGTCTAATATTTATATTTTAGCAAAGAATCTGTCGCTAAACAGCAAAAATAGCTTTAAACTAAAAAATCACTTACCACCGGGGCGCGCGGGGTTTCCGCATTCGAGCTAGACTAGGGATTGCTCCCACCATCGTAACGCTCTATACCATCGATGATAGTGATTCTTTATTACGTATTTAGTTTTCGCTCGGCTAAATAATTAGTCAACGAATTCCAAAATAACCATTGGTGCACCGTCACCACGACGAGGCATCGTCTTCAAAATCCGCGTGTAACCACCGTTGCGGTCAGCAAACTTTGGTGCCAGGTCTTCAAACAGGTGTTGAAGAGCAGATTGAATCCGAATGTTGTCGCCATCTTCCTTAACGTCAGCAACGACGTTCCGCAGAAAGGCAGCAGCCTTCCGACGAGAAGCAAGGTCGCCATGCTTGGCAAGCGTAATCATCTTGTCGGCAGTCTTGCGAACTTCCTTTGCCCGGGATTCAGTAGTGGTAATTTGACCATTAACAATTAAATCAGTAGTTAAATCACGTAATAAAGCTTTACGTTGTGAACTAGTACGTCCTAATTTACGGTAACTCATGAAGTGGTTCCCTCCTTTGCAATTGGTGTTTGTTAGTCATCTTGGCGGAATGAGAGGCCAAGATCGCTTAATTTAAGCTTAATTTCTTCTAATGACTTCTGACCAAGGTTCCGAACCTTCATCATGTCCGAAACAGTCCGATCAGTCAGTTCCTTGACGGTATTGATGCCAGCACGCTTTAGACAGTTGTAAGAACGAACGGAGAGGTCCAGTTCTTCAATCGTCATTTCCAACATCTTTTCCTTGTGGGTTTCTTCCTTTTCAACCATCACTTGGGCATTTTGTGCTTCCTCAGTCAGGTCGACAAACATGGCCAGGTGTTCGGTCAGGATCTTAGCACCCAGACTTACCGCCTCGGTTGGTGTTAATGAACCGTCAGTCCAAACATCCAAAGTTAACTTGTCGTAATCGTTACGTTGACCAACCCGTGCATTTTCGACAGTGTAGTTTACACGTTCAATTGGGGTATAGATGGAGTCAATTGGCAAAACACCAATGGCCAGATCATCCATCCGGGCCTTATTATCGGTAGCAGAAAGGTAACCGCGACCTTTGTCAGCTGTCAGCTTGATGTGTAATTCCGCACCATCGGCAACAGTTGCAATGTGCAGGTCAGGATTCAGGATCGTTACATCACCATCACCCTGGATATCACCGGCGGTCGCTTCTGCAGGTCCCTTCACGTCCAGCTCCAGGTCCTTAGCGTCCTCAGAGTTGATCTTCAGGGAAACCTTCTTAAGATTTAAGATAATTTGGGTTACATCTTCAGTGACCCCTTCAACGGTACTGAATTCATGTAAAACCCCGTCGATTTGCATGCTGGTAATTGCTGCACCCGGAAGTGAAGCCAGCAGTACGCGTCGTAATGAATTACCAAGAGTGGTTCCATAACCGCGTTCAAGTGGTTCTACAACAAACTTGCCGTAGTTATCAGTCTCTTCAACTTTGTGAATGTTTGGCTTTTCAAATTCGATCATTCTATCCCCGTACCCCTTTCAAAACGTGGTTCGCATTTGAGACGAAAAGGCAACTGATGGAAAATACATCCACCAATGTCAATTAAACACGACGACGCTTTGGAGGACGAGAACCATTATGTGGAACTGGAGTTACGTCACGGATGGCAGTAACTTCCAAACCAGTTGCTTGAAGAGCACGGATAGCAGATTCACGACCGGAACCTGGACCCTTAACTTCAACTTCAACGGTCTTCATACCGTGTTCCATAGCCTGCTTAGCAGCAGCTTCAGATGCCATTTGGGCAGCAAATGGGGTGGACTTACGTGAACCCTTGAAGCCTAAAACACCGGCTGATGACCAAGCAACAGCGTTACCTTGAACATCAGTAATCATGATCAAAGTGTTGTTGAACGTTGAGTGAATGTGAGCAACACCGGTTTCAACGTTCTTTTTTGCACGACGCTTACGCGTACCCTTTTTAGCCATAAACTAACTAACCTCCTTCGCTATATATTATTTTGGTGAGTTGCTGATCTTCTTACCAGCAATTGCAACGGCCTTCCCCTTCCGAGTCCGGGCGTTGTTCTTAGTGTGTTGACCACGAACTGGGAGACCACGACGGTGACGCATACCACGGTATGAACCAATTTCTTGGAGCCGCTTGATGTTCATGGAAACTTCCCGACGTAAGTCACCTTCAACTTCGATTTGGTCGACTTGTGCACGAATCTTTTCTTCTTGATCTGGAGTCAGATCACGAACCCGGATGTCTTCTGAAACACCGGCGTTTTCAAGAATCTTCTTTGCACGTGAGTCACCAATACCATAAATATATGTTAAGCCGATTACGATTCGCTTGTCACGAGGTAAATCGACACCTGCAATACGAGCCATTTATTGCACCTCCGTTCTTATTTAATGTAATTACTTACCTTGACGCTGCTTGTGCTTTGGGTTTGCAGAGCAAATAACCATAACACGTCCATGACGCTTAACGATCTTGCAGTGCTCGCACATCCGCTTGACTGATGGTCTTACTTTCATTCTTAAATCCTCCTAGAGAGTTCCTGTAACAATTACTACTTACTTGAACCGGAACGTAATCCGACCCTTTGTCAGGTCGTACGGGGACATTTCAACCTTTACCCGGTCACCAGGTAAGATTTTGATGTAGTGCATCCGAATCTTACCGGAAACGTGGGCCAGGATTTCCGCGCCGTTTTCCAGTTCAACTTTAAACATCGCATTAGGCAAAGTTTCGGTAACTTTACCCTCTACTTCGATCACATCGGCTTTTGCCACGGATTGGTTCCTCCTTGCCTAATCAAGAAATTACGTAAAAACGGTGGAAAGCGTACTACTTTCCACTGTCAGCTAGATAAACCTTGCCTAGTTTAGCATAACTAACCGCACTTCGCAAGGCATAACCTCATTAAAGGCTATTCAGCACTTCCTTGACGTCAGCGTAGACCTTATCGATGTCCTGTTGACCATCGATCGTGTGCAAAACGCCTTGCTTTTGGTAGTAATCTACCAGTGGTGTATTCAGTTTGATGTTAACGTCCAGACGATTCTTAACCGTTGCCGGCTTGTCGTCTTCCCGTTGGTAGAATTCGTGGCCGCCACAAACATCACAGGTTCCTTCAACCTTGGTTGGGTTGTAGATCTTGTGATAAGTTGCTCCACAGTTGCGACAGATATACCGACCACTCAACCGTTCTACCAATACTTCTGGTTGAACATGAATATTGATAACTGCGTCCAGCTGCCGGTCACTCTCAGCTAACATCTTATCCAGGGCTGCTGCCTGGTTCAGGTTACGTGGAAAACCATCAAGCATGAAACCATTCTTGGTATCATCCTGGGCCAACCGTTCTTTGACGATGCCATTAGTAACTTCGTCCGGAACCAGTTCCCCCTTATCGATGTACTTCTTGGCTTCAAGTCCCATCGGCGTTTCATTCTTGATTGCCGCACGGAAAATATCCCCGGTTGAGATGTGAGGAATATCGAAGTCTTCTACGATCTTTTGCGCTTGGGTACCCTTACCGGCACCTGGCAAACCCATTAAAACAAGGTTCATACTCATTTGCCATTTCCTCCTTCAGGTTCACGAATAAATCCAATGTATTCACGTTTCATAGTCAAACCATTTAATTGCCGAACAACATCCAGTGCAATTTGAACGACGATCAACAGGCTGGTCCCACCAAGACCGATTGATTGTGGCAGGTTCCAGACGATGCTGGCAACCAGTGGGATCAGTGAAATCAATCCTAAGAAAAGTGAACCAACTGTACTTAAACGCATCAGTAATGCCGAAACATAATCCTGCGTTCCTTTTCCAGGACGAACACCGGAAATATAGCTTCCTTGCTTCTGAAGATTCTCAGCAAGTTTTTCGGGATTAACCTGAACAAAGGCGTAGAAAAAGGTAAAGACAACAATCAGCAGAGTGTAGAGGGTAATCCCTGGACCAGACTGCATGTTAAAGATTGTTGACAAAACTTGATACCAGGTATCTCCACCGTGATTCTGTTGGAACGCCATCAAAATAGTTTGTGGTGTCGAGATAAAGGAACCGGCGAAGATCACTGGAATAACTCCAGAAACGTTAATCTTCAGTGGCAGATAACTACTCGATGGTGAAGTGGTCGTCCGACGAGTATATTGAATTGGCAACCGCCGCTCAGCTTGTTGAACCCAAGTGACGAAAGCCACGATGATGATTAATGCAACAACTACTAAGGCGATGAAACCGATCCCCATCCAAAGATTGGCACCGGATTCACCAGCAATTTGATCATCCCAGAGCTGCCGAATACCAGACGGCATCGCCGCAACAATCCCGGCAAAGATGATGACGGAAACCCCGTTACCAAGGCCACGTTCCGTGATCATATCACCCATCCAAGTAGCGAACATCGTCCCCGCGGTTAGGATCAACCCAATCGTTAGATAAGTCTGAACGTTTGGATGATCAACCAGGTGGATCGAGCTCAATGCATTAAAACCGGCAGTGATCCCGATCGACTGAATAAAGCCGAGCACAATCGTTAACCACCGGGTCGCTTGATTCAATTTCCGCCGTCCGACTTCACCCTGTTTGCTCCATTCAACAAACCGCGGGACAATATCCATCTGCAGCAGTTGAACAACAATTTGGGCAGTGATGTATGGCGAAACCCCCATTGCAAACAACGAGTAGTTTTCCAAACCACCACCACTAAACGTATTGAGGATCGATGCTAAACCGGTCGAGGAAATTTCCTGCAAAGCTGCAGCGTTAACTCCAGGAACAGTGATAGCCGCCCCAATCCGATAGACGATCAACACAAACAAGGTAAAGAAGATCTTTTTACGGATATCCTTAATCTTGAATGCGTTTTTGACGGCTGTGAACAAATTACATCACCTCAGTTTTACCGCCGGCAGCTTCAATTGCAGAAACTGCAGAAGCAGAAAACTTGTTAGCCTTAACAGTTAACTTCTTTTCGAGCTTGCCGCTACCAAGAACCTTGATACCACTCTTCAGGTTCTTAACCAGACCACTTTCAACAAGTACTTGTGGAGTAACTTCAGTACCGTCATCGAACTTGTTCAGAGCGGTTAAGTTAACAATGGCGTATTCCTTGCGGTTGATGTTGGTGAAACCACGCTTTGGAATCTGCCGGTAGAGTGGCATCTGGCCACCTTCAAAGCCCAGACGAGTCTTACCGTGAGCCTTTTGACCCTTCGTACCACGTCCAGAAGTGAAACCATGACCTGAAGAAAGGCCACGACCCTTGCGAAGACGCTTTGAACGAGAACCTGCTGCAGGCTTCAATTCATTTAACTTCATTTAGTAGGCACCTCCTTGTTATTTAATTGTGATTACTTAACTTCTTCAATGGAAACTAAGTGTGCAACCTTGAAAATTTGACCACGTGTTGCGGCGTTGTCTGGCAGAATGTTAGAACTGCCAATCTTGCCAAGGCCTAAAGCCTTAACAGTCTTCCGCTGAGTTGGTTCGCGGTGGGCAACACTGTGGATTAAGGTAACTTTAACTTTAGCCATATTAAGTGCCCCTCCTTATTTTGCTAAGTGGTCAACTGAAACGCCGCGAAGTTGAGCAACTTCTTCAGCACTCTTCAATTGCTTCAAACCTTCGAACGTTGCACGAACAACGTTAATAGGAGTATTTGAACCAAGACGCTTGGAAGTAACATCGGCGATCCCGGCCAGGTCCATGACGTTACGTACCGCACCACCGGCAGTAACCCCGGAACCTTCAACGGCTGGCTTCAGCATAATGCGGCCACCGCCGTAAACACCAATTGCTTCGTGTGGAATCGTCGTACCAACGATTGGCACTTCAATCAGGTTCTTTTCAGCAGCAGCTTGGGCCTTCCGAATGGCTTCCGGAACTTCTTGCGCCTTACCAGTACCGAAACCAACGTGACCCTTACGATCACCAACGATAACTAAGGCAGCAAAACGCATCCGACGACCACCCTTAACAACCTTGGTAATCCGGTTGATGGCAACAACTTGATCGTCTAAGTCCAACTTTGCTGGATCAATGAATTCTGATGATGTCATTGCAGGTTATTCCTCCTTCTTCTTAGAATTTAAGTCCGTTTTCACGAGCAGCGTCAGCTAAGGCTTCAACACGACCATGGTAAAGGTAGCCACCACGGTCAAAGACAACATTTTCGATGTTCTTAGCAGCAGCGCGCTTGGCGATCAATGCACCAACACCACCAGCTTGCTCAGTCTTCGTCTTGCCACTAACTTCACTGTCCATTGTGGAGGCACTAGCGAGCGTCACACCCTTTACGTCATCAATTAATTGAGCGTAAATGTTTTTGTTTGAACGGTAAACACTTAAGCGTGGGCGCTCCGCAGTACCAGAAATCTTACCGCGAACGCGCATGTGACGGCGTTGACGGATCTTGTTCTTATCTGGTTTAGAAATCACAATAGTCACCTCTTATTGAATATTTTAATTGTTGTTTAATTTGATTGAGAAAACCACTAAATAATTTGAAAAGATTACTTACCAGTCTTACCTTCCTTACGGATGATGTGTTCGTTCTCGTAACGAATACCCTTACCCTTGTATGGTTCAGGTGAGCGAACAGCACGAACTTGGGCAGCAAAATCACCAAGGTGTTCCTTGTTGATGGAGCTCAGTTCGATGGTAGTGTTGTCAGGCACATTGATGTCAATGTCCTCAGGCTTGTCCATTTCAACTGGGTTGGAGTAACCAACAGTCAGGATCAACTTAGTGCCCTTGAATTGAGCACGGTAACCAACACCGACCAGCTTCAGAACCTTCTTGTAACCATTAACAACCCCTTCAACCATGTTGTTAACGTTTGCCCGGGTAGTACCGTGCAGCATCTTAACCTTGTTGGTATCTTCGTCACGATCAAACTTAACAACGTTGTCTTCAACAGTCATCTTGATCAGTGGTGAGATTTCACGGGATAAGGTACCCTTAGGACCCTTAACAGTTACAACGTTACCGTCTTGGGAAATTTCAACGCCCTTTGGCAGGTCAATTTCCTTGTAACCAATACGACTCATACGTACACCTCCTAACTTTTAATTGATATTACCAAACGTAAGCGATAACTTCGCCACCAACGTTCTTCGCACGAGCAACCTTGTCGGTTACAACGCCCTCAGAAGTGGAGATGATGGCAATTCCTAAACCGTTAAGAACCTTCGGCACAGCATCAGCCTTAACGTATGAGCGTAAACCAGGCTTAGAAATCCGCTTTAAGCCGGAAATAACACGTTGGCCGTCTTTTCCGTACTTCAAGAATACACGGATGATGCCTTGCTTGTTATCGTCAACATATTCAACATCGCGAATGAAACCTTCGTTCTTTAAGATTTCAGCGATGTCCTTCTTCATCTTTGATGCAGGCGCCTCAACTGATTCGTGGTGAGCCATGTTGGCGTTACGAATCCGCGTTAAGAAATCTGCAATTGGATCACTCATAGACATCGATGTTTTCCTCCTTTTGTCGGTGATTTGTTTACCAGCTAGCCTTCTTCAAACCAGGAATTTGTCCCTTGTGGGCAAGTTCTCGTAAGCAAATCCGGCATAGGTGGAATTTACGGTAAACTGAGTGCGGACGTCCACAACGTGCACAACGCGTGTATTCACGACTTGAGAACTTAGCGGGACGGTTGCACTTAGCAATCATTGATTTTTTAGCCAATTTGTGGAACCTCCTTTATTTAGCAAATGGCATGCCGAGTTGGGCAAGTAATTCGTGTGATTCTTCATCACTTTGGGCAGTTGTAACGATGACAACGTCCAGACCACGAACACGGTTTACCTTGTCGTAATCGATTTCTGGGAAAATTAATTGTTCATGAATACCGAGGGTGTAGTTCCCACGACCATCAAAGGCCTTGTTTGAAACACCATGGAAGTCACGAACCCGTGGCAGAGCAACATTGATTAACTTGTCCAAGAAATCGTACATCCGTTCACCACGCAGGGTAACCTTGGCACCAATTGGCATTCCTTCACGCAGACGGAAGCCAGCGATGGACTTCTTAGCCTTGGTGATCAGTGGCTTTTGACCGGCGATCAGGCCAAGTTCTTCAACGGCTTCATCCAGGTTCTTGGAATTGGTAGTAGCATCACCAACACCCATGTTCAGAACGATCTTGTCAACCTTAGGTGCTTGCATAACTGAAGAGTAGTTGAACTTTTCAATTAAAGCTGGGCGAATTTCACTTTCGTATTTAGCTTTCAAACGGTTTTCCATTAGTTATTTTTCCTCCTTTCCTTCAAAATTAGTCGAGGGTCTTGCCAGACTTCTTGGCAACGCGAACCTTCTTGCCGTCAACGAACTTGTAACCGACGCGGGTTGGTTCGTTAGTTGAAGGATCAATCAGCATAACGTTAGAAGCGTTGATTGGGGCTTCCGTGTCGATAATCCCACCGTTTGGGTTAGCGTTGTTTGGCTTCTGGTGTTTCTTAATCTTGTTAATGCCTTCAACAATGACACGGTTGTCAGCAGCGAAAATTTGCTTAACGCTACCTTCCTTACCCTTGTCCTTACCGGCGATAACGCGAACTTTGTCACCTGTCTTAATGAACATGTTGATTGTGCACCTCCTTATTTTTGGTAATCTTTACAGAACTTCTGGAGCAAGTGAAACGATCTTCATGAAGTCGTCACCACGGAGCTCACGAGCGATTGGGCCAAAAATACGGGTACCCTTAGGGCTCTTGTCATTGTTAATCAGAACAGCGGCGTTTTCGTCAAACTTGATGTATGAACCATCCTTACGGTGCAGACCATGCTTAGTCCGTACGACAACGGCCTTAACAACGTCACCCTTCTTAACAACGCCACCTGGTGTTGCCTGCTTTACAGTAGCAACAATAATGTCACCAATATTACCAGTCTTAACTCGGGAACCGCCCAAGATCTTGATAACCAAGATTTCACGCGCACCGGAGTTGTCAGCGACTTTCAACCGACTTTCCTGTTGAATCACGGTTAGGTCCTCCTTCCATTTACAAATAAGAATTAAGAATACGAATTTAAGAGTTATCTGCTAATTAAAGGGTAGCAGCCTTTTCGACAATCTTTACAAGACGGAAACGCTTCTTAGCTGACAGAGGCCGAGTTTCCATGATTTGTACAGTGTCGCCGGTCTTAGCTTCGTTGTTTTCATCGTGAGCGTAGTACTTCTTTGAGTAACGTACACGCTTGCCGTAGACAGGAGCACTCTTGTAAGTGTCAACTACGACAGTGATGGTCTTGTCCATCTTGTCAGAAACAACGCGGCCTTGGTAAACCTTACGTGCATTACGTTCTTCACTCATGCGCTAATCCTCCTTTTCGTATTCTTATTTGTTTAATTCTTGTTGACGAAGAACTGTCTTAACCCGTGCAATGTCCTTACGTACTTGCTTCAGACTTGCAGTATTTTCCAATTGGCCGGTTGCTAATTGGAAACGTAAGTTAAACAATTGTTCCTTCAATTCCTTCTCACGGTCAAGTAGCTTGTCAGTGGTTAATCCATTCAGTTCTTGTACGTAATCTTTACTTTTCATTAGATTGTCCACCTACTTCCTCACGTTGTACGATCTTAGTGCGAACTGGCAACTTGTGACCGGCAAGACGTAAAGCTTCACGAGCGACTTCTTCAGAAACGCCCCCTACTTCAAACATTACCTTGCCGCGCTTAACTGGAGCAACCCAGCCTTCTGGAGCACCTTTACCATTACCCATCCGGACACCGACACCTTTGCTGGTGTAGGAGAGTTGAGGGAAGATCTTAATCCAAACCTTCCCACCACGCTTCATGTAACGGGTCATAGCAATACGGGCAGCTTCGATTTGACGGTTACTGATCCAATGAGAATCAAGGGCTTGCAAACCAAATTCACCAAAGGTAACAGTCTTGCCACCCTTAGCTTCACCACGCATGTGACCACGTTGAACCTTACGGTGCTTTACTCGCTTTGGTACTAGCATGTTTTACTTCCCTCCTTGTTCATCATCGTTAGCTTCCTTCTTGGTAGGAAGAACTTCACCACGGTAGATCCAGGTCTTAATACCTAAGACACCGTAAGTGGTGTGTGCTTCATCCCAAGAGTAGTCAATATCTGCACGAAGAGTGTGAAGCGGAACAGTCCCGTCTGAGTATGATTCAACCCGAGACATGTCGGCACCGTTCAGACGACCAGCAACCTGGGTCTTGATACCCTTGGCACCGGCACGCATTGCCCGCTGCATAGCTCCACGCATTGCCCGACGGAAAGCAATCCGTGCTTCCAGTTGACGAGCGATGCTTTCACCAACCAGGTGTGCATCCAAGTCTGGCTTCTTGATTTCCACAATGTTGATATGGACACGCTTGCCAGTTAACTTGTTTAATTCCTTCCGAAGTGCTTCAACTTCTGAACCACCCTTACCAATTACCATTCCTGGCTTGGCAGTGTGAATTGAAACGTTGACGCGGTTTGCGGCACGTTCAATTTCAACGGTTGATACAGAGGCTTCAGCAAGTCGCTTTTCAATGTACTTACGGATCCGAAGGTCTTCGTTCAGGTAGTCGGCAAAGTTTTGGTCAGCGTACCACTTTGCGGTCCAATCGCGAATGACTCCGACACGAAAACCATTAGGATTGATCTTTTGACCCACTATTCATTCCTCCTATCGTTCTGTAACAACCACTGTGATGTGACTAGTCCGCTTGTTAATTGGTGAAGCAGAACCCTTTGCACGTGGACGGAACCGCTTTAAGGTTGGTCCTTCGTTCGCATAAGCTTCGCTAACAACCAATGAAGCCCGGTCTAAGTCAAAGTTGTTTTCAGCGTTTGCAACAGCAGAATTTAATACTTTTTGAACATCTGAAGCGGCACCACGGGTGGAGAACTTCAGAATAGCGAATGCTTCGGCAACGCTCTTACCACGGATTGCGTCTAAAACCAGACGAACCTTCCGGGGAGCAACCCGCACCATCTTGGCGGTTGCCTTAGCAGATGTGATGTTTTCAGCCATTTCTTAATTCCCCTCCTTACTTACCAGTCTTCTTGTCATCAGTGGCGTGACCACGGAAAGTCCGCGTTGGTACGAATTCACCTAACTTGTGGCCAACCATGTCTTCTTGTACGTAAACTGGTACGTGCTTCCGACCATCGTAAACAGCAAACGTGTAGCCGATGAAACTAGGGAAAATGGTGGAACGACGTGACCAAGTCTTGATGACAGTCTTCTTTTCAGAACCTTCTTGAGCCTTAACCTTCTTCAGCAGTGAAGCATCAGCGAAAGGTCCCTTCTTCAAACTACGACCCATTTAGTGTACCTCCTCTCGGGTATTAAAACGTCAATTAACGAGTATGTGGACCGCGCTTCCGACCACGAACAATGAACTTGTTTGAACGAGCCTTGTGTGAACGGGTCTTCTTACCAACGGTCTTCTTACCCCATGGAGACAGAGGAGATGGTAAACCAACTGGTTGCTTACCTTCACCACCACCATGTGGGTGATCATTAGGGTTCATAACAGAACCACGAACGTGTGGACGTTGACCAGCGTAACGGGTCCGACCAGCCTTACCCTTGATTAAGAGGGCGTGTTCGTCGTTACCAACAGTACCGATAGTAGCACGGCAAGTGGACAGAACCATCCGAACTTCACCAGAAGAAAGACGAACCAGAACGTACTTTTCTTCCTTACCAAGCAGCTGTGCGGAGGCACCAGCTGAACGGGCGATTTGGCCACCCTTGCCTGGCTTTAATTCAATGTTGTGAATGATGGTACCAACTGGAATGTTCTTCAATGGAAGAGCGTTACCAACCTTGATATCAGCATCTGGACCTGACTGAACGGTCATGCCAACCTTTAAGCCCTTAGGAGCGATGATGTATGACTTAGTACCGTCAGCGTAAACCAGGAGCGCAATGTTAGCAGTCCGGTTAGGGTCGTATTCGATGGCCTTAACGGTTGCTGGAACATCGTCCTTGATCCGCTTGAAGTCAATGATCCGGTATTGACGCTTAACACCACCACCACGGTGACGAACAGTAATGTGTCCGTAACTGTTACGGCCGGCGGTATGCTTTAATGGGGCCAGTAATGACTTTTCAGGGGTCGTCTTCGTGATGTCCGCGAAGTCGTAGCCGTTCATGTTCCGGCGACCGTTAGTAGTAGGTTTGTACTTACGAATTCCCACTGTGTTTTCCTCCTTTTTTTAATGATTAGTTTTCACTGTTGTCGTTGAACAGCTTGATTTCATCTGAATCAGCAGAGAGCGTAACGATTGCCTTGCGACGACGCTTCGTGTAGCCAACGTAACGGCCTTGACGCTTCTTCTTACCCTTCAGGTTCATGATGTTAACCTTGACAACCTTAACACCGAAAATTTCTTCAACGGCGTTCTTAACTTGCGTCTTGGTTGCTCGTAAATCAACATCGAACGTGTAACGCTTGTCGTCCATGCCGGCCATTGAGGCTTCGGTAACAACTGGACGTAAAATAATGTCACGTGCTTCCATTATGCGAGCACCTCCTCTACTTGAGAAAGAGCTGACTTGGTGATGACAACCTTCTGTGCATCAGCAACGTTTAAGATGTTAACACCGGCTGGAGTAACAACGGTTGCGTTAGCCAAGTTGCGAGCAGATAAAGCGGCGTTCTTGTCATCATCAGTAACAACAACTAATGCCTTTTCGGCAACGTTTAAGTTGCTCATTGCAGCTGCGAATTCCTTGGTCTTTGGTGCATCAAAGTTCAGAGCATCAACAACTACCAGGCTGTCGTCCAGAACCTTCTGGGAAAGAGCAGACTTGATAGCCAGTTGGCGAACCTTGCGTGGCAGGCTGTACTTGTAGGAACGTGGAGTAGGTCCGAAGACAATACCACCACCACGGAATTGTGGTGAACGAATGGATCCCTGACGAGCACGACCGGTACCCTTTTGACGCCATGGCTTCTTACCACCACCGCTAACGGCAGAACGGTTCTTAACGGCGTGAGTACCCTGACGCAGTGAAGCGCGTTGACGCAGGATAGCATCGAATTCAGCGTTTTGGTTAGGTTCGATGCCGAATACAGCGGCGTTCAGTTCAATGGTGCCGTTTTGGCTACCATCTTGCTTGTACAAATTAACGCTAGTCATTTATTTCTTCCTCCTTTCTGATTATTTGTTGTGTTGCTTGCTCAGGCTCTTCTTGGTGTTAGCCTTCACAGAGTTCTTGATCGTAACGTAAGACTTGTTAGCGCCCGGAACGTTACCCTTGATCAACAGAACATTGTTGTCTAAGTCGACCTTAACAACTTGTAAGTGTTGCATCGTAACGGTCTTGTTACCCATCCGACCTGGGAGCTTCATACCCTTGAATACCCGGTTAATGATGGCACCCAGAGAACCAGGACGACGGTGGTAACGAGAACCGTGCGCCATAGGTCCACGAGATTGGTTATCCTTGTGGATGTTACCTTGGTAACCATGACCCTTGGTAGTACCCGTAACGTCGACAGTTTCACCTTCAGAGAAGACGTCTGCCTTGACTTCGTCGCCGACTTTGATATCCCCTAATTCAGCGTCACGGATTTCACCGATGAAGCGCTTAGGGGTCGTATTTGCTTTTGCTGCATGACCTTGTTCAGGCTTGTTGCTCAAGATTTCGCGCTTGTCGTCAAAACCAAGTTGAACAGCGTTGTAACCATCGTTTTCAACGGTCTTGATTTGCATAACAACGTTTGGCGTTACATCGATAACAGTAACTGGTACCAATTCACCGTTGTCAGTGAAGATTTGAGTCATACCAACCTTTTTACCTAAGATTCCTTTGGCCATGAGTACACCTCCAATTTAATTGTTTTGATTTTTAATCTGATAAGAAATAATTACAGCTTGATTTCGATATCAACACCACTTGGCAGGTCAAGCTTCATTAATGAGTCAACCGTCTTTGGCGTTGGGTCGATGATGTCGATCAAACGCTTGTGGGTCCGCATTTCAAACTGTTCCCGAGACTTCTTGTACTTGTGTGGTGAACGGATAACCGTGTAGATAGTCCGTTCAGTTGGTAACGGGATTGGACCTGAGATTTGAGCACCTGTCCGCTTAGCGGTATTCACGATCTTATCAGCAGATTCATCGAGAATACGGTGTTCATAAGCCTTTAACCGAATACGAATCTTTTGTTTTGCCATTATGTTCCCTCCTTCGTCAGATTTAAAATTTGACTAGCTCCGCGGAAATTACCGCCACATCCTGTGGCAAAGCGGCCGGGTGTGTCGCAACCTTCCGCATCAACGCTTCGCAGCTTAAACTTCTATGGGGGTAGGGCAAAACTACCCGCCAACGCTCAAGCACCTATCCATAATACTAAAGAATCGCCGTCAGATCAAGTCTTTAAAGCAATTAATTTCGACTGAAATATTTTTGTAACGAAAATCGGTTTCAAAAATGGCAAGAAAAAAATGCGCGAAATTTTTTTCACGCGCATTTTTCTTGTTTCTTCTATATATTATATTAGGAAAGTTTGGTCTGCTTGGTTGGCATCAAGAGGTGCAGAATGATCGCCGTCAAGGCCGCAACCGCAATTGGAGAACCGAGCAGGTATTGGACCACCTGGGGAGCCGCAGCAGTGATCTTCTTAGGAATCAGTACCAGGGCAATCGTCAGGATGATTGGTAACCCAATGACATAAAGATCGCTCTCGCCAGTCTTAATGTTGCGGATAACGTTTAGCCCGTTAAGCATAATCGTCACGGTAATGATTGCAAAGACACCGCCGATCACCGGTGCCGGAATGGCAGCCAGAAAGGCCGACAGCTTTGTACAGAAGCCGAGGACGATGAACCAGAAGCCAGCCGAGATGAAGACCCGCTTACTAGCCACCCCAGTGATCGAAATGATCCCGGCATTGGTCGAGTAACCGGTCACTGGCGTCGTTCCGGTAATCGTGGCGACCAGGCAGCTCAGCCCCTCACCGATGATCCCACGATTCCACTGCTTCTTGGTGATCTGGTGGTTGGTGACGGCTCCCATCGCGAACCAGGTCCCGGTGGTTTCCGTTGTCAGGATGGCATAGATGATGATAAAAGTCAGGATTGCTGTGCCGTTAAAGTGCATTCCCCAGTAGAAGACGGTCCGCTGCGGCAAGCTGAACCACGGTGCTGCCGCAACCGAGCTGGCATCAAGGCGGCCCATCGTTGCACTCAAGGCCGTGCCGACCAGGAGAGCAATCACGATCGAACCGGTCTTAAAGATCTTTTGTACCCGTGGAAAGCGAATGCTGATGGCAACGCAGACCAGCAAGACCAGGGCCGTAACGGCGGCCAGCTCCATGTTCTGATAGACGTTCCCCTTGGCCTCAAAGATATTATCGTTTAAGGCCGAGGGAATCAGTGATAAGCCCACGCAAGTGATGATCGTTCCACCAACTACCGCGGGTACCAGGTGGTTAATGATCTTCTGAAAGACCCCACTCAATCCTAAGAGGATCAAAAGCAAGGCCCCGATCAGGAGTGAACCCATTAAGGTCGCCATCCCGCCGCCGTGAACGCCGCCACTGGCAAGAACCACCCCCGCGGCCGCCGTCAGTGGAACGAAGGACGGCCCCTGAGAAACGGGCATCTTCATAAAGTAGGCCGTCTGCAGGATCGTTCCAATCCCAGCCGCTAAGAAGGTTGCCTGCAAGAGTGCCGTGGAATCGGCGGAACCCATCGCCAGAAGACCCGCCAGGATAATCGGTGGAACATAGACGTCCATCGCTAGAACGTGCTGCAAGCCGAGCAAAGCGGCTTCACCGGCCGGCACCTTTTCGTCCGGTCCGATCAACAAATGTGCTTTTTCATCCATTATTTCTAAAATTCCTCCTGTGCCATTATCAAAATTAATTCTCGTAAACTAGGTGACCATTGACATAGACGTCTTGAACATCGGCCGCCTCCGTCTGATAAAGCAGCCGTTCAAAGACATCCTGCGTCGAAAGCGCAGTAAAACTAGGGTGTGCGCGAACAACCTGTAAGTCCGCCCGATAGCCGGCTTTGATCTGCCCGCTCTTGATGTTAAGGGCCCTGGCCCCGCCGACCGTAGCCAGGTAAAAGGCGTTAGTTACCGTGATCCGGGATGTAGCAACGCCCCGCTCGCTTGCCGGTTGATTGCTATCAACACCATCCTCTAGCATCCGGGAAGACTTCACTGCCTGACGAATATTATGGTAGAGACTCGGTGTGTAACCACCTGAAATATCAGATCCCAGTCCTAGCCGATTCCCATTTTTCAATAGGTAATGTACTGGCAAAACTCCATTGCCAAAATAGGCATTTGAGATCGGGCAATGTGTCAGCGCGGTCTGTCGTTCTTTCAATAGCTCCATGTCTTCATGTGTTAACTGAGTACCGTGGGCCATCACCGCCCGATGGGTCAGCAAGCCAAAGTAATCCAGCGTCGCAGCATCGTGCATACCAAAGTGATCGATGGCGTACTGGCTCTCCCAGTTACTCTCGCTCACGTGGGATTGGATCGGCAGGTCGTACTTGGCTGCCAGTCTCCCCAAGCCCGCCAGTGTTTGAGCCGTACAGCTGGGCACGAAGCGTGGTGTGATTACCGGCGTCACCAGTTCGTCGGCCCTGGCCGTTTCTTGAACATGCTGAATAAAGTCTTCACTCGCCCGCAAGGCCGCCGCCGGTGAAGCATCGCGGTAGTATTCCGGCGTCTCTTCAGGATTGTCCATGGTCACCTGTCCGATGAAGCCTCGCAACCCCTGCCGACGACACTGGGCCGCCAGCTCTAGGTTGGCGGCCACGTGGATGGTGCCAAACATCATTGCCGTTGTGGTCCCGTGAGCCAACAGGGTGTGAACAAAGTCCTGGTAGACCCGCGCCGCGAAGTCACGGTCGCTAAACTTGGCCTCCAGGGGAAAGGTGTAGTGGTTGAGCCACTCCTCTAGTGGCCGATCCAAGGCCAACCCCGCCTGCGGCCACTGGGGTACGTGAACGTGAAGGTCAATAAAGCCGGGCAAAAGGTACTCGCCCTTGGCAAGCTCTCTTAGCTGGTCCGCCCCCTTGGCTGCTTGCCGAACCCGCTCGAAGTCCTGGTCGTCCGGGGTCAGCACCCGCTCGATCCAGCCGTGCTCATCGATGACCACCAAGCAGTCCGCCAACGCCTGAACGTGATCGACATCCAAAGCGGTAAAGGCCGGTCCGTGAATAATCAATTGCTTCACTCCCTCGTTTCATTTTCTGTAGTCTAACACGAACATTAGATGATGTAAATAATCATTTATTCGTTAATAATTGCTTTTTAAGTCCCCAAGGAGGTAAAAGGTTCAACTATTTTTTAAAAGAAAAAAGACCGGCATTCACCGATCTTTTTTAACGGTTTAAGCAACCAGATTAGTCGTTGCCCTTACCGTTCTTCTTAATAATATCTTCTTGGATTGACTTCGGCACTGGTGCGTAGTGGTCGAAGGACATCGTGAAGGTACCACGACCCTGGGTAGCAGACCGCAGAGCAGTAGCGTAACCAAACATTTCTGACAGTGGAACGTAGGAGTGGATCTGTTGAGCGTTACCACGTTCTTCCATCCCTTCGATGGTCCCACGACGAGCAGTAACCTGACCCATAACGTCACCCATGTTGTCTTCTGGAACAACAATGTCAACCTTCATGATAGGTTCAAGGATTACTGGGTCAGCCTTCTTAGCAGCATTCTTCAGAGCGAGGGATGCGGCAACCTTGAAGGCTGCTTCACTAGAGTCGACTTCGTGGTAAGAACCATCGTAAAGCTTAGCATGCATGTCAACCAGTGGGTAACCGGCCAGCACACCGTTTTGCATAGCTTCCTTCAGACCTTGTTCAACAGCTGGGATAAATTCACGTGGAACAACCCCACCGACAATGGCGTCTTCGAATTCGAAGCCCTTACCTTCTTCCAGTGGCGTAAATTCGATCCATACATCACCGTATTGACCCTTACCACCAGACTGCCGAACGAACTTACCTTGGGCACTAGCCGTCTTGGTAAATGCTTCACGGTAGGAAACTTGTGGCTTACCAACAGTAACTTCGGCGTGGAATTCACGACGCAGACGTTCAACAATGATGTCCAAGTGCAATTCACCCATCCCGGCGATCAGCGTTTCACCAGTTTCAGGGTTGGTTTCAGCCTTGAAGGTTGGGTCTTCTTCAGCCAGCTTTTGCAGACCACGGTCCATCTTGTCCTGGTCGGCCTTGGACTTAGGTTCAACGGAAACCTGAATAACTGGGTCAGGGAAGTCCATGGATTCAAGTTGCAGTGGGTGATCTGGGTCGGTCAGGGAGTCACCAGTACCGGTGTTCTTCAGACCGATGGCAGCGGCGATATCACCAGAGAATACTTCTGGAATTTCGTGTTGCTGGTTGGAGTGCATCTGCAGCAGACGACCAACACGTTCACGCTTGCCCTTGGTAGCGTTCAGAACGTAAGAACCAGATTGCAGAGAACCAGTGTAAACCCGCAGGAAGGTCAGACGACCAACGAATGGGTCGGTAGCAATCTTGAAGGCCAGGGCAGCGAATGGTGCCTTGTCGTCGGCCTTCAGTTCAACTTCGTTCCCATCTTCATCGTGGGCAACGTATGGCTTAACGTCCAGTGGTGATGGCAGGTAGTCGATAACGGCGTCCAGCAGCATCTGGATACCCTTATCCTTGTAAGCAGAACCAGCCAGAACTGGGTAGAAGTCTTCGTTCAGGGTACCCTTACGGATAGCAGCCTTCATTTCATCAACGGAAACTTCATCACCGTTCAGGTACTTTTCCATGATGGTGTCGTCAACGTCAGCCAGTGTTTCAAGCAGTTGGTCATGACGCTTTTCGGCTTCATCCTTCATGTCAGCTGGGATTTCATCGGTGTCCCAGTTAGTCCCCAGCTTATCTTCGTCGTAAACGTAGGCGCACATCTTAACCAGGTCAACAACACCCTTGAAGTCGTCTTCAGCACCAATTGGCATTTGGATTGGCAGCGGAGTAACGTTCAGACGATCCTTGATCGTTTGAACGGAGTAATCAAAGTCCGCACCAATCTTATCCATCTTGTTAGCGAAGATGATCCGCGGAACGTTGAAGTCGTCGGACTGACGCCAAACAGTTTCGGTCTGTGGTTCAACCCCGGCCTGGGCGTCCAGGATAACGATCGCACCATCCAGCACCCGGAGTGCACGTTCAACTTCGACAGTGAAGTCAACGTGTCCTGGGGTATCGATAATGTTGATCCGGTAATCCTTCCAAACGGCAGTGGTGGCAGCGGACGTGATAGTGATACCACGTTCCTTTTCTTCATCCATCCAGTCCATTTGTGAAGCACCATCGTGGGTTTCACCAATCTTGTGAATCTTACCAGTGTAGTAAAGAACCCGCTCAGTAGCAGTCGTCTTACCGGCATCAATGTGGGCTACGATCCCGATGTTACGGGTCTTATTAAGAGGGTATTCACGCTTGTTAGCCATCTTGTAAGTGTATCTCCTTCCGTACAATTAAATCGTCATTTTTAGAAAAAGGGATGACGATCATTCAGTAATAACGTCACCCCTTAATTGTAACCTGCTAAGCAGCTGGTTTCAATCGACAGTGATTACCAGCGGTAGTGTGCGAAGGCCCGGTTAGCTTCAGCCATCCGGTGAGTGTCTTCACGCTTCTTAACAGAAGCACCAGTGTTGTTGGAAGCATCGATGATTTCACGGGAAAGCCGTTCTACCATCGTGTGTTCCCCACGCAGCCGTGCGTATTGAACAATCCAACGAAGACCTAAAGTAGTCCGCCGGTCTGGACGAACTTCGATCGGAACTTGGTAGTTGGAACCACCAACACGACGAGCCTTAACTTCCAGTACAGGCATAACGTTTTCCATTGCTTGTTGGAAAACTTCAACTGGATCGTTGCCAGTTTCTTCCTTGATTTGGTCAAAGGCAGCGTACAGAATCTTGGTAGCAGTTCCGCGCTTACCATCAACCATCAAGTGGTCGATTAAGCTCGTAACCAGCTTTGAGTTGTACACTGGATCTGGTAAAATTTCACGCTTTTGTACATGTCCTTTACGTGGCATTACTTAACTCCTCCTTAAAATTACTTCTTCGGCTTCTTGGCACCGTACTTGGACCGTGACTGCATCCGGCCTTCAACACCGGCAGTATCCAGGGTACCACGGATGATGTGGTAACGAACCCCAGGCAAGTCCTTAACACGACCACCACGGATTAAGACAACTGAGTGTTCCTGCAGGTTGTGACCAATACCAGGAATGTAAGCAGTAACTTCGATCAGGTTGGAAAGACGTACACGGGCGTACTTCCGCAGAGCTGAGTTAGGCTTCTTAGGAGTCATCGTTCCGACACGGGTAGCAACCCCACGCTTTTGCGGTGATGGAGTCTTAACTTCTTCCTTCTTAAAAGTGTTGTAAACATAGCCCAGAGCTGGTGACTTTGACTTGCCACGGTGGCTCTTACGGCCCTTACGTACCAATTGGTTAATGGTTGGCATAATTTTTCCCCTTCCTTGATTTAAGTCCACACATCCAGGCGGTTCTTTTTTGAAAATAAAAAAATGACTGGATGAATATTAGATTGTCGTGCCTTCATTGACGCACAGTCTGCCCAACGACAGACACTCCGTTGCTAAAAAAGCACCTTCAATAGACTATCACGTCCCCTGGGGAATGTCAACGCGAGACAGCAAAATTTAATTTAATGCTTTTGGCGCTTTTTGCCGTACTAATCTAGTAGGAGGAATTTTTATGCTTATCCAATCACTTTTTATTGTCCTTGCGACTTGTATGGCATCCTTTGTTAATCTCTGCGCCTACCGGCTGGGCCAAGGGCAGTCTCCGCTCTCACCTCACCGTTCTTATTGTGAGCACTGTCGACGTGAACTTTCCTGGTGGCAGCTGCTTCCGATCCTTGGCTATCTTTTTCAGGTTGGACGCTGCCGCTTTTGTCGCCAGGCGATCAATCCCTATTGGCCACTTAGCGAAGCCGGGTGCGGTCTCTTAATGTTTTGCTGCAGCGGTACGGGCATCCTCCACAACGCCCTCGTCCTCATTTTTCTGATGACGCTGCTCTTCATCGCCACCACTGACCTCCTCTACCAGGTTCTCTACCCACTCAGTTTGCTCGGTCTCACTCCCCTGGCAGGTCTGTTGCCGGATTGGCACTGGCTAGCATTGAGCGACATCCTGATTGGTACCTGCTTTCTCATCCTGATCGGTTTACTGACCCTGCCCCGCCACGGGATGGGCAGCGGCGACTTGATGTACCTGGCCGTTATCTTCTTTTTCTTTGGCTGGTATCAAGGTGCGCTTCTCTTACTGAGCGCCTGTTTGCTAATTCTTCCCTGCTTTGCTCTTGCCCGTGCTTCAATCCGTCTTCCTTTTTTACCAGCCCTTTGTCTGGCTACCATTCTCGTCTTGCTTTTTAGCCCATGAAGAAAAAACCGCCCCACAAGCGGAGCGGTTAGTCCTATTGGTCCTTTGTTTCATCCTCATCCGGCACGATTTTCACCAGGAAGAGGTTATGCCCAAAGCGGGCCAGGTTTTCAATGTTTTGCAATAATAAGAGGAGCCAGGAAAAGGCCAGGCCGAATTCCAAAAGCTCAAAAGCAGTCAGCGAAAGATAGTCGCTGAGCTTAAAGAAGATGTAGCCTAGGCCCATCAAAGCGCCCATGATGTAGGACAGGATCAGAAACTGGCGGGTTACTTCCGGCAAAATCCAGCGTACCAACACGATAATGATCAGCATAATGTAGACCAACCACATCGAGATCCGATCGTGAAGAACGTGGTACTGCGGGTCATTAGGGAAAAGACCAATCGCGGCTACGCAAGCCGACAGCATATAGAGCAGCCAGCGGAGCACCAGGACTCGCTTGCCCTTGTAGTGCTTCTGAACGTTAACGAATAGATAGTCTACTAACACCATCATCAGCAAGCCGGAGAAGATCAGGGTGACGTTGAATTGAAGATTAGCCGAATTCTGCGCCGTTCCCAGGAAGCTGAAGTTGTGCTTCCACCAGTCCCGTGACGAATTCGTCAGCATCGAAAAGAGCATCCCCCCGATGATCATGATCGTAAGCAGGTTGGTTACCACGCCCGAGGTCAGGGTCATGGCCAGATTGATCATGATGTAATTGACCCCGGCATCAATTACGAAGAGAAAGAAGGTCGACGTGTAGAGGTCAAAGCGGGCATCCATAAACATCTGCCCAAGCAGCCAGAAGACCGCCGTAAAAGAGAACAGCATGATCAATCCACAGGCAATTGCCAGCGGCGGCAGGCTCCGCCAGTAAAAATCCTTGGCCGGTCCCGTTTTACGCAGCTTTTCGATCACGAAGGTCGCCACAAAGGTTACTAAACCAGAGACGACCCCCAGGACCAGGGCACCGTTGGCCAGTGAATAGTCACTGCCGGTCAGTGGCACCGCACCATGATAGTTAATCGAGCGGAAAAACAGGTAGAAGACTACCGTCATGATGGCCGCCGGGAGGGCATACCACCAAAAGCTGATCTGGGGCAGCTGGTCAATCACCCGTGCCGGACGCAGATCGAGCTGCTTGTGGTTAACGCTCAGGGCCAGCTGATCACCAGGTTTAAAATCCGTTTGTTCCAGAGCTGACTCAGGAATCTCAATTTGATATTTTTTAGTCAAAGAAACACCTCACGTTATAAGTGAGTGGGAAATAACCATCAAAGTGGGACCCTAGCCTAGGACGGGAGTCGGCGCTGAAGGCGTCGGCTTTCGTCCGTAGCTAGGCACTAGTCCCACGGTTATTTTCCACGTTATCAAAAAAAGAGGCTGGGATAATTCCCCAGCCTCTTTACTTGTCCACAAGCTTAGTTTTGCTTGTCTTCCTCTTTCATCTTGGCTTCTAAGTCCTTGATGGAGTAAGCAGCAACACTAACTTCCTTTGGCTTAATGTTCCGGTAAGTTGGCATCCCTGTCCCAGCAGGAATGATCTTCCCAATGATAACATTTTCCTTCAGGCCGACCAGTGGATCGTTCTTGCCACGAATGGCAGCATCGGTCAGGACCCGCGTGGTTTCCTGGAACGAAGCAGCAGACAGGAAACTGTTGGTCTCCAGAGCCGCCTTGGTGATTCCGAGGATCAGTGGACGAGCCGTGGCCGGAATTCCACCGGCGTAGAGAGTCTTCTTGATGGCATCACGGAATTGACCAATGTCCATCGTCTGACCAGGCAACAGATCGGTGTCACCAGGATCCATGACCCGAACCTTACGCATCATCTGCCGAATCATGATTTCAACGTGCTTATCCAGCAGGTCAATCCCCTGCATCCGGTAAACGCCCTGAACCTGAGCCAGCAGGTAGGTTTCAGTAGACAGAACGTCACGAACCTGAATCAGTTCCTTTGGATCAATGGAACCAACGTTCAGTGCGGTTCCACGGTGAACAAAGTCACCTTCAGCGACTTCCATCCGGGCCGTAATTGGCAGGGTGTAAGTCCGCGTGTCGGTTTCACCCTTGATGGTAATGTCCTTAGTCCGTTCAGCTGGGTTTTCTTCGATCGATTCAACTGCCCCGGTAACTTCGGTAATCGTTGCACGACCCTTTGGATTCCGGGCTTCAACAATTTCCTGCACACGAGGGAGACCTTGAGTGATATCTTCGTTGCCGGCAACACCACCAGTGTGGAAGTTCCGTAAGGTCAGCTGGGTACCTGGTTCACCAATTGACTGAGCGGCAACTGTCCCAACGGCTTCACCCATTTCAACCCGGTCACCGGTAGCAGCGTTCCGGCCGTAGCAACGTTCACAAACACCGTGTTCAGTGTTGCAAGTAAAGACAGAACGAATCGTCACCTTCTTGACACCAGCATCAACGATCTTCTGTGCCATTTCTTCGTCAATCAGAACGTTCTTGCCGACGATCTTTTCGCCAGTCTTTGGATCAAAGACGGACTTCATCGTGTAACGACCCATGATCCGGTCGTACAGTGGTTCGATCATTTCGTTCCCATTGGTAATGGCGGTTACTTCTAGACCACGGTCAGTCCCACAGTCCTTTTCACGAACAACCACGTCCTGGGCAACATCAACCAGCCGTCGGGTCAGGTAACCTGAGTTGGCGGTCTTCAGGGCGGTATCGGTCATCCCCTTACGAGCACCGTGTGAGGACAGGAACATTTCCAGGACGGACAGCCCTTCATAGAAGTTGGACTTAACAGGCAGTTCCATGATCTTACCGTTTGGTGCGGCCATCAGACCACGCATTCCGGCCAGCTGGGTAAAGTTGGAGATGTTCCCACGGGCACCGGAGTCGGACATCATGTTGATTGGGTTGTGGATATCCATGTGCTCAATCAGCTTGTTTTGAACCTCGTCCTTGGCGTCGTTCCAAGCACCGATAACCCGTTCGTACCGCTCGTCGTCCGTAATCAGACCACGGCGGAACTGCTTGGTGATCAGGTCAACCTGCTTCTGGGCCTTGTCCAGGATTGCTGGCTTTTCAGGCAGATCGTGAATATCGGACATCGCGGTCGTCAGGCCAGAAATAGTGGATTCGTAGTAACCAAGGTCCTTGATCCGGTCCAGGAACTGGGAGGTCTTCGTAACCTTGTATTGCTTGTAAACTTCGGCAATCAGGTCGGATAAGAAGCCCTTCTTGAATGGTGGAACCAGTGGAGCATTCTCCAAGTATTCGTGAATGTCCTCACCAGGGTTTAAGAAGTACTTATCATCCACACCGTCGTGAATGTTAGCGTCAGTTGGTTCGTTGATGTAGGCGAAGTCCTTTGGCATGATCCGGTTGAAGATCAGCTTACCAACGGAGGTTACCATGATCTTGTTCCGCTGTTCGTCAGTAAATGGCTTGTCAGGGAATGAGGAAACCTGAACACCAACCCGGGTCTGCAGGGAAACGTAATCGTTCCGGTAGGCCATTTCGGCTTCGTCGGTGTTCTTGAAGATCATTCCTTCACCTTCACGACCCTTATCTTCAGTGGTCATGTAGTAGTTACCGATAACCATATCCTGAGATGGGGCCACGATTGGTTCACCGTCACGCGGACTCAGAATGTGGTGGGCAGCCAGCATTAAGAGACGTGCTTCCGCCTGGGCTTCGTCGGACAGCGGCACGTGAATGGCCATCTGGTCACCATCGAAGTCGGCGTTGTAGGCGGTACATACCAGCGGGTGCAGACGCATTGATTTCCCGGAAACCAGGATTGGTTCAAAGGCCTGAATACCAAGCCGGTGCAGAGTAGGTGCCCGGTTCAGCAGTACTGGGTGTTCCTTGATGACGTCTTCCAGAACATCGAAGACATCGTCGTCCCGGCGGTCAATCTTGCGCTTGGCAGCCTTAACATTAGCGGACAGGCCCCGCTTAACCAGTTCGTGCATGATGAATGGCTTGAAGAGTTCCAGAGCCATCGGAACCGGCAGACCCATTTGGTTCATCTTCAGGGATGGACCAACATCGATAACGGAACGACCAGAGTAGTCAACCCGCTTCCCAAGCAGGTTTTGACGGAACCGACCTTGCTTACCCTTGAGCAGGTGGGACAGGGACTTGAGCGGACGATTACCAGGACCGGCCACTGGACGACCCCGCCGACCGTTATCGATCAGGGCGTCAACGGCTTCCTGCAGCATCCGCTTTTCGTTTTGAACGATGATTCCAGGAGCTTGCAACTTCAGCAGGCGCTTCAACCGGTTGTTCCGGTTGATAACCCGCCGGTAGAGATCGTTCAAGTCGGAAGTAGCGAACCGGCCACCTTCCAGCTGAACCATTGGACGCAGGTCCGGTGGCATAACTGGAATAACGTCCATGACCATCCATTCCGGTTTATTGCCGGACTTAATGAAGGCTTCCAGGATGTCCAGACGCCGGATGGCCCGGGTCCGCTTTTGACCCGTGGCTTCCTTGAGCTCTTCCTTCAGTTCATTAGCTTCCTTTTGCAGGTCAACGTCGGCCAAAAGCTTCTTAACCGCAGCGGCACCCATCTCAGCAGTGAAGCGGTTGCCGTATTCCTGCTTCTTTTCACGGTAGTCCGCTTCGGAAAGCAATTGCTTCTTTTCCAGTGGAGTGTCACCAGGATCCAAAACAACGTAGGAAGCGAAGTAGATAACTTCTTCCAGGGAACGTGGGCTCATGTCCAATACCAGACCCATCCGGCTTGGGATTCCCTTAAAGTACCAGATGTGGGAAACCGGGGCAGCTAATTCGATGTGGCCCATCCGTTCACGACGAACCTTGGAACTAGTAACTTCGACACCACAACGGTCACAAATCCGACCCTTGTAACGAATCCGCTTGTACTTACCACAAGCACACTCGTAGTCCTTAGTTGGGCCAAAGATTCGCTCGTCAAACAGACCCTGCTTTTCCGGCTTTAAGGTCCGATAGTTGATCGTTTCTGGCTTCTTGACCTCACCATACGACCAGCTACGGATCTTATCTGGAGAAGCCAGACCGATCTGCATGCTTTCAAATTTATTGACATCAATCAAAGGATGTTCCTCCTTATTTCAGTAAATCTCGGTTGAAGAACGGTTAGTCTTACTTTGTTTTATCTTCAGTCTTTGATGCAGATGAGGCCTTTGCAGCGTCCTTCTTCTGACTGTCGGCATTATGCTGCTCGGCATACTTAGCCAAGGCATCGACACTGACAACTTCAGAGTCATCTTCATCCATGTTCTTTAATTGAACTTCCTTGTGGTCACCATCCAAGACCTTCATGTCCAGACCAAGTGCTTGCAGTTCCTTGACCAGCACACGGAATGATTCTGGAACACCCGGCTTTGGAATTGGCTGACCATTGATGATCGCATCGTAGGTCCGAACACGACCAACGGTATCATCGGACTTGTAAGTCAGAATTTCTTGGAGAGTGTAGGCAGCCCCGTAAGCTTCGAGGGCCCAAACCTCCATTTCACCAAACCGCTGACCACCGAACTGGGCTTTCCCACCCAGTGGCTGTTGCGTAACCAGTGAGTAAGGACCAGTTGAACGGGCGTGGATCTTATCGTCAACCATGTGAGCCAGCTTCAGGTAGTGCATGGAACCAACGGCAACCCGGTTTTCAAATGGTTCACCGGTTCGGCCATCGTAAAGCACGGTCTTCCCGTCTTCAGGGAACCCGGATTCACGAACGGCGTCCCAAACATCCTTGTCGGTGGCACCATCAAAGACTGGCGTTGCCATGTGAATACCAAGACGCTTAGCAGCCATCCCCAAGTGCAATTCGAGCAGCTGCCCGATGTTCATACGGGATGGCACACCCATTGGACTCAGCATGATGTCAATTGGCGTCCCGTCTGGCATGTATGGCATATCTTCTTCAGGCACAACGATGGAAACAGTACCCTTGTTACCGTGACGACCGGACATCTTGTCACCAACCTGGATCTTCCGCTTCTGGGCGATGTAGACCCGAACCATGGTGTTAACACCTGGTGACAGTTCGTCCCCGTTTTCACGGGTAAAGATCTTAACGTCCTGGATAATTCCGCCACCGCCGTGAGGAACCCGCAGTGAGGTATCACGAACTTCACGGGACTTTTCACCAAAGATGGCGTGGAGCAGCCGTTCTTCTGCGGACAGTTCCGTCATTCCCTTTGGCGTCACCTTACCAACCAGGATGTCGCCGTCGTGCACTTCAGCACCGACACGAACAATTCCGTCTTCGTCCAGGTCCTTCAAAGCGTCGTCACCGACGTTTGGAATTTCACGAGTCATTTCTTCAGGCCCCAACTTGGTTTCCCGAGCTTCGGACTCGTAGGACTCGATGTGAATGGACGTGTAAACATCATCCTTAACAAGGCGTTCGCTAATAGCGATGGCATCTTCGAAGTTGTATCCTTGCCAAGTCATGAAGGCGATCAGTGGGTTTTGACCCAGGGCCAGTTCACCCTGTTCCATTGATGGACCATCGGCTAAAACGTCATCAGCGTCAACGTGCTCGCCGACCTTGACGATTGGCCGCTGGTTGTAGTTCTTACCACCGTTAGAACGACGGAATTTCATCAGCTTGTAAGTGTCTAAGGAGCCATCGTCTTCACGAACCCGTACTTCACGGGCATCAACGTATTCAACCGTTCCTGGCTTCTTGGCAATCATGGCTACCCCAGAGTCATGGGCTGCCTTGTAGTCAATCCCGGTACTTACCAGTGGCGCGTGCGGGTTAATCAGAGGAACCGCCTGCCGCTGCATGTTAGCACCCATCAGGGCACGGTTGGAGTCATCGTTTTCAAGGAATGGAATACATGCGGAAGCGACGGAGACAACTTGCTTTGGAGAAACGTCCATGTAATCGACGTTTTCAACACTAGTTTCAACGTATTCATCCTTGTCACGGGCCATAACTTGCTTGTCAACAAATGAACCATCATCAGTTAATGGCGAGTTGGCCTGAGCAATCACGAAGTTATCTTCTTCGTCGGCCGTTAAGTAATCGATCTTGTCAGTAACCTTGTGGGTCTTCCAGGAAACACGCCGGTATGGGGTTTCAATGAAGCCGTACTTGTTAACACGGGCGTAGGAAGACAGACTGTTGATCAGACCGATGTTTGGACCTTCAGGCGTTTCGATTGGGCACATCCGGCCATAGTGGGTGTAGTGCACGTCCCGGACTTCATAGCCGGCCCGGTCACGAGTTAAACCACCAGGACCCAGGGCGGACAGACGCCGCTTATGGGTTAATTCACCCAGCGGGTTGGTCTGGTCCATGAACTGGGACAGCTGGGATGAACCGAAGAATTCCTTGATGGAAGCTACCACTGGCCGAATGTTGATCAGCTGCTGTGGCGTCACGGTGTCAGGATCTTGAATTGACATCCGTTCACGAACTACCCGTTCCATCCGGGCAAGCCCAATCCGGAATTGGTTTTGCAGCAATTCACCCACGGAACGAATCCGCCGGTTACCCAAGTGGTCGATATCATCGGTGGAACCAATGCCTTCTTGCAAGTTGAAGAAGTAGTTCAAAGAAGCCAGAATATCGGCTGGTTCGATGTGCTTGTATTCCAATGGAATGTGACCATTGCCGATGATTGGCACAACGCGGTCAGGGTCAGTCTTGGAGTAAACCAGGACCTTCTGCAGCTTAACCGGGTCGGTTACAACAGCTTCGTCGGATGGCGTGTAGGTAACCATCTTGAAGTCATCGCGGTCCAGGTATGGTTCCAGCTTCTTCAGAACTTCCTTGGTTACCGTGTCGCCCTTTTGTGCCAGCACTTCACCAGTGTCTGGGTCCGCCAGAGTTTCTGCCAGGGTTTCACCCAGCAGCCGGTACTTGAGCATCAGCTTCTTGTTGGTCTTGTAACGGCCAACCGGAGCCATGTCGTAACGCTTTGGATCAAAGAACCGCGCCGTCAGAAGGTTCCGAGCGGAGTCAGCGGTCTTTGGTTCACCTGGACGCAGACGTTCGTAAATGTCCTTTAAGGATTCCTCAACCCGGGAATCCTCAGCGTTCTTGTGGACATCCTTGTCCAAGGTCAGTGACAGGGTTTCGCTGTCACCACCGAACATGTCGATGATTTCATCGTCGGAACCGAAGCCCAATGCCCGAACCAGTTCGGTCATTGGCAGCTTCCGCGTCCGGTCGATCCGGACGTAGGAAACGTTCTTGGCGTCGGTTTCGTATTCCAGCCATGCACCACGGTTTGGAATAAAGGTTGCCCCGTAACTTGGCCGGCCGTTCTTGTCGGTCTCTTCATTATAGTAGACACCTGGGGAACGAACTAATTGGGAAACAATTACCCGCTCGGCACCATTGATAATGAAGGTCCCCTGATCAGTCATCAGTGGGAAATCCCCAAAGAAGACGTCTTGGGACTTGATTTCGCCAGTTTCGTGGTTAGTAAGACGCAGGGTCACGTGCAGTGGTGCAGAATAGTTTGCATCGTGTTCACGCGCTTCGTCAATCGTGTACTTTGGTTCTAAAAGTTGATAGTCGACGAATTCCAGGGAAAGCTTTCCTTGGAAGTCATCAATTGGCATAATGTCATCAAACATTTCCCGCAGCCCTTTATCCATGAACCACTTGTAAGAGTCGGTCTGGATTTCAATCAGGTTAGGCAACTCGAGAACTTCTTTAATCCGGGAGTAACTACGACGGGTACGGTGCTTACCGTATTTTACTAAATGTCCGGCCAAACTGTTCACCTCTCTAATTTGTTGGGTGAGCCATTTCCAAATATTACATTTTGATTACAATTTCACCAAAATCCAACTTTTGGGCAAAAAAAATCCAAAAACAGTCATGAACTGTCTTTGGTTTTATTGCAGAGCACGATGGACAATAGATCATCGCGCTCAAATGAACTCACAAATTACATACTTTATTAGTATAACCGTGTGTTCTTCAATTGTCAATCGTTAACTTCGGGTTTCTTCGTCATGCCGTTGATAATGCAATCTAGGATTAGTTTGGTTCGCTGCTCATTGTTAATAGCGTGCCCACCGATCATCTGGTAGGTTCCAAAAACTGGAGTAAGGCTGGCCAAGAATAACTCCGCTGCCTCCTTGGGCAGCAGGTCGCCACGCAGGTGCACCTCGGGCTGCTTGAAGTAATCACCAATCGGGTCCAGGTAATCCATCATGAAAATCATGTTGAATTTCCGCTGGGCACTCTTGGAGAGGAGCCGCATCGCCTGATTGTATTGTTCATAAATACTGATTGGGTGGTGGCGGCGCAAGGCCTTCACAATTTCATACAGTTGATCTTCCGGTGACAAATCGTGCTTGCGCAGGGCCTTGTTAATATCCTGGCGCACCTTCGATGAAAAGCGCGTCATTACTTCCAGAAAAAGAACTTCCTTATCACTAAAATGATGGTATAAAGCTGGCTGGGTAATCCCAATCTCCTTAGCAATATCCCGAGTTGAGGTTTGACCAAACCCCCGTTGCAAGAAAAGACGGGTAGCGGTCCGTAAGATCGTCTGCCGGGTCTTCTCAAGCTGCTCCGTACGTCGCATTTAATTCACTCCTCATTCATTCACGTATTAATCTATTATAATGCCGAATCAGCTGTTATGACAACGATTTCACAGAATTCGGCACTGAACGAGGGGAGCAAGCCCATTTTCATGGCTGCTCCCCTCGTTCATTCTAATCACTGAGTTTTACCAAAACCGGCTTGGCATCTGCCGGTTTCTTAACCTTCATTGTCAGTTTACCATGGTTGGCACCGATCGTTACCTCGTCGCCAGCCTTGATCTGGCCCGCCAGCAAGGCCGTGCTGAGACCATCCTCAACATGATCCTGCAGGGAGCGCCGCAACGGCCGGGCACCGTATGCCGGGTTGTAGCCCAGCTTAGCAATCTCATCCATGGCCGCCGGCGTAATCTTGAGGTCAATCCCCTGGCCGGCAATCCGTTCGCTGAGCTCGTTTGCCATTAATTTGACAATCTGATGCAACTCTTTCTTGTTGAGGGAGTGGAAAATGATTGTCTCGTCAATCCGGTTCAAAAATTCGGGCCGGAAGTGAAGCTTCAGCTGCTGCTTAATGGCCGCCGCCATCGCATTGTAATCCTGACTGAGGTCCTTGGCACCGAAGCCAACCTCCTTTTCATCCTGGAGCTGGGTGGCCCCTAGATTGGAAGTCATGATGATGATGGTGTTACGGAAATCAATCTTCCGTCCCTTGGCATCGGTCAGGTAGCCATCATCCAAGACCTGCAGCAAGAGGTTAAAGACGTCCGGGTGGGCCTTTTCGGCTTCATCCAGTAAAACAACGGAGTACGGGTGCTGACGAACTTTTTCGGTCAGCTGTCCCCCTTCGTCGTAGCCGACGTAGCCCGGGGCAGCCCCGATCAGCCGACTAGTGCTGTACTTTTCCATGTATTCCGACATGTCGATCCGGATCATGTTGTCCTCCGAACCAAACATTGCTTCGGCCAGGGCCTTAGCCAGTTCGGTCTTCCCGACCCCGGTCGGTCCCAGGAACATGAAGGAACCAATCGGCCGGTTCGGGTTCTTGAGCCCGCTCCGGGCCCGCCGAATCGCCTTGGCCACCGCACTGACGGCCTCATCTTGGCCAATCACCCGCTGGTGGAGAACCCGCTCCAGGTTGACCAGCCGCTCACTTTCACTCTTCTTCAGTTGGGTCAGCGGTACCCCGGTCCATTCGGAAACAACCTGGGCCACATCCTCGCCGGTAACCTTGAGTTGGTAACCATTTTGATCCGCCTTGGCCGACCGTTTGGCTTGGCGATTCAGTTCCGCCTTTAAGGTTAATTCATCCTGACGCAGCTGGGCCGCCTGGTCAAAGTCCTGGTTTTCAATGGCCGCTTCCTTCTTAGAGCGCAGCTGATCCAGCTTATCTTCAAGGGATGGCTTGCGTTCGTCCCGTTCCTCGGCGTCGATCCGGACCATGGCTGCCGCTTCATCCATCAAATCGATGGCCTTATCGGGCAGGAAACGGTCCGAGATGTAACGGTCGGAAAGCTTAACGGCCTGCTCTAAGGCCTCGTCAGTAATCTGAGCATGGTGATGCTCCTCATACTTTGGCCGCAAGCCCTTCAGAATCTTTAAAGTGTCTTCGGGGGTTGGCTCGTCAACCTGAACCGTTGCGAACCGCCGCTCCAAAGCCGCGTCAGATTCGATGTACTTTTGGTATTCATCCAGGGTCGTGGCCCCGATGGTCTGCAACTCTCCCCGGGCCAGGGCCGGCTTGAGGATGTTGGAGGCATCAATCGCCCCTTCGGCACCCCCGGCCCCGATCAAGGTATGGAGTTCATCGATAAAGAGGATCACGTGACCGTCGTTTTGGATTTCCTCGATAACCTTCTTCAGCCGGTTTTCAAATTCGCCCCGGTACTTGGTGCCCGCAACCAGCGAGCCCATGTCCAGGACCATCAACCGCTTATTAGCCAGTTCTTCCGGAACCGTCCCGGCCACCATCCGCTGAGCGAGACCCTCGGCAATCGCGGTCTTGCCGACACCCGGTTCACCAATCAGGACCGGATTGTTCTTGGTCCGCCGGCTGAGAATCTGGATGACCCGTTTGATCTCCTTGTTCCGGCCAACTACCGGATCAAGTTTGTGGCTGCGCGCCAGCCGGGTCATGTCCCGAGCCAGTTTATCGAGGGTCGGTGTCCCCGCAGCAGCCGCATTGTTGCCCTGCTGATTCGGTTGCTGGCGAACCTGACTTTCGGCAATTCCCAGCCGCCGCAGCGTCACCTTACGAACCTGACGCGGCAGGACATCGAGACTGTACAGGATCCGTGACGACAGCACGCCGTCGTCAGCAATCAATGCCAGCAAAAGGTGCTCAGTCCCGATCTTTAAAGTGTGCATCTGTTGGGCCTCTTGACCGGCCATGGCCAGTACCTGCTTTGCCTTTGGCGAGTATGGCAGGTAATCCGCCGGGCCCAGATCGTCCATCGTTCCGTAGCCGATCAGTCGTTCAATTTCTTCACGAATGTCGTCACTGGTGATTGAGAACTGCTCAAAGATCTTGTTAGCAATTCCATCCTTATCCATGGAAAGAGCCAGCAGGAGGTGTTCAGTGCCGACAGCTTGGTGTTTAAAGTATTTTGCCTGTTCATGCGCAATTTCTAAGACATGTTTGGCGCTTGGTGTAAACATGTTATCCATCAACAATCATCCTCTAACTTTCATACCGTAGCCGATTGAGAAACGAAACTAAGATTCGGGCGCGAAGTTTGTTCTCCAAGTTGGCGTCGTCCACCGCCAGGGTTTGCTTGGACAAGGCCACCAGCATCAAGTCCCCCTCACGTTGCGAAATCAGGTCTTCATTATATAGGGTCTGCACGATCGCAAAGGCATCACGTTCGCGAATCGAGTCCCCAATTGCCTGGACTAGTGAGTCTAACACATCGACGTCGCCAAGTAAATTAACTCGTTCAATGCGGATATAGCCGCCCCCACCACGCTTACTCTGGACCAGGTAGCCATTTTGGATGGTAAACCGGGTCTTAATTACGTAGTTAATCTGCGATGGAACGACATTGAAATGGTCGGCAATCTCTGCGCGACGGATCTCAATTTGAGTATCATCACCAAAAATTCCCTTGAGGTAGTCTTCAATAATATCCGAAATACTTCGATTTTCCACCTTATCACCTTCCATCGTTTGACTAATTCTGACCAAATTTTACCATATTTTAGGCCAAAACTCCGCCGAAAAGCCTCGCAGAATAGTGAAAAATCAAGCCATTTTCCTTGATTAGAGTTTATTTGGTCCAATCGAACTTATGAATTCTTTTTTATTGTCGGTAAAAAAGTAAAAGTTCTGAATTTTGCCTTGGAAGCTCTTGAACTACCGCGCAGCTTTCCTTTATAATTTTTATAATAAAGGCCTTTTGGCTGGACAAACAACGTCAATCAATTAAAGGAGACTTTCAAGATGACAGATCGTTTAAAAGATAAAGTTGCGATTATCACTGGTGCTGCAAGTGGTCAGGGTGCCGCTGAAGCCCGCCTCTTCCTGCAAGAAGGAGCCTACGTGGTCGCTACCGACGTCCAGTTTGACCTCCTGAAGAAGCAGGCCAATAAATTTGCGGAAAAGTTTGGTGACCGCATCCTGCCAATCATCCAGGACGTTACAAAGGAAAGCGACTGGCAAAAGGTTGTCGATCAAGCAATGGAAAAGTTCGGCAAAATTGATATCCTGGTCAACAACGCAGGAATTGGTAATACCGACACGACCAGTGGCCTAATGGACTCAACGGTCGATGACTGGCACCACTTCATGGACATCAACGCCATGTCACACTTTTTGGGAATGAAGTATGTCGTTCCATACATGAAGAAAAACGGCAAGGGCTCCATCATTAACGTTTCGTCCCTGGCCAGTGTTCAGGGAATTGCCGGGGCCTCCCCATATACTGCTTCGAAAGGGGCATCCCGGGCCCTTACCAAGGGGGCCGCGCGGGATCTCGGGCAGTTCAACATCCGGGTCAACGCGGTTCTACCGGGCTGGATTGTTACCCCAATGATGCAGCAATTCACCCTCAGCAAGAAGCTGCTGGATGATTTGATCGCCGGCATTCCGATGGGCTACCTGGGTAATCCCGAAGATGTTGGTTACGCGGTCCTCTTCCTGGCTTCCGATGAGGCCCGCTTCGTCAACGGGACGGAAATTGTCGTTGATGGCGGCCAGTCCGTACGGGGCTAATCATAATCACAATTTACAAGGAGAGGCAAATGGACGAATTACGTGGTTGCCCACGTAATTCGTCCATTTTTATTTGGAAGGTATTAAAAAGCAGCGATTAGGCAATCGCTGCTTTAATTGGTTAAATTACTTTTCTAATGAGAAGTCAACAACGTTCCGACCAACAACCTTGTTGTCCTTCAGTTCTTGGATCATGTCATTGATTTCGGAGAGCTTCCGTGTGTGAACGATTGGGTGAACCTTGCCTTCAGCACCGAATTGGAAGCATTCTGCCAGGTCCTGACGAGTACCAACCAGGGAACCAGCAACGATGATGCCGTCCAGAACAGTCTTGGCAATGTTCAGCTTCATGTCACCCTGTGGCAGAGCAACGGCAACTAACTTGCCATCTGGGCGCAGGGAGTTAACGGCTTGGTCAAAAGCAGCGGTCGTAACGGCAGTAACAACAGCAGCGTGAACCCCGCCAACCTTTTCTTGGATCTGTTCGTCAACGTTGTTATCGTGACGGTTGATGCATACTTCAGCACCGTTTTCCTTAGCAGCCTTCAGTTTGTCTTCGTTACCATCAACGGCAACAACGTGAGCACCGAAGACGTTGTGAGCGAATTGAATCCCGAGGTTACCCAGACCACCGGCACCAACAATGGATACCCATTGACCAGGCTTAATGTCAGCAACCTTCAGAGCCTTGTACATAGTAACACCGGCACAGGTCAGTGAAGTAGCTTCAACTGGGTCCAGGCCTTCTGGAACCTTAACAGCGTAGTCAGCTGGGACGATACATTGTTCAGCCATCGCACCATCGGCAGTCAGGCCGGCGTTCAAGACGTTACGGCAAAGAGTTTCACGGCCGGTCAGGCAGTATTCACAGTGGCCACAGCCCTTGAAGAACCAAGCAATTGATACCCGGTCGCCAACCTTTAAGCTGGTAACGCCAGGGGCAACCTTGGAAACACGGCCGACACCTTCGTGACCGATGATCCGGCCAGGGTACTTGCCAAATTCACCGGCAGCACAGTGCAGGTCGGTGTGGCAAAGACCACAGTATTCCATGTCAACTAAAGCTTCACCAGGCTTGAGGTCACGAAGCTTAACATCCTTAACAGTAACATATCCATCAACTGGATCGTTCATACAAGCAGCTTTCATAAGGTAAACTCTCCTTTTCTCATCAACATGTTATACATTTCACATTTTCTATAGTAGCAGATCTCCGCTGGAATTTAAAGTGAAATCGCCAACAATTTTATTTCGAAAGCCATACCATTCGCTGTTATTGCGGGAAAGACCCTTTCACAAGCCATCCCCGCATATCAAACCAATCACCAATTTTTTCTCGCAATAATCTCGAAACAATCTAAATTTGCGCAAGCCGTCACAATCGCTTACTAAAGTTTAGTAAATTTTTAATCGTGGTAGAGCATCCGGACGCTCTTAATGTCGTTCTTTGTAATCCCGGTCTGGATATTCCGCGGGATCATGACACTATGGGCATAGGACGGGGCATGGGCTAGCCCGATTGCGTGGCCCAGCTCGTGTTGGGCCACCCTGCTGCGAAATTGCCGGCTCGTATAGTCTAGCTCCGCTGAATCCAGGGTTGACGTGGCCCGGGTGAGGGTATGAGTATCTGGATTAAATTCCGTCTCGGTCGCGCCCAATTGTGAAGTGACAATTCCCACCGTGGCCGATTGTGAATCATCGAGATCCCCCGTCTGGGCAATTACCTCCGCCTTATTAGGATTCTTGATCCAACGAAAGCGAATTGCCTTGGTCCGATTCCACCGTTTAACAGCGTCCCGAAAGGCCTGTTGAATGTGCGGATCATCCGTCTGCATGCAGATGGTCACCTGCTTACTAGGCCAACGAACACCTTCCAGAGGCACCGGCGTGTTCTGTGGAATTACATAGTGATGACGCTTTTGGGTAGTTGAACTGCTAAAGGTCAGCCCAGACTGGTTCGTGGTCGTTGCACTTGAATCACTAAAGGGAGTCGTCGGTAACTGGTCGGCACTGGCTGGCAGGGCAAGGAAGAATCCCCAAATTGTAATGAAACAAATTAGAACTAATCGTCGCACCGAGCTCCCTCCTTTCGTCTCTGTCCATACTAGCCGATTGATCTTTCCAGGGCAATTAAGAAGCACTGTTGCCAGTTAAATTTGGGCATGGAGACATGAGCATTTCCCGCCCATCCACATGCTATAATATTTTTAATCCAAGAAAGTTGAGGTTCCCGCCAATGAACAAGCAAGACTACATCAGCTATCTGCATCTTGAGCCGCACCCGGAAGGCGGCTGGTACCGGCAGGTTTATCACAGTGCCACCACCTTTTGTCCGGCCAGCGTCAACCAGGAACGCTATTACTACACCTCGATCTACTTTTTGCTGGACCAATCCTCGCCATCACACTTTCACCGCTTAAAGCATGATGAGTTCTGGTATTACCACGCCGGTGACGCCATTACCATCCACTTGCTGTTCCCCAACGGTTCCGCCAGCCAGGTTGTCTTAGGCCCGGCACTAGACAAGGGCGAGCAGCTGCAGTACCGTGTCCCCGCCGGAACGATCTTTGGCTCGGAAGTTAACACCGCTGGCTTCAGCCTAGTCAGCTGCGCGGTCGCACCGGGCTTTGATTATCATGACTTCGAAGTCTTCGACCAGGCGACCCTGCTTGACCGCTATCCGCAGAGTCAGAAGGTCATCAAGCGCCTGGCCTATCAAGAAATCCCCTAAGGACTAATTAAAAGATTCCCCGCTCGGTTTCAGCACCAGGCGGGGAATTTTTTAGTGTTGGATGTAACGAACTCGACTGACCGCAGCGATGTTCTCCAGTTCGGCGGTCACCTTCTTGACAGTTGTCGCCTCAAGATCACTGATATCGACGATTGTGTAGGCATACTTGTCGCGTGAACGGTTGACTAAGTTTTCGATGTTCAACTGGTTATTGGCCATGACGGTTGTGATCTGTCCCAGCATGTTCGGCACGTTGCGGTGAATGATCGTAAAGCGGTGTGGGCCGGCAAAGGGAACCTTCACATTCGGCAGATTGACGGAATTGGTGGTATTCCCGGTAGCCAGGTAGTCCATGATCTCGTGAGCCGCAATCCGGGCGCAGTTGGCCGTGGCTTCCCTCGTCGAGCCGCCGATGTGGGGTGTAATCGTGACCTGGTCGTTGCCCAAAATCTGCTCGTCACTGAAATCGGTGCTGTAGTGGGCAAGCTGACCGTTTTCTAGTGCAGGGAGGACAGCCGCGTTGTCGACAATCCCCAGGCGGGAGTAGTTGAGCAGCACCGCGCCCGGTTTGAACATCGCTATCTCCTTGGCGCCAATCAAGCCCGTGGTCTCCTCATTCTTTGGTACGTGGACCGTGATAAAGTCGGCCCCGGCAACCGTCTCCTTGATCGTCGCCGCCCGTTTGACTGCCGGCGAAAGGTGCCAGGCTGAGTCAACCGACAGGTAGGGGTCATAGCCGGTAACGTCCATCCCCAGGTCAATTGCGGCGTTGGCCACCAGCGAGCCAACGTGGCCTAACCCCAGGATGGCCAGCTTCTTGCCCAGCAATTCCGTACCGCTGAATTGAGTTTTCTGTTTCTCAGTCCGCAGGGTAATGTCGGCACCGGGCGCGGCCGAAGCGCTCCAGTTGGCCGCGTTGATCAGGTTCCGCTTGGCATCGATCATGATCGCCAACACCAGTTCCTTAACCGCGTTGGCATTGCCGCCGGGCGTGTTGAAGACTGCGATCCCGTCTTCCAGGGCCCGGTCAAGGGGGATGTTGTTAAAGCCGGCGCCACAGCGGGCAATCACCTTTAAGCTGGCCGGAAATTCCTGGTCGTGCAGGTCAACGCTGCGGATCATGTAGGCGTCTGGGGCGGCAGCGTCTTGGTTGATTCGGTAGTCGTCGTTGAATTCTGCCAGGCCGGCCTGAGCAATGGCGTTGTAGGTTTTAATGTTGTACATAGCGTTTCCTCCTTATCTATGCGTGTTCCCGTTCAAACTTAGCCATGAAATCGCGCAGGGCAACCGCGCCTTCGTATGGCATGGCGTTATAGAGGCTGGCCCGCATTCCCCCGACCAGCCGGTGGCCCTTGAGGTTCTTCAAGCCGGCTTGGTCCGCCTCTTGGACAAAGACGGCATCCAGGTCTGGATCACCGGTCGTAAACGGGATATTGGTCAGCGAGCGCGCATTGGGCGCGACCTTGTTGGTAAAGAACTTCGATTCGGCCAAGTAGTCGTAGATCAGGTCGGACTTCTTGACGTTTTGATCGTTGATTGCTTCGACCCCACCCTGATCCTCAAGCCACTTCATCACCAGGTTGGCAACGTAAATCTGGAAGACCGGTGGCGTGTTGAGTGTCGAATGTTTCTTCGCCAGGGCCAGATAGTTCAGCATGCTTGGCAGGGTACTTTCCTGATCCAAAAGCTTCTTTTTCAGGACCACGATCGTCAGTCCCGCCGGCGCCAGGTTCTTTTGCGCCCCAGCATAGATCAGGTCGAAACGGTTGAAGTCGTAGGTTTGCCCCAGGAAGTTCGACGACAGGTCCCCCACCAGCGGCACCGTCGTCTCCGGCAGCTCATGGTAGGCCGTGCCGTAGATCGTATTGTTTCCGGTGATGTGCAGGTAGTCGTAAGTAGCGGCCGGCAGTTCGGGAACGGTCGGAATCGTTGTAAAATCGGGACCCGCATCCGTGACCGTATCGACCGTCAGTCCAGGGATCTTCTCGGCTTCCTCGATCGCCCGTTCCGACCAATGACCGGTATTGGCATAGGCAACGCGGTGATGTTTGGTGGCCAGGTTCAGCGGCACCATCGTAAACTGCAAGGTGCCCCCACCCTGAAGGAAGAGGGCCTCGTAGTCGTCCCCCAGGTGCATCAGCTTGAGGACACGATCGTGAGCCTGGGTGAGCACCTCATCAAAGAGTGGCGAACGGTGTGAAATCTCGACAATGCTCATCCCTGAGCCATGATAATCGAGCAGTTCGGCTTGGACTTGTTTGAGAACGGTCCGTGGCAAGGTCGCCGGACCGGCGGCGTAGTTATAAATTGGCATCTTGATCCCTCCAAATCGTCTGGTACGAAAAAAGGCCCCCACCATTCGTGGAGACCATTGGATTAGGATCCTAATCTAGTTCGTGGCCCCCACCATGTGAAGGCCACCCCAAAAGGCCAGCCTTCTAAATGCTAGAAGACTGGGAGGAGCTTAATAATACTGTCTTGAGATTCTTCATCATGGCGCTCCCTCCTTTTAGGTATTACAAATCATTAATTGAATTTTAACCTTGATTTAATTTTTTGTCAATATCCGGTATAATAATTAAAAAAATAAAGGAGCAAAACTCGATGACTGAATTATATATTGTGCGCCACGGCCAAACCATTGCCAACCGCGCTGGGCTCAAGCAGGGAACGATTAATGACGACCGCACCCTCTTATCCGCTGAAGGGCTTGAACAGGCTCAAGATCTAGCAGCCGTCTTCCACCCTTTGAACCTCACTGCCCTCTACCAATCACCCCTGCGGCGCACTGTCCAGACCGCTCGCATCCTCAACCAGAAACTCAACCTCCCTGTCATTACCGACCAGCGGCTCCTGGAAATCTCTTATGGCGACTGGGATGGCCAGGACAACGCCAAGCTAGAGGCCCAGTATCCCGCACTTTTCTATAGCCTGATTCATGATGTGCGGCCAAACTACGCTCAAGTGGCGCATGGTGAAAGCTTTGATCACGTCCGTCAACGGGTGCTTGCATTCACTAAGGATATCGTCAAAACCCACCCCAACGACCGGCTCCTGATTGTCACCCACGGCTTCACGGTTCGTTCCTTCGCGGCAAATGCGACCAACATCCACGGCTTGGAAATTCTCGAACCGGAAAATTGCAGCGTCAGCAAAATCGTCGTCGAGCCACAAACACTGGAACAACATCTCGTGTACTACAGTCGCCCAGCGAAACCACATTTTTAACATTATTAAGGCTGACAACCAATGCTCTTCGTTGATTGTCAGCCTTTAAAATCTTAATTAGTTAACCGCTTTGCCATCCTTGCCAACATAATGACCATCGATTGTGTCACTGGTTTCTAATACACCACCAGCGTTAAAGTAGTACCAGGAACCATCAATCTTATGCCAGCCTGCAAATAATGCACCGTTAGCCTGGCTATCCGCGTAACCGCGAAGCCCATCATAGTTAATCCAGCCGCTCATTACAAGCCGCCCATTATTGTCAAGATAGCAGGCCTCACTATGTTCTTGATCTCTAGGACAGCCATCCGGGAGGCTATCTAGAATCATATTATTTGTCATGACACCTCCACCATTAAAGTGATACCAGGAACCATTAATCTTATGCCAGCCGCAAAGAAGAGCTCCATGGTCATTACCGTCAGCATAGTAGTAGGCACCCCCATTATTGACCCAACCATTGGTTACCAAGTGTCCTTGAGAATCCAAATAACTGTTTACACAATGATTTTCGTCTGCTTGTGCAAAAGGTGGAAGAACGTCCAAGACCAAATCCGTAACGATGGCATCATTTATACCAAAGTAGTACCAGTAACCATCTATTTTTTGCCAGCCAGAAGCCAATTGACCATTTGCCAAGCGGTATTGCCATTCGTCATAAAACTTAACCCACTTTCCAGTAGCTGCCTTTTCACCAGTCCATGCCCCTGACTGATTCAAGTAGTAACTAACGCCATTAATTGTCTGCCACCCCGTCAGCATCCAAGCATTAGTCGGATCGAAGTAGTGCCAACTGCCATTAATCCGCTGCCAGCCCGTTAAGGCCCAGGCGTTATTCCAATCAAAATAATACCAATTACCGGCGCCGGATTGGTACCAGCCACGATCAGCCCACGCATTATTTGGATCAAAGTAATACCAACTATTATTAATTTTTTGCCAACCGGTCAAAGCCCAAGCGTTATTCCAATCAAAATAATACCAGTTACCGGCACCGGATTGGTACCAGCCACGATTGGCCCACGCATTGTCTGGATCAAAATGGTACCAATGATTATTGATATTTTGCCAGCCGGTCAGCGCCCAAGCATTATTATTATCAAAATAGAACCAGTTACCGGCACCGGATTGGTACCAGCCAGTTTGTGCATAACCAGCATCATTGAAGTAGTACCATTTATTATTGATGTACTGCCATTGGCTGTAAACCCAGTTGCCCTGATTATCCGTACGTGACCAGCCCTGATCATAGTGAACCCATTGGTTGCCAGCGTTGGCTTTGGGCTGCGAAACCGTTAGTGTGGCAGTGTTTATCGAAGGCTGATTTATAGCGGTAGTTGTGTTTTCCCTCTGTGGAGCTTGGTTACCATCTGTAGTTTCCTGATCCTGCTGACTAAAATTCTGTTGCACATTTTGGCCCTGCTGATCAGTTCCAACCTGTTGCCGCTGTTGGGATGCTATTGTAGTTTGAGCTGTTGATGTTGTGTCGGCATGAACGTTGCTAACAGCTAGACTTCCCACCAAGGCAATCGCTGCGACTATAATTGTTGTTAGCCATTTTTTGCCGGCTTTATATATTTTTTATGTTCTTTACTCACTAAAATTACCCTCCCAAGTTATTTTTACGGGGTAATAATATCACAATTTAAGGCACCAAAATGTCTAGATTTCAGTTTTAGGATAACAGTTTTCAGTAAAAATGTATTTTTTAGTTGCTAGCGATTAAGAACTTAAATCGATTGGATCTATCAAACCCACAAGGCTCCATCCAAATTATTGATGGATGGACATTTCTTTACCTGCCTTGCTTATGAGTAACAAAAAAGGCTGCCAACCAACTCTTCGTTAGCTGACAGCCTTTAAAATAAAAAAATCGGAAATACAAGATTCGAACTTGCGACCTCTGCGTCCCGAACGCAGCGCTCTACCAAGCTGAGCTAATTTCCGAAAAAAAGAAGCGTCACACCCATCTCAAGGAGATAACTGTCACGCTTTGTGATGCACCCAGAAGGAGTCGAACCTTCAACCTTCTGATTCGTAGTCAGACACTCTATCCAATTGCGCTATGGGTGCATAAGAGCGGAAGACGGGATTCGAACCCGCGACCCCCACCATGGCAAGGTGATGTTCTACCACTGAACTACTTCCGCATATGAACTTTTAGACACATTCCGTATCAACAGTTATTTATTATACGTGATGTTCTCGGAATTGTCAACAACTTTTTAGAAAAAGTTGAATGCGGACGAAGGGACTTGAACCCTTACATCAAAAGATACAAGATCCTAAATCTTGCGCGTCTGCCAATTCCGCCACATCCGCATATGGAGGATACAGGGCTCGAACCTGTGACCCTCTGCTTGTAAGGCAGATGCTCTCCCAACTGAGCTAATCCTCCAAAGAATTAAGCTGAAACAAATCAGCTTAATTAATATAACATCGATTGTTTGCTTTGTCAAATCCTACTTCAAATTTAATTCAGTTAGTTTGCGATCAATCATCCCCAACACCTGGGTGGCCGCCGTCGGGTTCTCGACAAAGTTATACTTGTCCCCGTCAATCAACATCTTTGGACTCTCATCATAGTTCTCGTACCAAGCGTCGTAACGGTCGTTCAGGTTCTTGTAGTAGGAATACAGCGACGGATCATTGGCGATCTGTTCGTAGGCCCGACCGCGCTTTTCGATCCGGTGCAGCATCGTCTCAAAGGAAACCTTAATCGTAATCAGAAGGTTTGGCGCCTTCTGATGAGCCTGGTCTGGCAGTTCTTCCATCATGTTGCTCAGCAATGAGGAATAGATATTGGATTCCGTCTCCGTTGCTCGGCCCATGTCGGCATTGAGCTTAAACAAGAGTTCGTCTTCAAAGATTGACCGGTCCAAGACATTGAGGTCGTTGCTGTAAGAGGCCTTAATCTCGTCCAGGCGCTTGTTTAAGAAGTAAATCTGCAACAAGAAGCCGTACTTCTTTGGGTTTTCATAGAAGAGTGGCAAAATCTTGTTGTCGTCGACGGATTCGTAAAAGGCCTGGCTGTTTAAATGCTTGGCCAGAAGCTGGGTCAGGCTGGTCTTGCCGGCCCCGATTGTTCCTGCTAAAGCAATCATTTCGTAACTGTTCCTTTCTCATTAAAATCTTTTGTTTAAAATTCACGATTACCATTCTAACATTTAAAAACAAAATGACCACCGAAAAGTGGCCATATTTTGTGGTTAAAGTTTAATCAGCCTCATCATCTGGTACGTACTTCTCACCCTTGGTGCTCCGTGACAGGTCAACCTGGTCAAGCGGGATCAGGTGGGTCTTGTAGCGCACCTTGTAGTAAATGAACAGGATCAAGAAGATCGGCACACTCATGTAGGAGATGGCAATGTTTTGCCAGTCCAGCTTAATGAAGGCGTTGACGTTCTGCCCACAGATAACGATGAAGCAAAGGATAAAGGCGAAGATCGGGCCAAACGGGAAGAAGGCCGACCGGTACTTGAGGTCGTTGATGTCGCGACCCTGGGCGATATAGGCCCGCCGGAAGCGCCAGTGCGAGGCGGCGATCCCCAACCAAGCAATGAACCCACATAGCCCAGAGGCACTAATCAGGTAGTTGTAGGCCTGAGGTCCGATGAACTGGGTCAGGTAAATCAAAGTGGAGACCAACATCGTCCCCAGCAGGGCGTAGATCGGAATCCCCCGCTTGTTAACGTAGCCCAGGAAACGCCATGCGTAGCCTTCCCGCGCCTGGGAGAAGAGCATCCGCGTCGAAGCATAGAGCCCGGAATTAGCTGAAGAAACCACGGCCGTCAGAATAACCGCGTTCATGATGCTGGCGGCCACTGCCAGACCAGCCCGCTTGAAGACGATCGTGAATGGACTCATCGTCACGTTGGAAACGTCTTGGTTCAGCAGGTTCTTATCGGTGTACGGCAGGATGCAGGCAATCACGAAGATCGTGCAGATGTAGAAAATCAGGATCCGCCAGAAGGTCGAGTGAATGGCCTTGGAGACGGAGTGTTCGGGATCGCTGGCCTCACCAGCAGTAATCCCGACCAGCTCAGTCCCCTGGAAGGAGAATCCGGCGATCAGGAAGACGCTGATGATTGACGGAATCCCACCGACAAACGGTGCCTTCTTGTAGTGGAAATTGCTCAAACCGACAGCGTGACCACCCATGATTCCCAGGATGATTGCTACCCCGATGATCAGGAAGACAATGACGGTCACGATCTTGATCAGGGCCAGCCAGTACTCCGTTTCCCCGTAGGAACGCACGGAGAGGTAGTTGATGATAAAGATCAGGGCCAGTACCGCCACACTGAAGATCCATTGCGGAACGCTCGGCAGCCAGTAGTTCATGATGATGCCAGCCGTCGTCGCCTCAACCGGAATTGTCACCGCCCAGTTCAGCCAGTAGTTCCAGCCCATCGCAAACCCCAGCGCCGGGTCGACGAACTTTGTTGAATAAGCAGAAAACGAACCGGTCAGCGGCATGTAGGTGGCCATTTCCCCGAGACTGGTCATCAAGAAGTAGACCATGAAGCCCATCACGATGTAGGCAACCAGCGCCCCACCTGGCCCGGCAGTGGAGATTGCCTCCCCACTGGTAATGAACAGCCCGGTCCCGATGGTTCCCCCAAGGGCAATCATCGACAGGTGCCGGGTCTTCAAGGACCGCTTAATATGGCCGGTCGAGTGATCTGTGCTATCTGCCATAAACTCATTCCTCCAATAGTAAATTAAAAGCCTTCTTACCGAGGGCACCCGTAAGAAGACTCAATCAATGTTAATTTGAATCTATTCCGGAAGCGCCCCGCAGTATTGCGACAGTCCACCGCCTCTTTGACGATGGCCCAACGAAAGACGCCAGTAAGGACGACCCCGTTTCGGCACTGCTCCCTTTCATTGCGGCTTCTGGTGCTCACTCACCTCACCGCAGCTACTAATCAGCAGTGCAACCTCTTCATTATTTTTTAATTATACTCTAATCTTTTTCTGACGCAAGTCTTTTTTGGTAGCGCCAGGTCGTCTGCCGGGCGTCAGCGGCGATTTGCCGAAAGCCACTCTTTTCTAAAACCCGCGCCGAAGCCGGGTTCGTGCGGTCGACCGTCGCTTCGAGCGCCATCCCCGTCTTTAAGCGATTCAACACCCCGGCCAGAGCCTCGGTCATCAACCCCCGATTCCAGTCGGCCACCTGGAGGAGGTAGCCGAGTTCCCAGCGATTAGATCCCAGCGCCGTCAGAAAAAGCAAGCCAATAATCTTATCTGGGGCTGTGCGGCGCCGGATGACCAGGGGATGGCGCGACTGGATCAGAAACCGGCTAGCTGCCGGCGTGGGCGAGATCAACAGTTGACTCGGCCCGGTCACCCGCGGATCGCTTAATAATTTTTGCAGGCTAGGTGCGTCCCCGTCGGTTGCCCGCTCAATCAATAATCTCTTGGTTGTAATCATAGCAAACTAAAAAGCCGCGTTGCCACGGCTTTTCTCCTCATCAAATTAAATTTCAGAACTCGATAAAAACGGAATCCGCAAGAGGCGCGGTGCCCAGGCCACGTAGAGCCATTCGGCTACCTGAAGCCAGGTGTAGGCCAGAAGCATGGCACCAATCGTGTCAAACGGCCAGTGGGCGTAGAGGTACACCCGGGAAACGGCCAGGAAGAAGACGGCAAAGACGATCAGCAGCTGGCAGATCGTCCGCGTCGAATGCTTGCGGATCAGTGGAACCACGATCAGCAGAAGGACCGCGGCCACCAGGAAGAAGCCCAGGACGTGACCACTGGGGAAACTGTAGCCATCATCGGCTGCCAGGTGCTGTGCCGGCCGAGCCCGCTTGACGATGTGCTTAAAGAGCTCACCAAAGACGTCCCCGCCAAGTAGGGTACAGGCCGCCCACAGCGCCGGAATTTGATAGCGCTTGAGCCAGAGAATCACGGCAATGATCAGAATCCAGATGATGTCCATCGTCGGCTTTGCCAAAAAGGACAGGAGGGTCATCAGGGCATGGAACCAGCCCGCCCCCTCAATTCGTTGACCGGTAAACAGTGATTGTAAAACAGCATCGATCATCGTCGCCACTGACGAGTTAAACATGATCAGCAACATTAGAATAAGAAAGAACACGCCGCCAATGGCAAAACGCCGTAAGCGGTGGTCGTCACGTTCAATAAACATTTTTGTGCTTAATCTGCTATATAAAACGTGAACAAATATCATCATTTACTTATTTGATCATATTTGTGAAGGAATATAGTCTTCCTTTCTTAATTTTATTTACTACCGTCAACACCAGTATTCCGGTATTCCAACTAGGGAGTAATCGCATTGACTGGCTCTGATAGCTTGAAGGGTGTAGCCCACCCTCATAATGATAATTACTGTACTAATGCCAAGAGATTGAGCACTGCATTTTGATCACGATCATTATGGTAACCACATTGATAACAGATATATTCGTTATGCTTAGTATGGTGATTGGCATTACCTTGTAGAGTGATCTTGTCTTTGCCTGTTTTGACGTGACCGCACTTAGCACAGCGCTGGGTGCTGGGATAATGTTGATCGGCCAGGACTAACTGCTTCCCATACCATTCGGTTTTGTAGGTCAAAATCTGGCGAAACTTGCCGAACAGGGACCGCTGCAAGCCCTTAGAAGCAACATGGCTCATCTGCATCTGCTTAACTGCCAGATCTTCAATCACGATCGTGTCATAGTTATCAACCAGATTCGTCGTAAATTTTTGTAAAATGTCATTTTGAAGGTTTGTTACTCGCCGATAATCACGTTGCAGCTTGGCTTTCGTCTGCACGTAATTCTTACTGCGATTAGCTAACTTGCCATTCACTTTGCGTTTACGAGCTAATACCCGTTGATAGTACTTGATGCGCTGGTAAAGCTTTCGCAATCGCTTCGGCAAGGTGTTGACCTCGCCTGCGGTGTAGTTAAAGTGCCCCACGTTAACGTCAACGGCCGTGCTTTGACCAGTTTGCGGCTTTGACGATTTCTGAACCTCAAACGGTAAGGAAGCCCAGTACTTGCCGTTTTCCCGGTAAACTGAAACGACTTTTAATTCACCCTCTATGCTTTGAGCACCCTTAAAAGGCAGATCGTAATTGCCCTTAATTCCACGAGGCTTATCTAACCGTAACTTCCCATTGACGATCTTGGCGCGGTCAGTTTTAAAACCTTGGCGGGGTGCGCGCTTCGATCTGAAATGCGGCTTGCCCCAATCCGGCTGACTTTTGTCGAAGAAGTTTTGCCAGGCTTTCCCCAGGTCAGCAATCGTCAATTGTAAGCAGCGAGCTGATAATCCGTATTGCCAGTCCGCTTTATTAGCGACCAACTCATTTCGGACCTTATAGGCATTCGGGCGAAGTTTCTTGTTATCCATAATCAGTGACTCGTCGTACATGTCATTCCACAGGGCTAATCCATGGTTCCAGCAATAGCGTCGATAATCACACAAAGCATCAAGAACTTTTTTCATGGTTGTGTTGGGATACAGACGCACTTTTTCCGTTCTGAGCATTATTTTCACCACCTTTCAAAGATTACTATTTTGTGGCATCTCTTCAATTGGTAGGCGTGCGCTCAGCGATCATCTTTGGCTCAATCATTCTCGGTAGCATAATATCACCTCACGTTTTAGCCTCCAGTAATATTATACTATTTTTGATAATATTTAATGATTTATTTGATAATCATTGATCATCTCCTAATTTTCAAATATTGATTTCAATTGAGTATACCACATCAACGAGTCCTTTTGACACTCCGCCACCGGCGATAATGAATTATCCGGTTCAGCAGTTCACCCAGGCCAAAGCCAAGCGTAATTGCCCCGACAATCACCACCACCTGGTAGAAGTAAAAGGTCACCAGGTGGTAGTTGCCGATCGCAAAGTTGCGGACCATCTTGTAGGCCTGGCCCCCGGGCACAAACGGCACCAGGGCGGGAACCTCGAAGACGATTGTCGGCATTTTCTTGTGTTGGGCAGCAAAACGGCTGCAGATGGCAATCAAAACGGCTGCGGCAAGGTTGCTAAAGGACAGGCCCACCCCCTGCTGGTAGTACATGATCCAATAGATCACCCAGGAGCCCCCACCGATAATTCCAGCGATGTTATAGGCTTTGACTGGGATGTGAAGCAGGATTCCAAAACAGATGGTTGAGATATAGGAAAGAAAAAACTGCAGCAATAAGTTTAACCAGTAATACATCTCTTCCCCTCCTAAACAAAGTGCAAAACAATCACGATCGCACTGCCGATCGCCACCGCCGTCAGGATTGCCTCAATTCCTCGTGTCGGTCCGCTGATCAGGTTGCCAGACACCAGGTCACGGGCGGCGTTAGTCAGCGGGATTCCGGGTACCAGGGGCATGACGGCACCGATGATGATATCATTGATATCGTGGGCCCAGCCTAATTTAACCATCACCACAGCCAAGAAGCCGATTACCAAAGACGAACAGAACTCTCCCAGGTACTGGATCTTAAACTTGCGGATCATGTAGGAAAAGACGGCATAGCTGATCCCGCCATCGATGAAGCCGGCCCAGCAGTCGCGGTAGTCGCCGGTAAAGACAATCATCAATGCCAGGCTGAGGACGGCGGCAGCCAGGGCCTCGACCAGGTTTTGGAACTTATAAGGCCCCTGGCGATCTACCCACTTCAACTGAGCATAGGCCTCCGGTAAGGTGATCAGCCCCTGGGCCATTTCCCGGGAAATTTCGTTGACGGCGGCAATCTTGCTCAGGTCATTTTTGCGCCGGCGAATGTTCATGACGATGGCGTTCGGCAGGTTGTTGGCCCCCAGCACCATCCCCGTGACGGTCGTAAAGGCCTGAAAGTCCTTGAGCCCCGCACTGCGGGCCATGTGGTTGAGCGTGTCATTGACCCGGTCCATGTTCGACCCGTTCTCGATGAGCAGGCGCCCGGCCAGCGAGCAGGTGCGCAGGGCCAAGCGCCGGCGTTTCTTTGTTAGCATTTTGCCGCCCCCTTTTCAACTTACAAGTGGTATTTTAGCAATTTTTAAAGGCCCCGCAAACATTTTTTCGTTTGCTGGACCTTTTAATTTTATTTTTCCTTGATGAAGATATTGTGGGCAGCCTTGTAAGACACGTTGATTGGTGCCTCCTGGCCAACCTTCTTAATCACGATTGGCCCCTCGAATGGTTCGTGGCGAACCACCGTGACCCGTTCCTGGGGACGTAGGCCGAGCTCTTCCAGATAGGTCAGCAGCTCGTGGTTGTCTAGGAAACGTTCTAGTTCGACCTCTTCGCCATCCTTGGCGTCCGCCAGCAGACGGTGACTGACGTCTGGAAAGTGGCCATTGGCAGCCGGGATCACCCCACCATGCGGGCAGGTTTTCGGGTGCTGGAGAAAGTCATCCAGGGCCGTTGCCAGGCGGTCACTGGTCTGGTGCTCCAGGACCTCAGCCTCAGAATGCACATCGGCGAAATTATAATTTAGCTTATTAACCAAAAAGGTTTCCCAGAGACGGTGCTTGCGGACCAATTCGGCCGCATAGCGCTGCCCCTTCTTGGTTAGTGAAATGCCCGCATACGGTTCATGGATGACCAGCCCCTCATCAGACAGCTTGGAAATCATTTCGGTCACGGAACCGGCAGCAATTCCCAATCCAAGGGAAATTTCTTTATTAGAAACTTTTTTGTAGCTGCCCCCCAGCTCAAAAATGATCTTCAAATAGTCTTCCTTCATTGGAGTCAACATTAATTCACCTCTACAGTAAGAATCTGGCCTGCGAACGGTCACGAAAACATTAATTTAGTCCTAAGTTGAATCTAGGAATATTATAGCATATCATAAAAGTGTGATTTGGAAACCCTAACTTTTTAATTCAGCAACATTTAGTAATTATAAGCCGTTTGGGTAAACAATTGCAATTCTTAAAACAAGGAGACCACTAAAATGGAAGAAAAGATCACCGGGAAACGCTTCTTAGCGGTGACCCTGCTTAACGTTCTGATTACCATTGTCGAAATCGTTGGGGGACTGGTTTCCGGCAGTCTAGCCCTGCTCTCGGACGCCTTCCACAACATGGGCGATTCGTTTTCGATCGTCCTCGGCTACTTTGCCCAGCACCTTGGCTCGCGGCCAGAAACCAAGCAGCGGACCTATGGCTACCGGCGGGCGGAAATTTTGTCTGCTTTGACCAACAGTCTTCTCCTGATCATCATCGCCATCTTCCTGATCGGCGAGGCAATTCAACGACTTGGGCACCCCGAGCACATCAACGGGGGCATCATGCTGACGGTGGCCATCGTCGGGTTGGTAGCCAACCTAGTCTCCGCCCTCCTACTGCATTCTGGCAGCCATGACAGTCTGAACGTCAAGGCAACCTACCTGCACGTTTTAAGCGACGCCCTCTCCTCAGTAGCCGTGATCATCGGTGGGGTGATTCTGACCTTTGTCAACGTCCCGTGGCTCGATCCGGCCCTGACGATCGGTGTGGCCCTCTACATCGGCTACGAATCCTGGCCGATCATCGTCCAGACCATCAAGATCCTGATGCAGTCGTCACCAGACCTTGACTACGAGCAGATCGCCGCAGATATTAAGCAGGTGCCTGGTGTCGAGGCCGTCCACCACGTTCACGCCTGGATGATCGATGAACACCGGATCATTTTCTCCGCCCACCTCAACTGCCAAGACCTGCTCTTAAGCCAGGTGGAGCCGATCTACGCCCAGGTTGAGGATATCCTCCGCCACAAATACGGGATCTGTCATATCACCCTCCAAGCCGAATGTGCACGGGGAAGGGACGAGGAGCTCTTCAACACCCCGGTCGACGAAGAACACGTTATCCGGCCGGGCGGCTATAAGGCTTCGTCAGAACCAGAAAAATAATTCAGATCAACTCAAAAGGGTATCCGTTTGCTCGACGGATACCCTTTTTCAATATTATTTAAAACAGTTTCCCTACGCCATAGTGGATGGCAACGGTAATCAAGGCGATGATGATATTACGCATCACCGCCACCTTTACCAGACCGTTCCCCAGCTTTGAACTGATAAACCCGGTCAGAGCGCTGGTGAGAACGACAGCGAGAATCACCGCGTACCATTTCAGGGCATCTGGTGCAAAGGTCATCGCCATCAGTGGGAAGAGTCCACCGGCGGCCGCACTGAAAAGAGACGACCAGGCCGCGTCCCAGGGGCTCAGGAAGTGGCCAAGTTCAATGTCATACTTGATCCGGACCATTGTCTGCAGTGACTTTTTGTTTAGCAAATCCTTGGCAATCGCCATAGAGGTTTCCGGCGTGACCCCCTTATTGACATAGTACTGCTGGACCGCCGCTAGCTCACCGGCAAAGTCGGTCTTGAGCAGGCGTTCTTCTTTGGCCACGGCGGATTCTTCGGTGTCCCGCTGAGTAGAAACCGACGCATACTCCCCGCAGGCCATCGAAAAGGCACAGGCGAGCAGGTCGGATAGGCCGGCGATAAAAATCGTAAAGCGGTTGGAGGTCGCCGCCGCCACGGAAACCAGAACCCCAACGACGGTCAAAATCCCGTCGTTAGATCCCAACACCCCGGCACGAAGAGTATTCAGTTTTTCCTCCATCGTTTGCTTTTGGCGTTTAATTTTTGCCATTTACCTGCACCCCCTTAGCGCGCAAAGAGCTGACCGATCAAGTAGGTCACGCCCATCGTTAGCAAACCGGCCGTGGCGTTACGCAGCATTGACTTGACCCGGTCAGCCTTGCTCAAGATCGCCGCGCAGTAACCGGTAATTAGCAGGGCCACCAGAACTGCCGCCATCGTAGCGATGATTCGGATATTGCCCGGGGCCATCGTTACCGCCAGCATTGGCAGGATTGAGCCGGTTGGAAAGGAGATGAAGGAAGCAATGGCCGCCGCGTACGGACTCGTAAAGTCCCGCGGGTTAAAACCGTAGCGCTCCTGAACAGCGGTCCCCAAAGCATCCTTGTCCATCAATTCCTTGGTTGCTTGGTAGGCGAGCTCGGGAGCAATGTCCTGAGCTTCGTATTTCTTCTGCACGTAGTTAAATTCCTGCTGGTACTGGTCTTCTAACCGCTGCCGTTCACTGATCAGCGCCATCTTCTGGGAGTCCTTCTGGGTCGAGACGGAGACGTATTCGCCCATGCACATTGAAATGGTTCCGGCCAGGCTGCCAGACAGGCCAGAAATCAGGATTGAGTATGGATTACTAGTCGCGGCCGCGACCCCAATGACGATCCCAGCGACGGAAATAATCCCGTCATTGGCTCCCATGACGCTGGCCCGCAGCACATTGACTTTTTGTGCCAATGACATTTTCTTCCTTTGCATTCTCGCACCCTCTTTGACTAATTTAGAATCATTATAACATAAGAATACAAATAAGCAACGCTATTACCACTCTCAATCATATGTATTTAGAAATATTCCAAATTAAATTTTAAAAAGCGATCGCCGGATTGGCAATCGCTTTCATTGGCTTTAAGACAATTCTATTCGTAGCGCTGAACTGCGGTCGTCCGAATGACGAAGACCGAAGTCCCAGCGTGGCGGGTCATATAGGAAGCCTGGGAACCAACCGCCTTGCGGTCGCCCGACTTCCCAATCGAGCCGACAATCAGCAGATCAGGCTGGAAGGCCGGAATGACGTGGTTACAAATTCGTTCCGCCGGGCGCTCACCCTGATCAACGATGGCGGTAATCTTCTTTGGTTCGACCCCGTAATCGATGGCCGCCTGCACGTATTCATTTACCCGCTTGCGCAGCTCGTCTTCGCTGCTGTGGACATAATCCTTATCGAGAATTTGGTATACGCTCACATGACCCGTTTCTAAAATGGACACAATGCCCAGTTCAGAACCATCACGCTTGGCCTTATCAACCGCGTAGGAAAATGCTGCCCGGGCGTCCGGCGCATCATCAACCCCAACGAGGATTCGCTTGAACTTCTTTGGTTTAATTTCGAACATTAGTCTACCCCTCTCTATGTTCTCATTTAACGATGAAGGCTTTTCCCGCTCGTCTTCGTTAAACTCACCTTTAATGTTACTACTAATCTGCTGTTTGTAAATAATTAATTTTGGTCGTCCTAAAACAAAAGTATGATCAACAGTACTTTTGATACGATAGCAAAAAGGCGTTAGGTCCTCCCAACGCCGCGCTTTAATAATGAATCATAAAGCCAAAGTGCTGATGCTCACCCGTCAAACGGGCTACGTGGCGTTCCATGAACTGCCGTCGCTTGCCGAACATCATCCAGGCTGTTACTCCGCCAAAGATTGCTAACTCAATTAAGACGCTAACCCAGTCCTGCCAGGTTGTCGTTCCCCGCATCAGGTCGCTGCCGGTGACAACAAAGCTGGTCCAGTCAAGCAGGCCGTGCATCAGCATCGCCAGCCACAGTTGGCCAGTGTAGACGTAGACTACAGCGAAGAAAAGCCCCAGTGCAAAAGCGGAGATCGCCTGTAAGATCGTCATGTCCCAGTGCTGCAAAGTAGCGTTGGTCAGATGCAGCAAGCCAAAGAGGGCCGAGCTAGTTACAATTGCAAGCGGGAGACGCTGCTTGATGTTGCGCCAGGCATAGAAGAGAATCCCCAGCATGGCAAAACGAAAAAGGGTCTCCTCAAGGACCGCTGCTTCGAAGGCCGACATGGTCAGGTCGAGGCTGGCATGACGCAGATCCGGCATTTCTCCAACATTAAGGAACGTAAACAGAAGATCCAATGCCACCAGTCCTAGAAAAATCCACCAATTGAAGTCACTGCTCCACTGGGGACGCAGGCCGGGCCAGGAAAGCTTCCATGCTCGCATCGCCGTCATTATCAAAATGAAGTAGGCAACCGAACCCACGGCGCCGGTCGACAGGCCCATCAAGAGGTATCGATTATCGATCAGATTCGTCGGCAGGGCCATTAGAGGCAAAAAGGCCACCAAAACTGTCCAGCAGGCAAAGATGAACCGTTCTACGCTTAGGGTCAGCTGACTGCCGATCACATTGGCAAAGGGAGCGAACATCACAAAGTAGTAAACAATCATCAGCGTTACCACACCCCGTGATGGCAAGTGTAGCAGCACAATTATTTCCCGGGTAATAACGTCCCAGGCCATAATTAAGATTAAGGGCTGTAAGAATACCTGAAGCCAGGCATTCAGGCGGTTGACAATGGCCGGTAACCGATCCGCAAATACCTCGACCGCTAATCCGATGGCGAGCACTGCTACCATTATCAACAGCAAAGCCGCGATCCGGCGACGATCAAATTCGTAGTTCCGAATCATCATCATCGCTAAAATTAATAGGGTGGTACCGATCTGTACCCGGTACCAGATTCTTAGGTAATCACTTCCAGACATCTGGAATTCCTTCCTCTCTTTTTTGATTCACGATCTGTTAACTTTGATCATACCAGAAAATTTACTTAATTTTAATCGAAAACGAAAAAAGAGACCTGCGAAAATCTTCTTTTCCGCAAATCTCTTTTGTCTCGACTGGCTAATCGTTAGCCACGGCTTGTTTTTCATGCTCTTGCTTATTGGAATGAGAACGCCGGTGGTGCTGGTGATTGTTGCCCTTGCCCTGTTGATGAGCCTTGGCATTCTTGGCACTGTGTTCTCGGTGTTCATTCTTATTATTGTTATTGCGGTGATTGGAACGGCGGTAATGATGGTTCTCTGCCCGGTTATCACCATTTAAGATCGTGATCATTGGAATAATGACTGGCTTGCGGCCCGTCCGATCAAAGAGCAGCTTTTGCAGCCGACTGACAATCGTCCGGTTCAATGCCCGTTGATCGACATGCTTGTGGTTCTTGAAGGTATTGAGGATTGCCCAGAAAACCTCATGGTTGGCGGCCTTGATTAGTTCCTGGGATTCGTGCATGTAGACGAAGCCCCGGGAAACGATATCTGGTCCAGCCACGATCTGATAATCCTTCAGATCGACCACGGCAATGGCAGTTACGACCCCTTCCTCGGACAGTAGGCGCCGTTCACGAATTTCGGGGTTACCGACCGTGTCGCCGGCATCTCGACCATCGATGTAAACGTCACTAACGCTGTCAATGTGATCGGCCAGGCGACAGGAATCCTTGGTCAGGGCTAAGACATCCCCGTTCTCCAGGATATAACAGTTATCCTTCGGCACTCCAGTCAGCTGAGCCAGCTTGGTATGAATCTTCTGCATCCGGTATTCACCGTGGACCGGCGCGAAGAACTTCGGCTTCATCAGGCGCAGCATAAATTCCTGGTCGACCTGGCCACCGTGCCCAGAGGTGTGGATGTTGTTGACGTAACCGTGGACAACGGAGGCACCGTCCTCTTCCAGCTTGTTAATTAGGGCGTTGACGCTGGTGGTGTTCCCCGGAATCGGGTTGGAAGAGAAGACCACCGTGTCGCCTGGCTGGATGGAAATCTGCCGGTGGGTACCGTTGGCGATCCGGCTCAGAGCCGCCATCGGTTCACCCTGGGACCCGGTACACATGATCAGAACTTTCTCTGGTGGATAGTTGTTAATTTCATTTTGGTCGATCAGCGAGTCCTTCGGGATGTTCAAGTAACCGAGCTCCTGCCCAGCCGCAATGGCGTTTTCCATGCTCCGACCAAAGACCGCAATCTTCCGGCCCTGGGCAATCGCCGCATCGGAGGCTTCCCGCAACCGGTAAACGTTGGAGGCGAAGGATGCGAAGATAATCCGTCCCTTGATCCGTTCGAAGATCCGCCGAATGTGGACGTCAACCCACCGCTCGGACTTGGTGAACTGTGGTCGTTCGGCGTTGGTCGAATCGGAGGCCAGCAAAAGGACCCCATCATCCCCCAACTTAGCCATCTGCTGGAGGTTCGGGCCCGGCAAGTGACCAACCGGTGTCAGGTCAAACTTGAAGTCCCCGGTGTAAACAACCGTCCCCTGTGGCGTGTGAACGGCTACCCCAATTGTGTCGGGAATCGAGTGGGTCGTCCGGAAAAAGCTGACCCAGAGCTTCTTGAAGTGCACCTCATCGAATTCATCGATCTCGTGCAGTTCGGCGTTGCGCAGCAGGTGCTTTTCATCCAGCTTGCCCTTGATCAAGGACATTGCAAACGGGGTCGCGTAGATCGGCACGTTGATCTTTTGCAGGAGGAATGGCAGCCCCCCAATGTGGTCTTCGTGACCGTGGGTAATGAAAATTCCCTTGATCTTGTCCTTATTTTCAACCAGATAGTCATAGTTCTGAATGACATAATCAACCCCGAGCAACTCGTCTTCGGGGAAGAGAACTCCACAGTCAATGATGACAATTTCGTCTTGGAACTGGACACAGTACATGTTCTTACCAATTTCGCCAAGGCCACCCATGGCGTAAAAGGCAACTTCGTTATTCTTAATCTTTAACTTTGCCATAATACCTTTCTTTCCTTTTAAATTTTTAATCTTCGCGTCAAGAACGGAAAAATAAGTAGGCCAAAAGAACCGCTTTGTTGATAGAACAAGGGCGGTGAAAATATTCAATTGGCAATCAAGTTGGGTTATTTTTTATCCGTACGTAAAACTAGATTTATTTTACCACAACTAGATAATAGAGGATAGTGATTAAGCAAAAGGACGACATCCCCTTAAAAGATGTCGTCCTTTTGCTAGTTCAGTTCAATTTTAGTCTTCGCTTGGCAATTTGGCTTCCTGATTTTCCCAAGATTGTTCCCAGTCCTTAACCGGTTCGCCATCTTCCTGGTAGTAAACCGTCGTGAGCTGGTTCAAAATCTTTTCGTATAAGGACTTAGAAAGCCGGTAACTCTCGGCTGCCAAGTCACTGTGGCCCATAAAGTTATTCAGGTTCAGAATGCTATTAATCGTCCCCATGATGCCATTGTCAACCTTAGAGCTGAGAATCTCCAAGCTGTCTTTTTCATACTGGTCAATGTAGTAATCAATGAAGGACTTCAAAGCCGTCTCTTTCGCATCGGCATTGAGGTCTGCATAGTGCAATCCCTGTTCACTCACAAGTGTCGTCCCTTTCATATCAGTATTGTCAATTCCACCATACCACAAAATAAGCTTTATGGAGTGGAAAAGATCACTTATTGCCGACGGGGACGAAGATGGATACTTGTTTGACCATCTTTAATTAGGGCGCACACCTCTTGGGTCGGGTCATCATCTAATGGACCGAGATCCACCTCACCGCTACTTGAATCGACCTGTTGAATATTTTCAATCCGGTCGGCGAGAAACTGACGAAAAATCTTCATCGTCAGTCGGTGCTGCTGTTCATGCTCAACCGCCTTGGCCAGCGTGTAGCCCTGGTCCAGGAAGTATTTAATCGTGATGACCCGGCAGACCGTCACCAGGCCGAAGCGGTGGTTGGCATTCTCGGCGTCCTGGTCGGAATGAATGTAGCCCTTGCGCTCCCAGTAGCGGATCTGGCGTGGCGACACCCCGGTCTCCTTAGCCAGCTCTGTCATGCTGATGCGGAGGTTGCTGTTGACAAACAGCCGGCGAAATCGCTGGGTTAGTGATTCCATTGTCACACCTCGTTTCCTAATTTAATTCGGTTTAACTATAGCTAATTCCAAATAGTTTTGTCAAATAATTTGACAATGATGTCAAATTATCTTACTATCGTAAGCACGACTAAAAATTAGGAAAAGAGGTCTTCTTCGTGAACAACGCTGCACAAAGCGTCGATATCAATAATCAACCTTATAACCGTTCACTGATGGTCCTGGTCCTCTTGATCGGGGCCTTCTGTACGGTCCTCAACCAGACCATCCTGTCGACGGCTTTCCCCACCTTAATGAAAACTTTCGACATCAGCACCTCAACCGTGCAGTGGCTGACCACTGGCTTCATGATGGTTAACGGGATCATGATCCCCATCAGTGCCTACCTGAGCAGCCGCTTCAACACCAAGGTGCTCTTCATTGCGGCCATGACCACCTTCGAAATCGGCACCATCATGGCCTGGGTGGCCCCGAGCTTTGGGGTGCTCCTGGCTGCCCGGCTGATCCAGGCCGTCGGGGTCGGGATCAACATGCCCCTGATGCAGAACATCATGCTGACGATCTACCCGCCGGAGAAGCGGGGTGCCGCTATGGGAATTAACGGCCTGGTCATCGGGTTGGCCCCGGCGATCGGCCCGACCCTGTCCGGATGGGTGATCGACAACTACAGCTGGCGCTGGCTGTTCGGGATGATCGCCCCAATCGCCGCCCTGGTCATCATCGCCAGTTTCTTCTTAGTCAAGAACGTCATTCCAAACCGGCGACCACACCTGGACGCTCTGTCCGTCATTCTTTCAACCGCCGGCTTCGGCAGCATGCTTTACGGCTTCTCCAGCGTCGGTGACAAGGGTTGGACCAGTCCACTAGTCATCTGGACCATTGTCATTGGGGCCGTGCTCGTCGTCTTCCTGGTGCTGCGCCAGAACAAGTTGGACGAGCCTTTCCTGGAATTCAAGGTCTTTGAAAGTGCCGAATACACCCTGGCGACCATCCTGAGTTCAATCGTCATGATGGCGATGGTCGGCGCCGAGATGATTATTCCACTCTACCTGCAGATCATCCACGGCATGTCAGCCTTCCACTCCGGACTGACCCTGCTCTTCGGGGCCCTGTTCATGGGGGTCATGAGCCCGATTACCGGACGGCTCTTTGACCGCCACGGGGCCAAGCGCCTGGCAGTGACTGGGATGTTTATCCTGACCGTCGGGACTCTGCCCTTTGCCTTTCTGACCCGCGACACGCCGACGATCTACATCGTCTTTCTCTACGCCATCCGGATGTTTGGGATCTCCATGGTCATGATGCCGGTGACGACCTCCGGGATGAACTCCCTGCCGTTTAACCTGATCGCCCACGGGACCGCCGTCAACAACACTACCCGGCAGGTGGCGACCTCCGTCGGGACCGCGATCATGATCTCCGTTTTGACCAACGTAACCAACAACCACAAGCCGGCCCACGCTCTCTTGGCCCAGGCACCGCTTCAGTACAAGTCCAAGATGTTTGACGCCACGCTGACCGGTTACCACGCCGCCTTCTGGTTTGCGATCTTCTTTGCTGCCTTAGGACTGCTCCTGTCCTTCTTCGTTACCAGCGGGACCGGAATTCATCCCCGGATCGATAGTGAGGACATCGTTGGTTTAAAGGATGGAAAGGAGGAGAAATAATGGTCATTATCATCATGTTTGCGGCCGCCGTTGCCTTCTTTCTCAGCGTCATGCTGGTTAAGAACAAGGGATTAAGCGCCATCTTAGCCCTCATCTTCGGGGTTCTTTTCGTCGGTTCCACGGCCCTGATGACCCTCAACTACAGCCACCACTTTGGTATGCACCAGGTTACCACGACCACCACTAAGCGAATCTACCCGGTAACTTCAACCATGCCGCTGGCTCTTTACCAGCCGGTGGGTACGAGTGGTGAGGACAACGTCTACATCTATAAGACGTCAGCCCAGCAGAAGAAGCCGGTCCACACTCAAGCCAACGAATACACCCACAGCAAAATCAAATGGGCAGATCGGTCGACGCCACGCCTAGTTACCAAGGAGACGCGCTGGCGCTACAAGAATAACTTCTACCAGGTGCTTTATGCCGGCGCGGGGATGGACAAGACTCTGGTCAAGCGAACCAACACACTTGAATATCCCCGGACCTATGTCAAGCTGACCGTCAAGCAGGCGGCCAAGCTTCAGGCCGTGGCCAAATCACCACAGGCTGCGCAAATGCAGGCTAGTGCCCAGCAAACAGGCAAAACCTACGTCAGCGCCAAGGTTCAACAGGCAATGGCCAAGAACCCACACATGAGTGCCAAGCAGATCCAACAAACTGCCCAGACGGCTCAGCAAGAGTTTCAAGCCAAAATGGTTCGCCAAATGTTAAAACAATTAAATTAAACTAGATTCAAAAAGGATGCGACCGGGCAAAAGCTCAGTCACATCCTTTTTGAATTCTAATAATAAGATAACGTGGAAAATAACCGTGGGGCTAGTGTCTAGCTACGGACGAAAGCCGACGCCTTCAGCGCCGACTCCCGTCCTAGTAGCCTCTCGCCCCACTTGATGGTTATTTCCCACTCACTTTTGTCATCAATTCCTCAAATGCTGCCGGGAGCGGGGCTGTGAAGGTCAACTGCCGGAGCGTGAACGGATCCTTGAAGGACAGCTTGGCCGCGTGAAGCAGCTGGTGGTCCGCCGCCGTCGCCGGACCGCCGTAGAGAGCATCCCCGATCAAGGGATGGCCTAAATATGCGAAGTGGACCCGAATCTGGTGGGTCCGACCGGTGTGCAGCTGGATCCGGACCAGTGTCCAGTCATTCCCCCGCTGCTTGACCCAGTACTCAGTCAAGGCCCGCTGCCCGTCTTCAGCGACTACCCGCTGGACTTGGTCGGGGCGGCGGGCGATCGGCTGGTCAATCAAGCCGTGGTCGTCGGTCAAGCGGCCCGCAACCAATGCCGTGTACTCTTTAAGCATCCGGTGCTGCTGGACCTGCTGACTGATCATGCTAGAGGCAACGTGGTGCTTGGCCACCAACAGCAGTCCGCTGGTGTCGCGGTCCAGCCGGGTAATCAAATGGGGCTGCAGGTCTTCTGCGCCCTGAGCTGTCAGGTAGCCCTTGACTCGGTTCAGGATGGTGTCGTTGGGCGTGCTGGGACCCGGGATGGAGCTGATCCCAACCGGTTTGTCGACCACCAGCCAGTTTTTGTCTTCGTAGACCACCTTTAAGGGCTGGTCACTGACGGCGACAGTCGGGTCGGCCGGTTCCGGCTGGACCTGAATCGTCAGCGGTTGGTTGGGCAACACCTTGGTCGTCGGCCGCACCGGGCGATGGTCCACCAGGAAGGTCCCCTGCCCCTTCTTAATCTCGTTAAAGAGCCGGTGCCCCATCCCCAGCTCCTGCAGGTATTTCTTAATCTTAATCGGTTCGCTTCCCCGATAAATCCACGTATTTTCCATTTTCCCTCCACTATTTTTGGTACAAAAAAAGCTGAGTACAATGACTCAACTTTGACAGTTTATACGGTCCGTACGAGACTCGAACTCGTGATCTCATCCGTGACAGGGATGCGTCCTAAACCAACTAGACCAACGGACCATTTGACAACATCTAAGAGTATACGTGATATTAACCCGGGCGTCAACTACTATTTTTACCAATTCGCCTGACGCCTTTCCGCCGAACATTTATAATGAAGATAGCTGTTACTTACGAGGAGGAAAACACTATTATGAAATCATTTGGGATGCACCTGGCGACCTGGTGGGAGAAATACTCCCGGATCGTCAAACTGCTCTTTGTCACGTCGGTGCTGGTCTTTGTCATCCACGCCCTTGGTGCCTTCTTTCGGACCGTCAATTGGCACCAGGTCGGCCTGGGTCTCACCAGCCTTTCTGTCGGCAAGATCATTCTCCTGCTGGTGGCCGGTTGCATTGCCGTCATCCCAATGCTGGGCTATGACTTTGCCATCACCCGCTTATTACCCGGGAAATTTTCCCGTTCCTACATTATTCGCTGTGGCTGGATCACCAACACCCTGACCAACATCGCCGGTTTTGGCGGCCTGCTCGGCTCTACGCTGCGGGCTTACTTCTACCGGCAAAATGCCACCAAGAAGCAGATTCTTCTGGCGATTTCCAAGATTGCCATCTTCCTGCTCTCCGGCCTGTCCGTCCTCTGCTGGCTGGCCCTGATCGTGATGTTTGGCTTCCACGACGGCGGCCATTTCCGTCAGTACGCCATCTGGCTGGTCGGCGGCGGGCTCTACTTCCCCCTGGTCTTCTACTTCACCATCGTCCACAACAGCAAGCTGTTCGCCGACATCACCCCCAAGCTTGAGGGCTTCATCGTCACCAGTTCAACCTTTGAGTGGCTGCTGGTCGCCCTTTTCTTTCTTCTGGTCGGCTGGTGTTTAGGCATTCGAGGCAACTTGCTCAGCGTCCTGCCGCTCTACGTGGTTGCCCAGGTGCTGGGGATTCTCTCCATGCTCCCAGGGGCCCTGGGTTCCTTTGACCTGATGATGATGATGGAACTAGCAATGCTGGGCGTCCCGCGGGCCACGATCGTGATCTGGCTGTTATTGTTCCGGCTTTTCTACTATATCGTCCCGCTGTTCGTCGCGGCCGGCATGTTTATCCACAACCTGGCCCACCAGATGAACGAATTCTTTGACGGCCTGCCGCTGATGATGTCTCGCAAGGCCGCCCATTTCCTGATCACCGCCTTCATGTACATCTCCGGGATTTTGATGCTGTTAACCGCCTCCGTTCCCGACCTGACGGCACAAAACAAGCTGATCCAGCACCTCTACCCCTACACCTTCTTCTTTCTTCATCAGATGACGACGATCCTCTTCGCCGTCGCCATGCTGGCCTGCGCGCGGGGGCTCCAGTCCAAGGTGAAAAAAGCCTACTGGCCGACCCTAATCCTTTTGCTGATCGGGATTGGCAATACGATCTGGAACCTCGGGACATGGAGTTTGACGATCTACCTGAGCATCGTCTTACTTTTCGTCTTGATGTCGCGGCACGTCCTCTACCGAGAAAAGCTCCAGTACTCGGTCGGCAAGTTCATCGTCGACGGGGTAATCTTCGCTGGCAGCTTTATTCTCTACATCCTCGTCGGCGTGATCAACGACCCGCATTACACTGCCAGACACCACGTCCCGGACTTTCTCTTCTTCCCCGGTGAAAAAATTTGGCTGTCCGGGATGGTCGGCCTCCTGCTCGGCCTGGCCCTAATGTTTATTATCCTGAAATACTTCACCACCGGTTGGGATCCCTTCTATTCTGTCCACAGCTTTGCAGCCGACCGGGTTCGCCAGGTGATTGACAAGTACGGCGGCTCCACCACCAGCCACCTGGCATTCTTGCGTGACAAATCGATCTATTATTACCAGGTCGACGGCGAGGATCAGCTCTTCTTCATGTACCGGCGCAAGTACGATCGGCTCGTCATCATGGGCGATCCCGTCGGCAATCCCGCGGTCTGGCGACCCGCCATCCGCCAGTTTATTCGTGAAGCCGATTGCTACGGTTACCAGTTGGTCTTCTACGAGGTTTCCGATACCGTCACCCTCTTGCTCCACGAGTTCGGCTTTGACTTCATCAAGACCGGTGAGAGCGGCATGGTCACCCTGGCCGACTTCACCCTGGCCGGGAAAAAGCAACGGTCACAGCGGGCCCTGATGCATAAGTTCGACCGGGAAGGCTACACCTTCAACGTCATCCAGCCGCCCTTTAGTGACAAACAAATGGCTGAGTTGAAGGCAGTCTCCGACAGTTGGCTGGGCGAGGAGGTCGAAAAAGGCTTTTCGCTGGGCTTCTTTGATCCCTACTACATTAACCAGGCGCCGGTGGGCACCGTTCGGGACAAGGACGGCAAGCTGGTTGCCTTTGCCACCTTTATGCCAACCGGGGGCAAGAAGATCCTGACCATCGATCTGATGCGCCACAGTAAGGACGCCCCGTCCGGCATCATGGACAAGATCTTCATCAGTATGTACCAGTACGGTCAGGAAAACGGCTATACCTATTTCGACCTTGGGATGGCCCCGCTCTCCAACGTCGGCGAGTACCAATTCAGCTTTATCAAAGAAAAGATCGCCCACTTCATCTACGAGTATGGCTACCACCTCTACGGCTTCCAAGGCTTGCGCCACTACAAAGATAAGTACGCCTCCTTCTGGGAATCGCGCTACATCGCCTACCGCAAGAAGAATTCCCTGGTCGGCAACATGTTGATCCTGGTCAGCGTCGTCAACCAGCGGATCGACCAACAGAACCGTCACCTCTTCTTCTTTTGGCTGAATCATAATTAAATCCCGGAATGTTTGCATTGCTCTTTTGCGAAGCCTACAATAGAATACGAAAACGCTTACTTTGTATTTTATTTATAGGAAGGCGAATATATTATGGCAACTGTTTATCTTTCTGCAAAATTACCAGCAATTGCAACCAAGATCCTCGACCAGGCCAAGCTGGACTACGAGGTCTTCGATGGTGAGGGCCTGATTACCAAGGACGAGCTGCTCAAGCACGTTGGTGACTGCCAGGTCCTGATCACGCCGCTGTCCACTCAGGTTGACCGTGACGTCATTGATGCTGCCCCCCAACTGAAGCTGATCGCAAACTTCGGGGCCGGTTTCAACAACATCGACGCCAAGTACGCCCGTTCCAAGGGCATCGACGTCACCAACACGCCGTTTGTTTCCTCAACCGCGACGGCCGAGGTTGCCTGCGGGCTGATGATCGCCCTGATGCGGCGGATCGTTGAGGGTGACCACCGGATGCGGACCATCGGTTTTGACGGCTGGGCCCCGCTCTTCTTCCTGGGGCACGAACTGGCCGGCAAGACCCTCGGGATCGTTGGCCTGGGCAGCATCGGGAGTGCCGTTGCCAAGCGGATGCACGCCTTTAACATGAAGATCATCTACACGCAGCGTCACCAGGCCGACCCGGCCACCGAAGCGGCTTGCTCCGCCGAGTACGTCAGCTTGGACGAGCTGCTCAAGCGCGCCGACGTCGTGACCCTCCACTGCCCACTGACCGACGAAACCCACCACATGATCGACGCCGACCAGCTGAAGTTGATGAAGAGCAGTGCTGTTCTGATCAATTGCGCCCGGGGACCGGTCATCAGTGAAGCCGCCGTCCTTGACGCCCTAAACAAGGGTGAAATCGCCGGGGCTGCTCTCGACGTTTACGAGGCCGAGCCAGAGGTGGACGACGCCTTCAAGAAGCTTGACAATGTCATCCTGACGCCACACATCGGGAACGCCTCCGTGGAAGCACGGGACGTCATGGGAAAGATCGTTGCCAACAATGCCGTGGCCGCACTGCAGGGTGACCTGGTTAAGTACGTTGTCAACAAGTAATCCCCTAATCTAAGCAGACAAAAAAGAGGAGCAATTCCAGCTGGAGTTGCTCCTCTTTTTGTGTCTGCTTAAGTTTACTTTTGTGCCAGCAGGTAGTCGTAAAGCATCTCGTGCTTGATCTGCTTGGTGTCGTAGCCGAGGACTTCGGCAATCTGGAAGGCAAAGGCCAGGGCCGTGGCCGGACCGCGGCTGGTAATCACCTTGCCCGCTTCGTCGACCACGGTGATGTCCTCCTTGAAATGAGCATCCTTGGCACTGGCATCAATCTCCTCGTTGATGCCCGGGAAGCAGGTGTAGTCACGACCGTCCAGCAGGCCATACTTGGCCAGGGCGATCGGAGCCGCACACATGGCGGCGTCCCACTTGCCCTGCCGATTGCGTTCCCGCATTAAGTCGGCCAGCTGGGCGTTGTCACGCAGCTTTTGGGCACCGCCACGGCCACCTGGAAAGGCCACGACATCATAGTCGAGCAACGAATCATCCATCACCGTGTCACAGGTCAATTCGATCCCGTGTGCACCTGGTACCTTGAGTCCTTCTAGACCAACCATGGTGGCGTCAATGCCCATCCGACGCAAAACGTCGATGATCGACAGGCCCTCAACTTCCTCACAACCTGGTGCAAATACAACTGCAACTTTTGCCATTTAAATCACCCCATCTTAAGAATTAACAACTTTTTTAACCTGCTGCATCGCCTTTTCGGCCTCGGGAACCGGATAGAGCGGGTAGATGTGGAACATCCCCCGCCCGATCGTGAAGTGGACCGGAATCCCCGCCGTCTTAAGTTTTTCCACCAGCCGGGCAGCATCAGGATACATAATTTCCTTGGTTCCCGCAAAGACGTAGACGTCGCGCAGCTGGTCAACGTTCCCGAAAAGCGGGCTGAGCCGGTAGTCCCGGTGGTCAACGTCGCCCGCCCAGATGTCCGCGATCCGCCGCAAGCCCATCCGACTAAGGGTCACGTCGTCTTTTTCGTAGCGATCAATCACCGGATTCTGCAGGTCCAGGTCGAGCCAGGGCGAAATCAAAATCAAATGACCCGGCTGCGGCAGTCCCCGTTGGCCAAGGTATTCACTAAAGCCCAGCGCCAGTCCCGCACCGGCCGAATCACCCATCAGGGTAATGTCGCTGGCCGGAACCCGCTGGTAGAGGTTGCCATACAGCTGAGCAATCTCCTGGTAGGCGGCGCGGAAATTGTTCTGCGGGGCCAGCGAGTAAATCGGCACGTAGACCCGGGCACCGGTCTGCTGGGCCAGGGCATTCAAGTACTGCCAGTGGGTCTTGTCGGGCGCCTGGATGTAGGCCCCACCCGTCAGGTAAACGATCACCGGCTGTTCCAGCCCCCGTTCGTTGAGTGCGTACACCGGGATCTGGTAATGCTTCAGTTGCCGAACTTTAACGTTGAAAGTCACCTGGGGTAGGACATAGGAAGCCGCATTCGCCTCCCGCGCCGTTTGGAGGAGCTGGTTGAACGCCGTCGAATCTGACAGGGCGTGCTTAAAACCGCTGAGTTGGATCCCCATCTCAATAAAGGTCGCCTTATTGGAGCGGTGGTCCCCACAGCGACGCAAATCGCGCAGACTACCTCCCAGGTTGTTCATTAACTTCGCAACGAGTCCATTTCCATGTCGTCTTATTAACTTCTCCATCAGATTTTGCCCCTTTACTTGGTTACCCTTATCGTAACACGCTTCCCGATACTATTTTGTTAAGATTTAGTTTAGAATAAAAGCGAAAGAAGGTCCGTCTATGCACCAAGAATCACTATTTGCTCAGGAAAATCCGCAAAACACCCCGCTGGCCAACCGGGTGCGGCCGACGACGATCGATGACTTTGTCGGCCAGCAGCACCTGCTGGGTCCCGGCAAGGTCCTGCGCGACATCATCGAACACGACCAGCTCTCCTCCTTGATCTTCTGGGGACCGCCGGGGACGGGCAAAACGACCCTGGCCCAGATCATCGCCCACCAGACCAAGGCCCACTTTATCACCTTCAGCGCCGTCACCTCCAGCATCAGAGACATTCGCAAGATCATGGAGGAGGCCGAGCAGAACCGGGAGTACGGCGAACGCACCGTCTGTTTCATCGACGAAATTCACCGTTTCAACAAGGCCCAGCAGGACGCCTTCCTCCCCTTCGTCGAGCGCGGCAGCATCACCCTGATCGGGGCGACGACCGAGAACCCGTCCTTTGAGATCAACGCCGCCCTGCTCAGCCGCTGCCGGGTCTTCGTCCTCCACTCGCTGACCGTTGAAGACATCGAGCAGGTCCTCAGGCGGGCACTTCACCATCCCAATGGTTTTCCCGGCCTCAAGGTCCACTGCGCTGATGACGAGCTCCACACCATCGCCCAGTTTGCCAACGGCGACGCCCGGATCGCCCTCAACACTCTGGAGATGGCGGTGCTCAATGGCCAACGCGAGGGTCAGGACGTGACCGTCACCACGGCCGACCTGAGCCAGCTGGTCAACACCAAGTCACTGCGTTATGACAAGCACGACGAGGAGCACTACAACATTATCTCCGCCCTCCACAAGTCAATGCGCAACAGCGACGTCGACGCCGCAATCTACTGGTGCTCGCGGATGCTGGACGGTGGCGAGGATCCGCTCTACATTGCCCGGCGCCTGGTGCGTTTTGCCAGTGAGGACGTTGGCCTGGCCGACACTAACGCGCTCCGGGTCGCCCTCAACACCTTCCAGGCCTGCCAGTTCCTGGGAATGCCCGAATGCGACGTCCACCTAACCGAGTGCGTGATCTATCTGGCACTAGCCCCTAAGTCCAACGCCGTCTACACGGCGCGGCAGGCGGCCAGAAAGGCGATCAAGAAAACCGGCAACCTACCCGTCCCACTGCAGATCCGCAACGCCCCAACCAAGTTAATGAAGGAGCTCCACTACGGTCAGGGCTACCAATACGCCCACGACACTAAGGACAAGCTGACGAGCATGACTACCATGCCGCCGGAACTCGCCGGTCAGCACTTCTACCAGCCCGGCAACCAGGGCTTTGAGCCCCGCTTCAAGAACCGGATGGCACAGATTGCCGAATGGCACCGCCGCCACCCGGGCGATGACGATCCTAAGGCAAAGAAATAGGCGGTGGGACAGAACTCGCTTGCGAGTTCGTCTTCCCACCCCCGCGAGACCGGCTAGGCGTTCCGGACGTTGATTTATCAACGTTCGGAATCCAGCCGGCTACCGCGCTGTAGCATTTATAGCTATATAACAGCAAAGAGGCTGGGTTAATTCCCAGCCTCCTGTTTTTAGTTTAAATTACAATTTTTCGTTTTTTCCACCTTTTCCACCTGACAAATCCACAGGTTTACGCAAGGCTTGCAGAAATCTGTGGATTTATCCGGTGGTAAAGGCCGCAATTTGAAAACCAGCCCTAATTCTTCGCCGTATTTGCTAGGTGGTGGCGCCAGCCCAGCGGGATCACGATCAACAGCGAGATGACGATCAGGACGATTGCCCCAATCACGATGTCGCGGTAGCCACTGTAAAGGATGTTGCGCATCGTCGGGACCAGCGCCCGGGGCAGAGTATCGGCCGTTTCCGCGTTGGACAGCTTGTTGAGCATCGTCATCGTGATGCCGTGATGGGTCTTCACGCCTCGGAAGAGCTGGTTGTTCAGGATTACCCCGTAGGCCGCGGCCATCAGGGTCTGGCTCAGGATCCGGAGCAAATAGCCCATCGAGGTCGCGATCGGGACGTCGCGGAGCTCGGCATCGGTCTGGACGCTGATCTGGAGAATGTTGAAGACCAGGCCCACACCCATCCCCTCAAAGGCCCCCATGGTAAGCAGGAGCCAGAACGGCGCATTTTCACCGGCCAGCAGGACCCCCAAGAAGGCGATGAAGATGCTGGATGCTCCGGCGGTCACGATCCAGTACTTGCCCCAGCGCTCCTGGAGTACTGGCACCAATTCCGAGCCGATGAAGTTCGTGATCGCCCCGGGAATCTGGGTCATCCCCCCGAGCAGGGCACTCAACCCCAAGAGTCCCTGCGCCCACATCGGGATATAGGTGATAAAGGCGATGAAAGATCCCCAAATGATCACGAAGAGCAGGAAGTCGATCACCAGCTCGTGATTTTTGAAGAGCCGGCTCGGCACGATCGGGTCGGCGGCGTGGGCGTCAACCCTGGCCATCCACGCTAACAGAGCCAGGCCAATCAGTACCAGCAGGGCGACGATCCACCAGGCCACCGTGCCGACCAGTTGAACGGCCACCAGGATTGTCGTCAGGCTGGTCACCAGCAGGGCCGCTCCCAGGTAGTCGACGGGCTTGCCGGCCGCCTGCTGACCGGAGTTGCGGTAGAAGAGGCTGATGATCGTGATCGCGATGATGGCGATTGGAACGTTGACGTAGAAGACCCAGTGCCAACTCCAGGTATCGACCAGAAAGCCCCCGAGCAACGGTCCGATGATTGAGGCCCCACCGAAGCAGGCACTGGAAAGGCCCAGAACCTCCGCCCGCTTGCGCAGGTTTTGGTAAATCTCGGCAAAGACAATGAAGGGAATCGTGTTCATTCCACCGGCGCCGATCCCCATGACCGTCCGGGCAATGATGAACCAAAGGATGTTCGGCGCCATCCCCTGAAAGATCGCTCCGACCATGAACAGCGTCGTCGCACAGATGTAGGCCACCTTGTTGCCCTTGTGCTCACCAAACTTGCTCCAGAGGGGCGTGGCCACCGCCATCCCCAGCAAAAAGGTGGCCACAATCCAGCCCATGTACTGCAGGGCGTGGAGGTCACTGGTGATCGCTGGCAGGGCCGTGTTGACGATCGTCCCGTCCATGCCGGCCATGATGTTCGACAGCAAGAGGGCCCCGGTTACAATTGTTCGTCGCTGGTTATCTTCCATTTTTTCCTCCCGTTTTATCTAGACTAAGAAAAAGAACTCCTTGCACGCAAGAAGTCCTTTCAAAAAACTATTGTTCATTATAAGGGCTGTCCTCCGAAAAGTATACGCCCTTAGTGATTTTCTTTCAGATATTTACCCAGCCGCTGCCAATCCGCCTGGACAACCGGTTCCAGGCGTCGAACATAAAGAATCGCCGCCGGATGGTACATTGGGAAGATCCGGTAACGTTTCGTGGCCCAACGGTAACCGTTGGAATCCGGATCCGCCTCCTGAATCGGGGATTCGATCAGCTGCCCATGCATTTTCCCGATATTTGCCTTGCTGCCAAGGAGGCGCTGCAAGGCGGTATTGCCGAGCGGTACCAGGATCTGCGGATCAACGAAGTGCAGTTCCCAATCGAACAGGGGCGCAAAGGCACGCACCTCACCTTTGGTTGGCGTCCGGTTCGGCGTCTTCTCCACCTGCTGCCCCGTCTTCTTGTTCTGCACCACTTTGACCGCGTACGGGCGTTGGCGAACCACGCTGGTGATGTAGACGGTCTGGCGGGAATAGCCAATTGACTCAACCAGCCTCATCAGTTCCTGTCCCGAAGCGCCGGAAAAAGGAATATTGACCCTTTCCTCGTGCCGACCGGGTGCCTCCCCGATCAGCATCAGTTCGGGGTGCCGCGGCCCTTGACCTGGGGTAAAGCCCGCCAGTTGCCGGCCCCGCGTCGCCTTTTTCACCGCTGCTAGCAGCTCTTGTGGATAGCGAATGATCATCCGCGCACCCCCGTCAGCCGTTATGGCGCCACTTGCTGTCGGTCAGGATTCGGGCCGCCACCAGGCCGAGCGGCAGGAAGAGGATGATCAAAACCGCCTTGGTGATCCACAGGGCACCGACGCTGATCGAGGTCAGGCCGAGGTTGTACATCCCCCGGTAGAGGTAGAGCCCCGGCACCATGATGACGATCGAAGGAACGGTGATCGAGATCTGTGGATAACGGACCTTGCGTTTAACGATCGAGGCCAGCAGCCCAGCAATCAGTGCGCCGATAAAGGCTGCCGCTCCCGCCGGCATCCCGATTAGGTCGACCAGTTCCAGGCGGGTCGTGTTGGCCACCGCCCCGATCAGGCCGGCAATGGCCGCCATCTTCGGCGTGCTGTTAAACATAATTGAGAAGCCGAAAACCCCGCAGAAACTGGCCGGGATCCGCAAGAGAAGCAGAGCCGTGGCCGACAGCGGCAGGGCGGCGAAGTTTTCCGGCCGCAGGTTCACCGCCAGGGCCATAATCCAGCCCACCAGGGTCGCCACCAGGATGATGGCGATCGCGTAGGTCATCCGCTCCAGCCCCGAGCGCATGTCGAGCTTGGAGATGTCCAGGCCGCTGGTGATGAATGGGAATCCGGGGATGATGAAGAGCATCGCCCCGATGTAGCCGGCCTCATGACGGGAGCTGACGCCCAGCCCTAGTTGCAGGAGACTAAGTGAAAGCAGGTAGGTCAGGCAGGCCACCGCGACGGCCACCGCGACGCAGGCGAAGAGCGTGATGTGGCGGTCAATCAGCTTGCGGCGGACATAGTTACCGAGCCCCGCGCCGATAAAGCTGCAGACCATTTCGATCGGTCCCCCACCGAGAAGAAAAACGAAGGCGCTGCAGGCCAGTGCCGCCGCCAAGCCCACTTGATAAGGGGCGTAGTTGCCCTTGGAATGGGCGATCGTCTCCAGGCGCGAATGGATCTCACCAATCGTCAGCTCGTCACCGTGTTCGTCAAACTCGTCGATGAAGCGCTCCATCTTAGATAACTTGGTCGTGTTGACCCCCGTGCTGGGCAAAGAAACCGCCTGGGTGTAGCTGTGGTGAGCGTCCATACAGGTGTACTCCAATGATACTAGGCCGATGTCGACGGTGCAGGTCATCTTCAGCTTCCGGGCCACGGTGTTCATCGAGTACCGAACTCGCCAGGCCCCGGTTCCGTACGAGAGCATCATCAGACCGATCCGCCCGACGATCGCCGCCCGTTCCACCAGATTAGCCTCGCTGGCCGGCGTGAAGTTATCGTTCGTGAAGAAGTCCTGCCACGGGATCGCCATGTGGTGCTTGTTGGACAGGTGCCGTGCTGGTTCAAATTCAGACATTAGTTCGTCATTTTTGCTCATGACTAGTGTATTTCTCCCATCGTCTAATATTCCAATCCGTCAGAAGTCACTAATCATTATACGACCCTTGTCAAGCCTTGGCACCCTAATCATCCAGGCGAATCTGATGTAAGCGATTCACGAAATTCTGCTCGTCTTCGCTTAAGACATAGCCCTCCCGCATGGCCACGGAAATGTAGAAACGCTCCGGGACCGGGTCGGTCAATTCTAGGACCTTGATCCCCGGCTCGTTGATGGCCGCGTCCCGAACCAGGAGACTGATCCCCAGGTTTTGCCGGACCAGCTCCTTCACCCAGGAAATGTCCGGCAGCCGGTAGACCATCACCTGCGGCTTGATCCGGCTGTAGGTACAGTAGGCCTGGAAAGCCGCCTGGTGGATGTACTGCTGGTCAAAGTTGATGAAACGCTCGTTGGCCAGTTCCTTGAAACTGACGCGGTTGCGGCGGGCCAGGGGATGGTGGTCACTGACGACGATGCCAAAGGGCCGGGTGGTGATCAGGTCCGCGAAAACCCCGGGCTCCTTAATTGGGGCGGTCGAACCTAGGATAGCAATGTCAATCTTTCCACTGCGAATCTGGTTGAGCAGGTCCCGGGAGCCCACCGAGGTGATCTTCAGTCGGGACAGGAGATCCCCCGAAAATTCCTGGACGATCCGGGAAATGTAAAGCTTCCCGATGATCGGCGGCAGGCCGAAGCGGATCTGTTTTTGGTTGGCCCGGGAAATTTCCTGGTGGGCCAGGTCGATCCGTTCGTTGATCAGCCGGGCATTTTCGAACAGGAGCTGGCCACTTCTGGTAATCATTTCGTCCCGATGCCCCCGGTCCTTACGCACCAGCTGGGCATTGAATTCTCGCTCCAGGCGTTGGATGGCTTGGGTAATCGTCGGCTGGGACACCTGAAACTGCTTGGCTACTTGGGTGTAGTTCTTATATTTAACAAGGGCGACAAAATACTGTAAGTCACGCGTGTTCATCTCATTCCTCCGTCTCGGCAATCATTTCACCGTATCAATAGTCAGCTCCCATTATAGCAAATTTAAAAACACGCGAATGCGATTTGAATCGCTAATTCGCGTGTTTTAGTAGTTAGATGTTATGTTTTACCACATACCAATGACCTTCATCCAGAGACTGCCGATCCCGATCCAAACGACCAGGTAGAAGACCCCGAGGATCAGGTTTAGCGACCACCGCTTCGACTGCGGCACGTAGCCGGAACCGAAGAGCACCGGTGCGGGGCCGGATGCGTAGTGGGTCGTGGAGGCCATCAGGTTACCGAAGAAACCGAGCAAGAGGGCCGCCAGCATTGGTGGCACGTTAGCGGAGATGGCCACGGCCAAGAGGGCACTGTACATCGCCGTAACGTGGGCCGTCGAGCTGGCAAAGAGATAGTGGCTGTAAAAGTAGAAGACGATCAGGATGATCAGGACTAAGACCCAGTTCATCCCGTGCAACGAGCCGCTGATTGCCTTACTCAGCCACGGAATGAAGCCGAGGGTGGTCAGTGAGCCCGCCATCATTACCAGGACGGAGAACCAGGTCAAAGTGTTCCAGGCCCCGGTCTCGTGCAGGACGTCCTGCCAGCTCAGCACCCCGGTCAAGAGCAGCAGGGCCAGCGCAATGAAGGCCGCCAGAGTAGCGTCGATTCCGATGAAACTCCCGGTGATCCAAAGCAGGAGGGCGACGACGAAGACGACTGCCATGATCTTTTCCGGCAGGGTCATCGGGCCCATCTCTGCCAACTGCTTATCCGCCCATTCCTTGGCGTTCGGCGTTTCCTTGATTTCCGGTGGATACATCTTGTAGATCAGCCACGGCACGACGATCAGGGAAATGATGCCGGGCACCAGGGCGGCCAGGAACCAGCCCATCCAGGTGATGTTCACGCCGCTCCCCTTGGCCAGCGTCTGGACCAGCGGGTTGGCGGCCATGGCGGTCATGAACATGGCCGCCGTGATCATGTCACCATGGTATTCGGCAAAGATCAGGAAAGAACCGATCTTCCGCTCCGTCCCATCTTTCGGGTCGGAACCAAAGGACTGAGACAGCGATTCGATGATTGGGTAGAGCACCCCACCGGCACGGGCCGTGTTACTTGGCGTGGCCGGGGCCAGGATCAGGTCAACACCGATCAGGGAGTAAGCCAACCCCAGCGTCCGCTTCCCAAAGGCCTTCACAAAGTTCAGAGCGATCCGGCGGCCCAGGCCGGTCTTGATGAAGCCCCGGGCGATGAAGAAGGCCATGGCGATCATCCAGATTGAGGCGTTTCCGAAGCCGACAATCGCCTTTTCCATCGGAACCGTCTGGGTTAAAACAGTCAGGGCAAAGGCAACGATGGAGACCCCACCGATCGGCAGGGGTCGGGTGATGCAGGCGATGATCGTACCGACAAAGAGGGCAAACATGTGCCAGCCGGCAACCGGCACGGCCGCGGGCTTGAGTGGCGTCATCAGCCAGAGGGCGATCCCCACCACCAGGGGCAGGATGAAGCCCTTATAGTTAACGTGTTCTAATTTTTTCATTTTCCAATTCTCTCTTAAATGTCAATGATTGCTGTGCGGGGGCAATTCCCCATTTGCCTTAATGTTCGCCGCGAACGTACAGGGTTACCTGCTGGCCGGCCTGCCGCCCAAAGACGATCGTTTCGGCAATTGAATTACCACCAACCCGGTTGTTTCCGTGCAGGCCACCGGCAACTTCACCAGCTGCAAAGAGTCCAGGGATCACGTCACCATTGCCGTCCAGAACTTGTGTCTTTGGCGTGATGTGGATCCCACCCATCGTGTAGTGAATGGCTGGTGCGATGTGGATAGCGAAGAAGCCCGGCTTGTCAATGCCCCGGTCCATTCCAGTCGTCCGGTTAAATGCAGCATCGTCGTGGTTAGCCACGGCCGTATTCCAGGTCTTGACCGTCTCTTCCAGGACGGCCGGATCCATCTTCAGCTTATCCGCCAGGTCCGCGATCGTGTCGCCGTGAACGACCAGGCCAACCTTGTCATAGAATTCGATTGCCTTAGCCCGGTCACGGATGCCCTGATCGAAAATCAGGTAGGCACTGTGCTCTGGCAGGGCCGTGATCGCGTTGGAAACGATCTTCCGGGTGTTCAGCTCGTTGACGAACCGCTTCCCTTCGGCGTTGACCAGAATGGCTCCTTCGCCACGAACGGCCTCACCGATCAGGTAGACGTGCGGGTGGTCCTGCTGAACAGTTGGGTGAACCTGAACCAGATTCATCTGCATCAATTCGGCACCGACATTTTCGGCCAGCTTTAACCCGTCACCGGTCGCCCCCGGTTGATTAGTCGTCTTGTAGTCCTTCAGGTCGGGACGGAAGCGTTCGATGTATTCCTTAGAAGCCCCGAAACCACCGGTAGCCAGGATAACCGCCTTGGCGTTGATCGTCTTGATCAGGCCGTTGGCATTAACGTGCACCCCGTTAATCCGACCGGTGTCGTCCCGGAGCAGCTTGGTGACCTTGGTCTGGTTGAAGACCGGAATCTTTTCTTCAGCGACCACTCTCAACAGGCTCTTGACCAGGAAGCCACCGATTGGCGCCATGCTGGCCGGACGGTGGGTCCGCTTCTTGGACATCCCTCCGGTCACGGTGATGTCATCCAGTTTGATGTCGTGGTCAGCCAGCCAGTCGATTGCTGGCGCGGTGTGGTAGACGAAGTAGCCGAGCATGTCCTTGTCGTTGAGCCGGCCCCCGTCCTTGTAGGTTTCGTGGTAGAAATCGGCAACGTTGTCGATCACCCCGTGCTTTAGTTGAACGTTGGTTTCGGCAGCGTTCATTCCAGAAGAGGCCCGGTTGGTGTTTCCACCCAGCTGCTCTTCCTTTTCAAAGACGGCAACTTTCATCCCCAGCTCATGAGCCTGGATGGCGGCGGCCAGACCAGTCCCACCGGAACCGATGATGACGGCATCGTAGCTGTCCTCTAATTTGCTAACGGATAATGGTTGAAATTCTTCTGCCATTGCGCTTTGCTCCTTTTTTAATTAATCCTGACGATCAACATTGGTCATCTTGAGCATGTCCATCCATTCGTCGTACTGGGCCTCGGTAACCTTGCCGGACTTCAATGCCGCTTCCTTCAGCGTGCTGCCAGCCTTGTCAGCGGCCTGGGCAATCTTGGCGCTGTCATGGTAGCCGATGTGTGGTGACAGGGCGGTCACGGTCATCAGGGAGTTGTCAACCAGTTCGGCCATCCGCTTTTCGTTGACGGTCAGGCCGTGGACCAGCTTGTCCGCAAAGCCAGTGATCGTCCCAGTCAAGAGGTCGGCGGATTCCAGGAAGGCGTCGATCATGACTGGCTTGTAAACATTCATTTCAAAGTTCCCCTGGGAAGCGGCCATCGTAACTACGGTATCGTTCCCAAAGACCCGGATGGCAGCCATCGTAACGGCTTCCGCCTGGGTTGGGTTAACCTTCCCTGGCATGATGGAGGAACCCGGTTCGTTGGCCGGAATGTTCAATTCATCGTAGCCGGCCCGGGGACCAGAAGCAAGGAAACGCAGGTCCTGGGCAATCTTGAACATGTCGGCGGCCAGGGTCTTCAGGGCACCGTGGACAACGTCTAAGCCGGAGTGGTTGGCCAGGCCAAAGAACTTATTGCTCTTGGCGGTCAGGTGCAGGCCGTAAACTTCACTCAGCTTTTCGGCAATCTTTTCCGGCATGCCAGGGGCGGCGTTCAGTCCGGTCCCAACGGCGGTTCCACCGATGGCCAGTTCGTTCAGCGTTGGCTCCAGAGTCTTGATGTAGTCCAAATCGTGTTCCAGGGCAGCCACGTAGCCAGAGATTTCTTGGCCAAACGTCAGCGGAACGGCATCCTGCAGGTGGGTCCGGCCAACCTTGACCGTCTTCCAGTACTTGTCCTGCTTAACCTTCAGCTCGTCGATCATGTGTTGAACGGCCGGCTTCAGCTTATCTAAGGCCTCCAGGGCCACCACGTTCATGGCCGTTGGGAAGGTATCGTTGGAGCTTTGACCCTTGTTGACGTCGTCGTTTGGCAGAATCTCAATGTCCGGGTTGAGCTGGTGGGCCTTGTGGGCAACTACTTCGTTCGTGTTCATGTTGGTTTGAGTCCCGGAACCAGTCTGGTAGACCTTCAGTGGGAAGTCACGGCGCAGTTCCTCGTCGCTTAATGACAGCAGCTCGTCGATGGCTTGGACAATCAGTTCACCCTTTTCGGTGGAAATTGCCTTGGTTTCCATGTTCGCCTGAGCAGCGGCCTTCTTGATGTTCAGCAGGGCGCGGATGATGGCGAGAGGCATGTACTGGCCAGTCGGGAAGTTGTGGCGACTCCGCTCCGTCTGTGGTCCCCACAGGGCATCGGCGGGAATTTGAACGGGGCCGAGAGTATCTTCTTCAGTACGGTATTCTGTCATTTTGAAAACCTCCAAATTAATTTAACAATCAGTGCTATGATGTAGATTGTGAAATGCTACACATCATTTACACCACTATCCTACCGCCCGAACCAGGGCATAGTCAAACCTTTAGCACTTCATAAAATTCACTTATATCAATTCTTGTAAGCACTATCACAGCTGGCTTTTACCAGGGAACTAATTATTTTTTCACAAGCCAGTCAAATAAAAAATCCCAAGAAAGTGTTAAATTAATTTCTTGAGATTTTTGTAATTTAAGATCAAGATCACAAAGTAATTACACGATTCAGTGAAAAAAGAGAATTACTTGTCGTTTAATTTCAAAGTGATCACGAAAGCCAGTGAATGGTCGGCATACTTGGCGCTGATCTTGCCCTTCATCAGCTTGATCAGGTACTGGGCCATCGAAAGGCCGATTCCAAAGCCGCTCTTGCCGTTCTTGGTGTGGGACTCGTCGGCCCGGTAGAAACGTTCAAAGAAGCGGTGGTAGTCCTCGTTTTCGCCTTCCTTATAGGTGTTGGCGACGGTGATCATGGCGTTCTTGGTGTGCTTAGCCGGTTGAACGATCATTCGGATGGTCCCCTGGGGATCGCAGTACTTGTTGGCATTGTCGAGCAGGATGTTGAAGAGCTCGCGCAGGAGGTTCTCATCCCCCGTCACCACCAAATTCGGGGCAATCTTCGTCACGAATTGCTTGTCCCCTGACTTAGCCACACTGGAAAAGCTCTTGCTAACGTCCTCAGCGAGCTTGCTGATGTCAACCGGGGCCATCGTGATGTCCGGCTGTTCCTGCATCCGGGCCAGGGAAACCAGATTATTGATTAGTTTGGTCAGGCGATCAACTTGCTGGCGGGTGCTCTTAGTCCACTCGTTTTCTCCCCCCAGCAGCTCCTGCATCTCCGTGTTGGCGGCGATGACCGTCAGCGGCGTCTTCAATTCGTGGCTGGCGTTGGTGATGAACTGCTTTTGCCGGTGCTCGGCCTGGATGATCGGTCGGATCGCCCGCCGTGAATAGAGTGTCAAAAGCAGGGCGTAAAGAAGCAGCACAATCACCCCAAGCAGGTTGCCGGTGTGCATTAGCTCGGTCGTCCGTGCCATCAGCAGCGACTCATCCAGGAAGACCACGGTGGTCGCCTTCTTTTGCTTGCGAACCCGGTAGGCGTAGGTCACCCCCTGGTAGCGCAATTGCCCGTTCTTTAAATTGCGTTTGACCGCCCGTTGTGCCAGCCGTTTGGCGGTCCGGGGGCCGATGCTGGTAATATGATCATCCTCAACGCTGGTCAGCTGATCGGCCCGGTCAAAGGTGACGCTGAAATAACGGTACTGTTGAAGGCCTTCGCGCGTGTACTGCGGCTGCGGGTAGTGCTTCGTCTGTCCACCGCTTGGCAGCTGACCTTCGTTATCCACCAGGATGGTTAAGACGTTGTTTATTTCCTGGCGGGCGTGGTAGTAGGTCAGCCCGCAGATGCTGCCGACAATCGTCATGATGACCACCAGCAGGGCTGTGGTCGACATCGCAATGAACTTATAGCGAAACTTTTGGATCATTTACTGGTCACCGCCTGCTCAATCGAAAAGGGGCCGCCTTTTTCACCGACAATCGTCACGGCCGAACGGATCGACTGCAGCTTTTGCCGGAGATAGGAGATGTTGATCCAGACGTCCTCGGCGTCGGCCTCCTCATCGGACCAGACGTGGTTGACCAGTTCCTCCGCCGTCAGGCTCTTGCCGGCGTTTAAGATCAAGTACTGAAGCAAACGGCTCTCCTTCCTGGTCAAGCTGATTGAATTGTGGCTTTCCAGGGATTGATCGTTGCTGTTTAGGGTCAGGTCACCAAACTGGATGACGTCGCGGTTGAATTCCTCACTGCGGCGCTCCCGGGAACGCAGCCGGGCCAGCAACTCCTTTAGGGAGAAGGGCTTGGTCAGATAGTCGTCGGCCCCCGCGTCGAGGCCGTTCACCCGGTCGTCCTCTTCGCCCATTGCCGTCAACATCATCACGTAGGTTGAATCGCCGCTGGCCCGGATCTCCTTCAAGGCTTCCAGGCCTGTCTTGACCGGCATCATGATGTCTAAAATGATAACGTCATAGGGATTCTCCTGGGCGCGATCGACGGCGGCCTGGCCGTCACCAACCACGTCAACTTGGTAGCCCTTGGTCCGCATGGCGGTTGCCAGGACGTGGGCCAGTTGTTGTTCGTCTTCCGCTACTAAAATTCTCATTGTCCCATCCCCTCATCGTCTTCGTGAATCAGCTGACGAATCGTCTGCATCTGAACGTCGCACGAGGCGAGCTGGTCGGCGCAGTGCTTCAGCTCCCGGCTGATTCGTTCTGGATCTTTGATATCGTGTTTATATTTCATTTCGTGTTCCAGGCTGGCCCAAGAATCCATGGCAATCGTCCGCAGCTGGATCTCGACGAAGAAATGACCGGGATTTTGTCCCTCAATGTCCGTGTACGGGGTCTCTTCGTCCAGAATTAGGTGGTAGCTGCGGTAGCCGTTGGGCTTGGCGTTGGTGATGTAATCCTTCTCCTTGACAATCGTGCACCAATCGGCCTGACGCAACTGGGTCAGGCAGCGGTCGATGTCGTCGATGAAGTTGCAGACGATCCGTAAGCCAACTGCGTCCCGGCAGCGGCGCAGGGCCGACTCGGTCGTGACCGGGTAGCCCTTGCGCCGGCACTTTTCCTCCATGCTGGCGGGCTCCTTGACCCGGCCAATCAGGTGCTCGTATAGTTTCGGTTGGTCGGCCGCTACGACCTGGTCATTCAGTTGTTGGATGCGCATGCGCGTCGTTTCCAGGATCTTGGGCAGAACCTGGTCGTAAGAACCATAGATTGACATTTTCCTCACTCCTAATGTTTCCATTATAACAACTCACTAGTTAATAGAAAAAGCCCGCGCCCCGTTTTTACCGAAACTAAAAAGGCTTCCGGAAATCTTCCAGAAACCTTAATCATTTATTCGTCAATTGTGACCTTTTCCATCACAACGTCGTCCTTCGGCTTATCCATCTGGTCGCGGGCCACCTTGCTGATCTGCTGGACGACATCCATGCCGGAGACCACCTGACCGAAGACGGTGTGGCGGTGATCCAGCCATGGTGTCCCGCCGACCTTGGCGTAGTGATCAATTGCCTCTTGCGGGAAGCCGGCCGCCTTCATCTGCTCAACCATGTTGGCTGGCACGTGCTCGTTAGAAACGATGAAGAACTGACTGCCGTTGGTGTTCGGGCCGGCATTGGCCATTGAGAGGGCCCCGTTGAAGTTAAACAGTTGGTCGGAGAATTCGTCCTCAAAGGCGTGGCCATAGATGCTTTCGCCACCGCGGCCGGTTCCAGTGGGGTCCCCACCCTGGATCATGAAATCCGGAATTACCCGGTGAAAGATCACACCATTGTAGTAGCCCTTTTTAGCCAACTCAACAAAGTTCTTGACTGTCTTGGGAGCCAGGGTGTCAAAGAGCTGAACCGTGATCGTCCCCAGGTTGGTCTTGATTTCGGCCTTTGGACCCTTCACCTGGTCCAGTGCTAGTTGTGGATAATCCATTGTCATTCCTCATTTCATTTTTCTTTTAATCATACCACGGGACTAGTCGTCCTGGCTAACCCGCAGCACGCAGGCGCCCTTGATATCTCCCCGCTTAACGTACTTCAGGGCCTCGTCGGCACGATCAAAAGCGTACTCGTGGACCTCAGGGTGAATATCGAGCCGGTCAGCCAGGGTTAGGAACTCCTCGCCGTCACGCCGCGTGTTGCTCTCAACACTGGTGATCGTCTTTTCGTGGAAGAGGTGCTTCTGGTAGTTAAGGGCTGGCACGTCGGTCATGTGGATCCCAGCCAGGGCCAGGGTACCACCCGGAATCAGGCTCTCCATCGCTGGCAGGACAATGTCGCCAACCGGCGCAAAAATGATCGAGGAATCCAACGGCACATCGGACAGGTCGTAGGCGCCGTGGGCCGAGGCACAGCCGAGCTGGAGGGCAAATTTCCGCGCATCGACACCCCGGGTGAAGACGTGGACCTCAATTCCTTGAGCCAGGGCAATCTGGGCGGTGATGTGGGCCGAGCCACCGAAACCGTAGAGACCGAGCCGGCCACCCGCTGGAACGTTGGCCCGTTCAAAGGCTCGGCAACCAATGATCCCAGCGCAGAGCAGTGGCGCTGCCTCTAAAGAATCAAACTTCTTTGGGATCCGGTAGGCAAAGCCCTCGGGCACGGTGACGTATTCGGCATAGCCGCCGTCGTGGTCCCAACCGGTGTAGACGGAGTGCGGGCAGAGGTTCTCCCGGCCGGACCGGCAGAACTTGCAGACTCCACAGGCGTGCCGGAACCACGGAATCCCGATCCGCTCGCCGAGGCTAAAGCGCTGGGTCTCCGGTCCCTGGGCAACGACCCGGCCGACGATCTCGTGACCCGGGGTGACGTGCTCCTGGTGCACGGGCAGGTCACCCTCCGTGACGTGGAGGTCGGTGTGGCAGACCCCGCAGGTCAAAACCTTGACCAAAACTTCACCCCGGCCCGGCGTCGGCACCGGCTTCTCTACCATCTTGAGTGGGGCCCGCTCCCCGTCGATTGGCCCCGGCGTGGTGACGGCCCAGGCCCTCATTGTCTTCGGTAAATCATCCATTTGCTTATCCATGTCTATCAACCTCGCTTAATTGGACTTTACAAGGCTATTGTAGTCCTTTTCACCAGCTTGTGAAGAATTGCGCACCGTTAGTTGTAAATTTCCTGGAGCTGTTCCACCCGGCGGCGCCACTCTTCTTGCTCCTGAGCAAAGTTCGGGGTCCGGTTGATTGACGGATCATCCGAAGCCGCCTCCTGCAGGCCGGTTGTCCCGCCGATGTCGTCAATGATTCCAGCTCCGGCACCGTCCAGCACAACCGCTCCACTCATGCCAGCGTTACGGAGCCGAGATTGCTTTTGCACGCTCTCAACCTTAATTTCGAAGCGCCAACTATCACCAAAGTCATAGATCAGGGTTAACACGTCGCCCGGTTGATACTCGCCCAACCAATGAAGCTCAATGTCCTGTTCATTACCAGCCCCGCTTTCAAATACCGGCAGCTGGAAGTGACGCTTGCCATCACTGAGTTCAAAGAGGTGGCCGCCGTTAGCCCTGAAGCTGGCCAGGATCTGGTAGCAGAGCATGTCCAACCGGGTCGCCCCACTAACCCGCAGCTGACGCCACATGGCCGGCTGATAGTCCGCCAGCGTCACCGTCAGGGTATAGGCATCACCCCGGTAGTGCCGTCCCCGATCCATTGCCTCACGCTGCTGTTCAGCCTGTTGCTGCAGATTGCAAAGCAGCCGTTGCAGGTGGTAGACCCGCTGATGGGAATAGTGATCGTTGATTCCTTGGCCGACCGACTGAACAAACTGGTCGAAGTCCGCCGAAGAGAAGAGCTGCTGGTTGCGCATGAAGCGGCCCAGTTCCCGCAAGGCCGTCCCTAGGCTCCGCATCGCGCTCATACTCATCTGAACATCGTTGAGCTCCTCATAGTGCAGCAAATAGTTGTAAACTAGACCGAGGTCTGCCAGCAACGAGACCCCCTCGCCCTCACAAAAGCTGAGGTAGTCGGCCGCCGCATTAAGATCCCGATCGATAATCTGGTCGCTCTTGTCCCGGTTCGTCAAATAGCGCCGGTAATCATTTAAGAAGAGCTCGCTGACCGCCGTGGCATTCATAACGTCGTTGAGCGAAGCGCTCCGGTACAGATAGGAACGGTTATGCTCGTTCAGCTGCGGATGGGCCGGCAACTGGTAGCGCTGGGCGACATGGTCCTCAAAGCGTTCGATCACCGTTTCCGAATCGCCGGTCTGCGGATTTGTCAGCGCAGTGTTTTCGGCCAGCTGGAGAGCCAGCTGGGCATTCGTCGGCTGCTCCTCCCAGTCGATTGGCGAATTTGGCCCGGTCAACAGGTTCTGGTAGCGCTGCAGCTTTTGCTGGGCCGACGACGAGAGTTGCCGGGTAAATTCAATCTCCTGGAACTGTTGTGACCGGATCATGCTGATCTTGGCGTGTGGCACCGGCAGCTCCCCCAATAATTCAATGAATTCCCGCTTAAAGGCCGTCACAAAGGCCCGGGAATCGTTGAAGCGCTGCGGATGACGGACAATCACCGGCAGGGCCAGCGCATTGTTGACAAAAATAATGAAATCGCCCGCGGAACGGACGGACCAGGTTGCAGGACTGTCAAACTGGTCACGAGCCACCGGACCCGGATTGACATGCAGATGCGCTGCAGTCCGATTTTCAATTGCAATAAACACCCCTACCAACTCCTTTATTTTCTACTATAATAATTGTGACAGAGTTGCCGGCAGAACTCAAACTCTTCCGCCAACTTTCACTAAATCATTAGAATATGTCCGAAAGGAAGGGTTATCGTGAACGAACAATCCCTAGATCTTTTTGACCTGAAACGAATCAAAATTAATCACACCAAGGCGGAGCTAGAACAGATGGGCAAACAGCGTCTCAAGGAAGTCTCCAGCAAAAAGCTGTCAACCTTCGTTCCGGTCAAACGAGACCCCGTGGCCGCCATCAGCCAGACTGAAGCCAAGATGATTCCTGAGCTTTTGCCATTGCGACACCAGCGAATGACCGCCAGCCGCTTCGCTTTCTTCCGCGGCACGGCCGAACTGATGGAGCAAGACATGAAGCAACAATCCCAGAGCGGTATTCCGATCGTCATCTGTGGTGACGCCCACGTCAACAACTTCGGTTTCTATGCCTCCCCCGAACGGAAGCTGCTCTTCGGTCTTAACGATTTCGACGAGGCCCGAATTGGCAACTGGGAGTCCGACCTCAAGCGTCTCCTGGTTAGCATCGAACTGGCCGGCAATGAGAACGGCTTTGCTCCAGACGAGCTCACCAAGGTCCTTGAACTGACCACCAAGACCTACCGCCACGCCATCAAGAATGCCAATAAGCTCTCCCTCCCGGAGGTCTTCTACTTTTCGTTTGAAATCCACGACATGATCAACAGCATCAACCAGTTCGGCGACGCCCCGTCCCAGATGGAAAAAATCCTGCAAAACATCATCAAAAAGAGCCAGCACAGCAACTCTGAGGAGATTGTTCGCAAGATGGGGACCATCAACGACCGCGGCCAGCTGGTCTTCCGGGATAATCCGCCACGCGCCCGGCACCTCAGCCCGCTCCAGTACAAACAGGTGGTTGCCGGCTACGAACACTACCGGGATAACGTTCGCCAGGACATCCGGGTCTTCCTCGCTAACTTCCACATCACTGACATCATCCGTTATAGCGTCGGCGTCGGCAGCTTTGGGACCCGTTGCTACCTCCTGATGCTGACCGGGATCGACGGGTCGCACCTGGTCCTCCAGGTCAAAGAAGCCATGCCGCTGCGCTACAACCTGCTCAATCTCAAGGTCCAGCAGGCGATCGACAACGGGATGCTGGCCGGACGGCGGATCGTCACCGCTCAGCGGGTCCTGCAGTCGACCTCCGATCCCTTCCTGGCCAGCACCCGCTTCGGCAACCGTTCCTACTACGTTCGCCAGTTCCGGGACATGAAGGAATCAATTAAACTGGAGCGTCTCGACCTACCGAGCTACCAGCTGTACTGCCAGACCTGTGCCCTCTGCCTGGCGATGGCCCATGCTCAGAGCCCGACCTCACCAATGCTACGGGGATATTTGCGTCACCAAAAGGCGCTAGACACAGGATTAGCCCAGTGGGCCCATCAATATGTTCAACAGGTTGACCGGGACTTCCAGGCCTTTCAGGAATACGTTCAGAAAAACGATTAAATCGACTTAAAAATAAGAACGGGGACTAGCGAAAAAATGGCTCGCTAGTCCCCGTTCATTTATTTGTCAGCCTTGGCCAATTGCTTGACCGTCGCCAAGTTATTCTTGGCTACCTCGTAATTAGTGGTGATGATCTTCATCAGCTGATCGTCTTCGGTAATCTCTTTATTTTTCTTCGCCCGAATTAGTTCTTTTTCAGCCTCAGCCAGCGTTTCCTTAGTGTCCATCAATACTTTCTGAATTTGGTCGTCGCTTTTCTTTTCTGCCACGTTCATTCATCCCCCAAAATTATTTATCTTGATAATGATAAGCTATTTTTCCTTCTTAGTCGAACCGTAGCGTGCCTGTTCATTAATCTGGCTGCTCTTGCGACGGTGTTTGTGGATAAACTGATCCTCGGCCGCAAAGATGAGCAAAAAGTCTATGAAATTGCGCTTGAAGGCACGTTTAAAGTTTTCCCACCGTGTCGTTTTCATCCTGAATGCCCCGCTTTTCTTGATCTAATTGCTTTAATTTTAAATGGCTAGCTCAGGCCTGTCAAAGCCTTCTCTCCCACTGCAACCGTTTGCACAATAGTAAAAAAAGTGTGGTAGAATATAAAGTATAGCGTAAAGCGCTTACTTTCAAGGAGGTTTTTTTCATTATGGATATTACAAAAGTGCCATTCGGCAGTTTTAAGGGTGATCCCGTTACCAAGTATGTCTTAACCAATGACAACGGTGTTCAGGCCAGCGTGCTTGACTTTGCCGGTCTGCTCCAATCCCTCAAGGTCCCAACCAAGGACGGCGGCAAGGCCGACATGGTCCTGACCTCAGAAAACCTGGATGAATTCACCAACAACGGTTTCTGCACCAACCGACTGATCGGGCGGGTTGCCGGACGAATTGCCGATGGTGAGGTCCAGATCAACGGCCACGATTACAAGCTGGAACAAAATGAAGGCAAGAACACCCTGCACGGTGGAACGAATGGCTTCTATAACCACATTTGGCACGTTGACAAGACGGCTACCACTGCCGACAGCGCCAGCATCACGCTGAGCCTGACCCTGAGCGAACAGGATGACACCTTCCCAGCAACCATCCACGTCACCGCCACCTACACGCTGGACAACGACGACAACCTCTCCTTGAAGTTTGGCGCTACCAGCGACGGCGACACGCTCTTCAACCCAACCAACCACACCTACTGGAACCTGTCCGATGCCAGTGCCAAGACCGTCGATGGTCTGACCCTGCAAGTGAACTCCAAGCACCATCTGGCAGTTGACGACGGGAAGATCCCAACCGGCGAAATGATCGAAAACGCCGGCACGCCATTCGATTTCTCCAAGCCAACCCTGCTGGGGGACGCCCTTAAGCAGATGGCTTCCACGAAGGAGAACGGTTTCGACGACATTTGGGTTGTTGAACCAAGCCTGACTGAACCGGTTGCCACCCTGGAAGACAAGCAGAGCGGCCGGAAGATGGAATTGTACTCCGACCGAAATGCTTTGATCATGTACACCATGAACTCCGACGACTCCGCTGTTTACAACCACGGTGAGGTTCACCCGCACCTTGGGATCGCCATGGAAGCTCAGACCCTTTCGGACGCACCTCACCACCCAGAATTTGGTGACATCACCCTGAAGGCCAACGAAGAAAAGAACTACACGATCAAGTGGCACGTTGAATACTAAAAATTTAACAACTGACTAAAACAACCGTCATTGGCAAAACTTGCGAATGGCGGTTGTTTTTGATTGGTTTCAATGGTGCTATTGGTTTACAGATTCTTGTCCTGAACAATCTTCGTTTGCTTCGAAGCGTCAACCGTCAGCTTCTGGTTGAGCTTCTTAAACTTGTTTTGGGCGTAGTCAGCATTCTGCTGGTTGCACTGGGTCAAGAAGTCCGCAACCTGATCGCTTGGCAGTTGTTCAGCCTGCTTATCATTGGTTGCCAATTGTTGATCCAGATGCTTTTGAACGTGATTCTTAACCGGCACAACGTCTTTGTTGACCAGCTTGTTCTTGTATGGATCGGCCAGAATCCGGGTCATCTTGTAGGTCCAGTAAGCAGAGGTGTTGTCCGGCTTATTGGTCCCTTTCTGGTAGTTGGTTGGCGTGTTGGTGATGTTCGTGTAGAACGGCACGTAAACACTGGTGGCTGGTGAAGCCATCGCTAACCATTGGACACCGGCAATCTCGTCTGGAACGTTGGACCGAATCTGCAGGATGTGTGATTCAACATTGGTTGGAACGTTGATCGGCCGGTAGCCGCCGACCCACTTGCCATTGTTATCATACTTGGTGTTGTTGAAATGCGAGCCCAGAACCTTTTGAACCTTGGTAACCGTGATCTTGTGGTCCGGCGTCATGAACATCGTGAAGTGTTTCTTGGTGATCGACTGCTTCTTGCTTGGCGTCAGGATCCGTTGACCATCCCAAACCCGTGGCCGGTTGTAGACGGCATCTTCCTTACCGTTGGTACCAAATGCTTCCGCCAGATTGATCTGATGACCATTGACGTAGCCCTTCAAATTGTGCTTCTTGACGAAGGAAACCAGGTTCTTTGAGGACATGTAATTGCTTTTCTTGGTATTAACATTGCCGATCATGGTCTGGTTCGGAATAACCGCGTACTTGTTGTTTGGTACCCGCACTGCGGCCCAGTGGTGACCAGAGACGATCTCCATGTACCAGATCGAATTCTTATCGCTGAAGATCACCCCGTTGTTTTCAGCTGAGCCCTTGGTCTCAATGATGTGGCCGAGACGCTTGACCCCGTCCTTAGCAGAGGTGGCATACGGCAAGACCACGTCGAGCATTGACTGCTCCTCCAGGCCGTGCTTGACGAACGGATCCGCCTTCTGGGCTTTCTTGTTGGTGGTGCCGGATTCGGTCGCACTCATGGCGACGTTGCTGCCGTTGATCCCGTCCTCACCAAACTGATCCTGGCCGTCGACCTGCTGCCAGTCCGGCGTGCTCGTGTAGCGCTGCTGGTTGGCCGGCAGTGAGACCGTGAATTGATTGTCCTTTGAAACATACTCGGTCGGGCCATTGCTGTTGGCTGCGTGATAAACATAGTGCTTGGCCCAAGCCGTATCAACGTCTTCGTTCCGTGCGATCATCGTCGACCCGTCGGCGCTGGCCTTTTTACCAACCAGCACGGTCGTACAAGCACTCGCAGAACTGACGGTCCCCATTACCATCCCGAACGTTGCTAAACCTACTAAACATTTAAATCGGTTAACCATGATTCATTCCTCCCTCGTGGTAACGCTTACATTGATAAAGGTACCACCCGTTTTGTGCAGGAACAAACAAGATTGCTGACGATCCCATTTCTTCTGTATTCCCTATACAAAAACGTCGCGACAGATCCGGTTAAGCGTCCGTTGATAGTATATATATGCGACAGTAGTCCCAGTCAAGAAAGTTTATGCAAACAAAAAAATCCGCAATAAATGCGGATTTTTTCATATCTTTTTACTTCCAAAAGCCCCGACTCGCAATCGTTTGGGTGGCCTTAATCGGAATTTGCATTTCGGGGAGGCCCTGCAGCTGAAGATTCAGATACCCAACCCGCTGGCCCTTCTTCACGGGCGCCTCAAGCCGACCCGTGAGCGACTGCTTGCTATGCTTAATGACGACCGTGGGATGCGTTTGCTTCCAAGTAGTATTGCGCGGCACCCAAATCCAAGTCGACTTCTTAGCCAGCGCCAAAGAAACGGTGCGGTGCTTCTTGGCATGAACAATTCGGGTATGCTGAACCCGTTTAGACAACTGCTGAATATTCTGCAATTCTACCGGCTGGTAGGAGGCCGCCAGCTTCTCGTAGAATTCCTTTTGCATCTTCGATTGATTATTCCAGTCGCCCTTGGTGTGCAGGCCCACCAGGATAACCCGGTGGCCCATGTAGGTTCCGGTGGTCACGATGCACTTACCGGCCGCGTCGGTGTTTCCGGTCTTCAGCCCATCAATCTCCCAATCTTTCGGCGCGTAGCCGTTTTGCGGCAGGAGCGCATTGATGTTGACCATCTGGTACTCCTGGCCTTCAGTGATCTTGAAGTTGGCGAACTTCTTCTTGGTGATCTTCAGTGTCTCTGGATAATGCTTGATCATGTATTGTGAAATCAGCGCCAAATCCTTGGCCGACAGCTTGTTCTCGGCATCCCCGTCGACGCCCTTTAATTTGTTTTTACCCAGATCTTTATTCGGCAAGCCGATCATATTATAGATCTTGGCATCGGTAACCCCGGCTTTGCGTGCCATCGCCTGCATCTTCTTGTTAAAAGCGGCGGTACTGCCGGCATCGGCCAAGGCCAGGGCCTCGGTGCTGCCGTCCGCTGAAACGATCATCATCGACTCGGCCAGCTGGCGAACCGTGTAGCTCTCACCGGCATTCAACTGGACATTCGAGAAATGCCAGTCGTTGGCCACCTTGGCAACGGCCGGGGTAATCTTGATCTTTTGATTCCAGCTCAGCTTATGATCGCGAATATCCTGTTCGATCACCGCCAAAGTCAGGATCTTGGTCAAAGAAGCAATCGGGTAGGTCTTATTTGCATTCTTTTGGTAGAGAACCTGACCGGTATCGGCATCAATGGCGTATGCTGCCCGCGCGTCCATGCGGTAGAAAGAGTCAGTGCTGGCACTGGCCACTTTGACTAGTCCTCCCAGGCTCAGATTGATGGTGAGCACTACTAAAAAGCAATAAAATAACTTCCGACCTAATTTATGCATTTCGCTGTCCTTTCACGTTTTAATTTTCCCAACTAATTAGGATAAACCTCCAAATATGAATTATCAGTGAAAAATGATTTACTTTCAAGTTAAATTCAACTGCTACTATCAGGATTATCAGCCAGAATGGTTTATTTTTCCGCCGTTCCCAAGTATGATAAATCTGTACAACATTTAGAGAGGGGTATCATTCATGCAGCGTGTTCCACAGCGAACTCGTCGTCACCGCAAAAAAGGCCGACTAATTCTACTAATTATCATTATTTTAGCGGCCATTATCGGCATCCACCATTTCACATCACTAGACGCCCGGCTCAAATCCAGCTGGAATAAGGTCGTCTACACCTCCAGCGACCGGGTTAGCATCGCCGTTTATTCACCAAAGACGCATAAAACTTACCAGTCCACCAATGCGCCGAACCATAAGTTCCACACCGCCAGCACCGTCAAGGTCAGCATCCTGGCGGGAATCTTGGCCAAGCAGCACGCACCGCTAACCAGTACTCAGGAGGCACTTGCCAAGGCAATGATTGAGCAAAGCGATAACGACGCTACGACCGAATTATTTACGACGTACCTGGGTGGCAAGGCCGGACTGCAGGCAACCTTCGATAAATTTGGCATGAAAAACTCAGTGGCCAGCCAAACCTGGGGACTCACCACTACCACCCCTGCCGACCAGATTAAATTGCTCAACAATATCTTCTATCGTTCTAAGGTCCTCACCAGCCAGGACCGGGCCCTGATCCGCAGCATGATGAGCAACGTCGAATCCGACCAGGCCTGGGGAATCTCTGCCGGCAGCAAGCACTACGCCATCAAAAACGGTTGGCTCTCTTACGGCAATGATAATTGGATCGTCAACAGTATCGGCTACGTCAAGAACGACAATGGCACGGATTATACGATCGCCATCTACACCGACAACAACGACAGCATGGTCACTGGTCAGCAAACGATCGAACAGCTGGCCCGGGTCACTAAGCCGCTGATGAAATAGCCGTGGTAGAATAACCGCAAAGGAAGTGTCAGTGATGGATATTAAAACCAATTATCTTGATCTCGCCGATGGCAACCGAATGCCCCAGGAAGGCTTCGGACTTTACAAGGTCGACGGTCAGGAGACAATGAACGCATCGATCAAGAGTGCCTATGATGCCGGCTACCGGCTCTTCGATACCGCCCAGCTCTACGGCAACGAGCAGGAGGTCGGGACCGCCTTCAAGGAGCTGGAAATTCCGCGCGACCAGATCTTTGTCACGACCAAGGTAGCCGAGAATAATCAAGGCTACGATCAGGCCATCGCCTCGGTCAAGGAGTCGCTGAAGAAGCTGCAAATGGACCACGTCGACCTGCTCCTAGTTCACTGGCCGATCGAACGGGCCTTTTTCGAAACCTGGCGGGCCTTCGAAGACATGAAAAAAGCCGGGCTGACCCACTCCATCGGTGTCAGCAACTATCAAATGATCCACCTCCAGTACCTGGCCACCAAGGCCCGCGAAATGCCGGTGGTCGACCAAATCGAGCTTCATCCCCTGCTGACCCAAAAGCCGCTGCTGAAGTTCAATCAGGACCAGCAAATCGTCACCCAGGCCTGGAGCCCCCTTGGCCGCGGCGCCGTGCTGGGTGAGGAAGTCTTAAAACGGATTGCGGATGTCCACCACAAGTCACCAGCCCAGGTCATCCTCCGCTGGCACCTGCAAAACGGCGTCTCCTTCATTCCGAAGTCGGTCCACGCCGCCCGCATCCAGCAAAATGCCGCCATCTATGACTTCACGCTCACGGACGATGAGATGGCCCAAATCGACGCCCTCAATAAATATCAGCGGACCGGACGTGAGCCGGAGCTGACCTACGAATATGACAAACAATATTAAGGGACTTGAAATGACTGCCAAGCGGCGGTCGTTTTTTTATGTACTCTTTCACGAAGTCGGTTGAATCCTACGGTCGGCAAGCTTACATGCTGTTTTCAAAAAGTGCTGAAACACTGGCAATGGAAATGTTTCCATTTTGTTTTGATAAACGTTTGACATTTTAGTTTGGACATAGTATATTAATCACGGATTCAAAAATGATAAACGTTTAGCAATCAAGAATTCAAGGAAAGAAAGAGTAACTGATAAATTATGAACACTAAACATTCTATGATTACCAAACTGGCATTCCTCTCCGTTTCATTCGTGGTGACGAGTGCCTACGCCATTCAGGGGTCCTTACCCCAATTGAAAGCGGCACTGGGTATTAGCCAGACGCAATCGGAATACCTGGTCACCACCCCATCCTTTGCCGTCATGATCTTCGTGGTTCTCTCCCCACTGATTCAGGAATGGTTCCACATTTCTGACAAGAAGATTATCATGGCTGGGGTGGGCATCGTCGGGGTCGCCGGGTTGGTTCCCTTCTTTGTCAACAACTATCTGACGATCCTGATCTCGCGACTGATTCTCGGAGCCGGATTCGGGCTCTACAACTCGCAGGCGATCTCGCTGATTTCTGTCTGGTATGACGGCACCGAGCGGGCACAAATGCTGGGCTGGCGGGCCGCAGCCGAACAGATCGGTCAGGCCTGCACCCTATCGATCGCTGGGTTGATCCTGAGCGTGGCCGGCTGGCATGCATCCTTCCTGGTTTACGCCCTGGCCTTCATCGTCCTGGTCTTCTTCGCAATGCGGGTTCCTGAGGATACGGCCTCTGAGGATGTCGACATTGACGAAGACAGCTTGGCAGACGAGCTGGGTGAGGATGAAACCAAGGAAATCACCAAAATCAGCCCAGTTGTCTACCTGCTCGTTTTCTTTGCATTTTTGCTGGTTGTCGACTATGTTGGAATGGAGAACCGTTTCCCTGGTCTGGCGGTCACAATCAAGGACAGCCACTACACCGGTTCCTCAATGTTCTTGTCACTGATGCTGATCGGGGCCACGCTGGGTGGGATCTGCTACGGGGCAATCCAAAAGCGGCTCGGCTTCGGGACCGTCTACCTCGGCCTCGGCTTAATGGCTCTGTCGAACTTCCTGTTTGGTTTTGCCGGCCATAATTTCGTCCTGATGGTCATTGGGCTCCTGCTGATTGGCTTCCCGCTGCAGCTGGTTTCGCCGTTGATTTTCAATCTCTTACCAGACCTGGCGCCGGCCAACCGGCAGCCACTGGTAACGTCCTTGTGCCTGATCGGCTTTAACTTTGGTTCCTTCTTCTCACCAACGATTGCCGAGTGGACCAATCATCTGTTAGGCCAACCGCTGGCCGGGATGGGACTGGCCGCACCGTTCCCAATCTACGGAATCGTGCTGCTGATCATCGCCTTGATTATTTTTGTTGCAACTCGTCGTTCTGCTCAACACTAGATTTAATTTATTTGGAGGTTTTCTACCATGCCTATTCAAAACAAAGCAATGTTAATCACCTATTCTGACTCCATGGCCAAGAACATTAAGGAAACCCATGAAGTCTTGAAGGAATACATCGGTGACGCCATTGGTGGTGTTCACCTGCTGCCATTCTTCCCATCAACCGGTGACCGTGGTTTTGCTCCATACCGTTACGACGTTGTTGACTCCGCATTCGGTGACTGGGACGATGTTGAAGCCCTGGGTAAGGACTACTACCTGATGTTTGATTTCATGATCAACCACATTTCCAAGAAGTCCGTGATGTACCAAGACTTCAAGAAGAACCACGACGCTTCCAAGTACAGCGACTTCTTCATTCGCTGGGAAAAGTTCTGGGAAGCTGCCGGCAAGGGCCGTCCTACCCAAAAGGACATTGACCTGATCTACAAGCGGAAGGATCGGGCTCCTGAACAGGAAATCGACTTTGACGACGGGACCAAGGAACACCTCTGGAACACGTTTGGTGAAGAACAGATCGACATCAACGTCAAGTCCAAGGTAGCCAACGAATTCTTCAAGGAAACTCTGACCAGCATGGTTAAGCACGGTGCCGACCTGATCCGGCTGGACGCCTTTGCTTACGCCGTTAAGAAGGCCGACACCAACGACTTCTTTGTTGAACCAGAAATCTGGGACCTGCTCGAAGACGTTCGCAAGATCCTGGCCCCTTACAAGGCTGAAATCCTGCCAGAGATCCACGAACACTACACGATGCCACAAAAGATCTCGAACCACGGCTACTTCATCTACGACTTCGTGCTGCCAATGACCACCCTGTACACCCTGTACTCCGGTAAGACCAACCGCCTGGCCAACTGGCTGAAGATGAGCCCAATGAAGCAGTTCACCACCCTGGACACCCACGACGGGATCGGGGTTGTCGACGCCAAGGACATCCTGACTGACGACGAAATCGACTACACTTCCAAGGAACTCTACAAGGTCGGTGCCAACGTTAAGAAGAAGTACTCCAGCGCTGAATACCACAACCTGGACATCTACCAGATCAACACCACTTTCTACTCCGCCCTCGGTGACGACGACCGTGCCTACCTGATGGCCCGGGCATTCCAGATCTTCGCCCCTGGTATTCCAATGGTTTACTACGTCGGTCTTCTGGCCGGCTCCAACGACCTGGAACTCCTCGAAAAGACCAAGGAAGGTCGGAACATCAACCGTCACTACTACACCAAGGAAGAAGTTGCCAAGGAAGTTCAACGCCCAGTCGTTGCCAACCTGCTGAAGCTTTTGTCCTGGCGGAACAAGTTCGCTGCCTTTGACCTGGATGGTTCCATCAAGGTGGAAACGCCAACCGACACGACCATCAAGATCACCCGGACCGACAAGGATGGCGCAAACGTCGCCGTTCTGGACGCCGACGCAGCTAACAAGACCTTCACCATTACCGCTAACGGTGAAGAGGTCTTCGCTCAAAAGTAATTTCTCAATCACGTTTCCATAATTAGCAAGCACCCATCTACAATCTCTCTCAATTCAATTCACTAAAAGCTTGTTAATTAAAACCACGGATGTTGGTTTTCAGCCCTTGCCGCCCAGGCAGGGGCTGTTTTATTACCCCAATCAAAAAAGGACGGGCGCCATCAAAAGTGCTCGTCCTTCTTTAATTCAGATTACTTTTACTTAGTCCACGCAGAGCTTCTTAATTGCCTGGGCAAAGATCTCCATGGCCTTGAACATGTCCGGCAGTGGCCACTGTTCGTTGGCCTGGTGCATGTAGTCCGGCGTCGTCGGCAGCATCCCCCCGAAGGCCACACAGTTGTGCATGGTCCGGGCAAAGGTCGCCCCACCTGAAATCTGTGGAGTGGCCGTGGTGTCGCCGGTCTGGTCCTTGTAGACCTCCATCAGGGTCTGAATCAGCTTGCTGTCCTTTGGCACGTAGAGCGGAGCCACGTAGTCAAACGGGGCGTACTTGAGCTCGTATGGGGCCACGTTTTCGTTCAGCTTGTCCAGCAGCTTGTCACGGTCGACGGTGACCGGAATCCGCAGGTCAATCTGCATCCGGGTCTCCTTCTCATTGATTTCCAGGCTGGAGATGTTGAAGGTCAAGTGACCGGACTCGTCCTTAACGTCCCCCAGCACGTTGGTCCCGGTGGCGTCCTCCTTGAAGAGCTTGCCAAAGAAGTCCAGCGGCTTGAAGTCAAAGACCTCGTCCAAGGCGATGGCCAGCCGGAGAACGGCGTTGGTTCCCTCCGGCGCCAGCATGGCGTGGACGGACTTCCCAATCACCGTGATGGACTTGTCATCACTGGTGTACTTGAAGTTGTGCCGGTCGAGGGCGGCCTTGACCTCGTCCTGCTTTGGACCATCGTAAACGGCCTTGTCAGGAACGGCGTTGAAGGCGTTCTTCAGGCTGATGTGCAGCTTGTCGGTGCCCGGGCCCACCAGGTAGGCCTGCTCCAGGCCCTTTTCGGCATAGATCAGTGGGAATTCGGCGTCCGGTGAAATCCCGATGTCGATCTGGGATTCCTTCTTGTTGTACTGGGCAATCCCCCGCCAGAGGATTTCCTCGTCGGTCCCGTAGATGAAACGAATCCGCTGGTTGAAATGGTAACCGGCATCCATCAAGGCCTTGACGGCATAGAGGGCCGCAATGCCAGGTCCCTTGTCATCCTGGGAACCCCGGCCATAGATGGCGTTGTTGACGACGGTGCCCTTGAACGGGTCGTGGTCCCAGGTAGCAAGATCCCCGGCTGGGACGGTGTCGAGGTGGCAGATCACCCCGAAGACTTTCTCGCCCTCACCGACCTCGGCATAGCCGTAGTAGCCGTCCGGGTCTTCGTAGGTCTTAAAGCCCAGCTCGTCGCAGATCTTCATCATTTCGTCGAGGGCGTTGCGGATCCCCCGGCCAAATGGTGCCCCATCCTCTGCCGGCTGGTTGTAGGACTGCACGGAAATCAGCCGTTCCAAGGTTTTAACGGCTTCTTGTTGCTCTTGTTCGTTTACCAATTGTGTCATGTTTACTCATTCCTTTTATAATACGGCGGCAACGCCTAAGAATACACAGGTAACAATAAAGAGATAAATCATCAATTTCAGCATCCACTTCCACCAAACGCTGACGTTGACGTGAGCGATCGCTAAGGCACCCATGACAACCCCGGAGGTCGGCGTGATCAGGTTAACCCAACCGGAAGCAGCCTGGTAAGCGGTGATGACCAGACTACCGGAGACGTGGGCGAAGTGGCCCAGCGGCCCGATAATCCCCATCGTCGCAGCGGCCAAACCAGAGGTCGACGGAATCAGGAAGGACATTGGAATGTAGAAAATGTAGGTCAGGATGATGAAGACACTCTGGGAAAGTCCCCGCAGGCCCGTTTCACCCCAGTGCAGGACGGTCCCGGTAATCATCCCGTTGTTCATGATGACCTGAATTCCACGAGCGACAGCAACGATGATCGCAACGCTCAGGAAATCGGCCATCCCCTTCATGAAGGCATCCATGAACTCGCCTTCCGTCATGTGGTAGACCCACATGATCAGAACGGACATGAAGAGGAAGAGCATGGTGATTTCGTTGAAGTACCAGGTCCCCAGTGGAGCAATATCATGACCGACCAGGTTGCCCAGGAACGGAATCCCGGTCAGCCACTTGGTGAACTTGTCAAAGAAGTTCCAGTGGGCGTTCAGGTTGGTCCACGGAACCAGCCCGAGGATCATGATGACGAAGGTCGCACCGAAGAGCCAAAGCACGGCCTTTTGCCGACCAGTCATCTGGTGCTCGTCGTCGGTCCGCGTCTTGATTTCGAACCGCTTCTCATCTTCGGCCCGCTGGTCGTAAATCAGTGACTTGGTCGGGTCCTTCTGAATGACGGAGGCGTAGTGGTAGACGTAGATGATGCTGACGGCGGTCGTGATAATCAATAGAAGGAGCCGTGAGCCCAGCCCGTCACCTGGCGAGATGTTCAGGGTCTGCGATGCAACTCCAGTGGCAAACGGGTTCACGGTCGAGGCCAGGCATCCAACCTGGGTCCCGACCAGGGCGATGGCAACGGCAACCAGTGAGTCGAAGCCGACCCCCATCATAACCGGAATCAACAGCGGGTAGAAGGCGATCGTTTCTTCACCCATCCCGTAAGTTGATCCCCCGATGGCAAACAGGATCATCAGGATTGGAATCAGCTGCTTTTCGCGGCCCTTGTAGCGGCGAACGATCGAACTGATCCCTTCGTTCAAAGCATCGGTCTTATTGACGACCCCCAAGAAGCCCCCAATAACCAGGATGAACAGGGAAACCGAGATCGCACCCTCGGTCTTCTTGTCCCCGACCATCCCGATGACCGGTGCCATGAAGACGTCCCAGATCCCCTGTGGTTTGCTGGAAACGGCCTTATAGGTCCCGGAAATGATGTTCCCGGCCTTATCCGTGGCGTAGGTCCCGGCCGGAATAATCCAGGTCAGGATGGCAATAATGACAATGATAATAAACAGAATCGTATAAGCAGTCGGCATATGGAACCGGTGCTTTTTCTTTGCTTCTGGCAAAATCCTCACCCCAAATCTAAAAATTAGTGCAGCAAAATCAAGCAAATAATTTCACAATTTAATTGTAGCTTGATTTGGAAGCGGCTTCAACACCAATTGAACAGATTACGGGTACTAATTCACCTGGTTTTTGACAAAAAATGTTATAATTATAGTGTTATTGGAGTTTTTTTGTGATGTGAGAGGAGATCTTTTTTATGGCAATGAATCCAAGTCAAGCACAGGACGTCTGGAAGGACGCCGGTGAACACGTTCAATTTACAGTACTCGAGCTCAACCGGGACGACCAAGCAAAGGAACAGGCGGCCATCCAAGAATTCGTCGACCACTACCAGGCGATCATCCGGTCGCTGCGGATCCGGGACAACAAGGGGAACCTAAAGGCCTCCCTGGGCTTCAGCAGTGCCGCCTGGGACTACCTCTTCCCGGACGCCCCAAAGCCAAAGGAGTTGGAACCTTATCAAACCATTTCCGGTGACAAGTATTCGATGCCGGCCACGAAGGGTGACATCTTCCTTCACATTCGGGCCAACGACGAGGCCGTCGTCTACGAGATGGTCTCCCAGTGCATGCTTTTCTTGAAGGACTACACGACCGTCGTTGACGAGACCAAGGGCTTCCGTTACTTCGAGGGCCGGGCGATCATCGGCTTCATCGACGGCACTGAGGCCCCGCAAGTCGAGGATGCTGCTGATTACGCCATCATTGGCGACGAGGATCCGTTCTTTGAAAACGGCTCCTACGCCTTTGCCCAGAAGTGGCGTCACCACATGGACATCTGGGACAAGCTGACCACCGAGGACCAGGAAAAGGCCGTGGGCCGGAAGAAGTTCAGCGACCTGGAATTGGAAGACCAGGAGAAGTTCAAGAACGCCCACAATGTTGCCTCCCAGGCCAAGATCAATGGCGTGGAGCAGAAGATCGTCCGGATGAACGTGCCGTATTCCGATCCGGCCTCCGGCATCACTGGGACCTACTTCATCGGCTATTCTCGTTATTGGAAGGTCACCAAGCAGATGCTGGAAAACATGGTGGAGAAGCACGACTACCTGCTTTCCTTCTCCGACATCCTGTCCGGTCAACTCTTCTTCATTCCGTCCCGGCCACTCTTGGAAAAGATCGCGGACGGCGAATTGAACAAGTAGTTGACAAGGTTCCGGTGGCTTGCTATGCTACTGGTAGTTAATTTACGGAGGGATCAAGCATTGAAGTTCTAATTCTACACAAGTTAAAGCATCGTTTGTTAATTGACACGGCAAGGGGTGCTCTAGGTAGAATTGCAGCTTAATCTTGATCACGGCGACTGGCAGCGGTCGGTTGTTTTTAGTATCAAAAAAGGGTCTACCCGGGGTGGTAGGCCCTTTTCGTGTTCCAATCCAGAAAGGAACGTGAGACAATAATGGGAAACATTTCAATTCGTCAGCTGACCTTCGCCTATCCGGGTAAGGATCCGCTCTTTGACCACAGCCAGATTGACATCGACGGCTCCTGGAAGCTGGGCCTGCTGGGCCGCAACGGTCGGGGCAAGACGACCCTGATGCAGATCCTCCTCGGCCATCGCGACTATCAGGGCCAAATCACCGCCAACCTGACCTTCTCCTACTTTCCCCAGGAGATCACCGACCCGGACGACCTTGCCTGGAACGCGATCAGTGCAGGCGCACCTCAGCTGGAGCAGTGGCAGGTGGAGCGGGAACTTAATCTGATGGGCGTCGACCCGGCCCTCCTCTGGCAGCCCTTTGGCACCCTCTCCGGCGGCGAACAGACCAAGGTTCTGCTGGCAGCCCTCTTCGCCGACCCGACCAGTTTTCCTCTCTTAGACGAGCCGACCAACCACTTGGATCAGCACGGCCGTCAACAGATCGCCGACTACCTGCGGGGCAAGCGCCAGGGATTCATCATCACCAGCCACGACCAGGACTTCCTTGACCGGGTGATCGACCACACCCTGGTAATTGAGCGCCACCAGCTGGTTCTGGAGCGGGGCAACTACTCGACCTACTTTGCCCAAAAAGAGCGCCGCGACCGGGAGGCGATCAGCACGAATGAGCAGCTGCACGCCGACATCAAGAACCTCAAGGCCGCCAAACAACAACGACTCCAGTGGGCCCAGCGCGCCGAGGGTGAAAAGAAACATAATTCGCACGCCGACAAGGGCTTCATCGGGGCCAAGGCTGCCCGGATGATGAAGAAGTCGACGGCGATGGCCCGACGACTGGACAAGGCCGCCACAGCAAAGACCGGCCTGCTCCAGGAGGTCGAAACCATCGTCCCGCTGACGATCAACCAACAGCCCAGCCACCAGTCGCCCCTCTTAACCCTCGCCGACGTTAGCCTCGATCTACCCGGCCGCCGACTTTTTGACCAGCTTTCCCTAACTGTCGACCAGGGCGAGCAGGTCGTTCTTTGCGGCGATAACGGCACTGGCAAGTCCAGCCTCTTCAAGGCGATCCTGGGCCGGTTTGAAGGCCAGGTAGGCGGGACGCTTACGATTGCCCATGGCACAACAATCAGCCTGGTGCGCCAGGATTACGCTGACTTTCATGGCAGCCTGAAGCAGTTTGCTCAAGACAACCACCTGCCGGAAGACCAGCTGCTTAACACGCTGCGCAAACTGGGGATGGAGCGGTCTAGCTTCACGACCCCGCTCGACTCTCTGAGCATGGGCCAGCAAAAGAAGGTCGAGCTGGCCCGGTCGCTTTTGACCCCCGCCCAGCTCTATCTCTGGGACGAGCCGCTCAACTATCTTGACACTTATAACCAGAACCAGCTGATCCGGTTGATCAAGCAGGAAAAGCCGGCAATGCTGATTATCGAGCACGACCGGCACTTTATTGATGAGATCGCCACGAAACGCGTTACAATCTAAGGTAATCCCAATCAAAGAAGGCACTAATTATGTGGCAACGAGAAACGTTTGATGAATTAACCACCAAGAAACTATTTGAAATCTACAAGCTGCGCAGCGCGGTCTTCATCGTCGACCAGAAGCGGATCGTCAATGACGTCGACGACAACGACTTGAAGGCCGTTCACGTTTATGACGAGCTCAACGGCCAGTTGGCCGCCTACGCCCGGGTCTTTTTGAAGGCGCCCGGCGTGGTCACTTTCGGCCGGGTAGTCACCGCTCCCGCCTTTCGTGGCCAGGGGCTGGGCAATGAATTGCTCCAGGAAATCATGGAGGCCATCAAGGATTATTTCCCGGGAAATGAAATCGAGATTGATGCCCAGGTGCCGGTCGAAGGCTATTATCGGAAGTTTGGCTTCACCACGGTCGGCGAACCATACAACCACGCCGGCTCGCCCCACATCAAAATGGTTCACCCGGCACTCTAATAATTGAAAACTGCACCTGACAAATCCGCAGATTTATCGGGTGCAATTTTTACTCTAACGCAAATTCAATTCATCTAGCCATTCCAGAAAGAGCGGGAACCACTGGGCCATGTGACGGTCGATCCGTTCGCGGTTGACAATCCCCGTGTACTTGTTGGCCAGGGCAATCCCGTGGTTACCGGTCCCAAACTCGTGCAGTTCAAACGGCACCCTCTGCTTGGCCAGGGCCACCGCGTAGGCATTGACGTGGTCCAGAAACGGGGTTAGGCCGTCGTTGATCGAGCCCCACAGGAAGGTCGCCGGAGTGCTGGCGGTCACCAACTGGCTGACGTCTTCCGTCTGAACTTTCATCCGATCGTCAATTGTCGGCTTGATCACCGGGTAGCCAAGGGCTGCAAACTTGGCCTTCGTATCCGGGCGGTTGCTATAGGCTGCGGCCAATTGACCACCGGCGGAAAAGCCGATGATCCCCAGCTTGGCGGTGTCGACGCGCAGTTCGGCCGCGTGAGCAACGATGTAGTCGAACGCCTGACTAATCGCCAGTTGGGCTTGTTGGTAATCCCGGTGTTTCAGGATCGGGTAGCGGACAACAAAGGACTGGAAGGCGTGGGTGGCAAAGGTCAAGGCCACCCGCTCCGAGTCGCGCTCCTTGATCTGCTTATAGCTACCACCAGGAATAATCACGACCGCCGGCAGGTCCACATCGCTGTTGCTCTGGTAGATATCGAGTGAGGAGTCAGCCTGGGAGAGCTTGACATTAGTAATTTTCATTTGATAAATTCCCTTCTCAATTAGTTTTATCGTCAATTGTACGCCAAATCAAAAAAGAATAGTAAGAATACTATTCCTTTTCGTTTAATTTATCGGTAATCAAATTTTGAAAATACAGCAGTTCGTCTCGCGTGGCCTTTTTGGTTATGAAGTTCTTCGCCTTGCTTTTTAGCTGGTTGCGGTAAATTACCTCTTTATGTTTATCCTGGTAGCGCTTATTGCTTTCCAGTTTTCTTTGGTAAGCCTCTTCTGGCGTATATTTCCTAGCTCGTGGCAAACTATTACCCCTTTTTAATCATGTCCTTGATCTCTTGATATAAAGCTTTGCATTGCTTTATTCCTATAATTATAAAGATAGCAGCTAAACCATATATAGCAATTAGCAAAAGATACTTCATTTTACATTCTCCATTTTATTTAGTATAATAACATTAATTGAAAAAGGGGTAAGCGGTGCAACGCTCAACCCCTTTTATAAGCTATGTTAAGGCCGTTTCGAACGTGCCTTTTTCTTTATCCAGCGAATGAGCTGGGTAAGGTACTCGACTATCGTGAAAATGGCAACAAATGAGCCGCTATATAACGATAATAAAGTACCGATCTTCAAGAGTGTGTCATACAAGACCTCCACCACCTTTATCTAGAATCGGTGTTGATGTGTGGCCCTGTAAGCACTTAATAGCTTACATCTATATATTAACATTTTACTTTCATGTTGCCAACATGACAACAGTTTTAAAAACCACTCAACTCATTTCGAGAAGAGTGTTTTTTTCGTTCGTCTAAATTTTCTCCAGCGATACCTTGGTCGTCGGGGCCGGATATTCCTCATCGATCATCCTTAGTTCGTCTTCCGTCAGCTCCAGGTCCAAGGCCGCGATGTTGGCCTTGACGTGATCGACGGAACTGGCCTTGGGCAGGCTGAGGACATTGTTATTGCGGGTAATCCAGGCCAGCATCACCTGGTATGGCGTCGCGTGGTGGGCCGTGCCGATCTCGCGCAAGACCAGCGTCGGGTGGAGATAGTTCCAGCCGACCGCGTGGAAGGGCGAGTAGCCGAGGAAGCCAATTCCCCGCTGAGCTTGCCACGGCAAGAGGTCGTACTCAACGCCGCGGCTCGTGATGTTATAGAGGTCCTCGTTGGCAAAGACCTGGTCACCATCCGGCACCTTCAGGAGGTCCTCCATGTCCGCAACATCAAAGTTGGAAACTCCCCAGTGACGGATCAGGCCCTCCTGTTTGAGACTCTCCAGGCCGGCCACCGCCTGGGCAAGGTCGGCATTGGCCCGCCAGTGCAGAAGGTAGAGGTCCAGATAATCAGTCCCCAGTTGCTTCAGGCTGGCTTCCAGGCTGCGCCGCTCCTGATCCGGGGTCGCGTGGCTTGGCAGAACCTTGGAAACGATAAAGGTCTGTGAGCGGTCGAGGCCCTGCATCGCCCAACCGATAATCTTCTCGCTGCCCGGGTAGCTTTCCGCCGTGTCGACCACGTTGATCCCGTGGGTCAGGCCATAGCGAATTGCGGCGGCCTCATCTTCGGGCTGGCGGCCCAGGTCCGCCCCACCCAGGCCAATCTGGCTGAGTTTCTCACCCTTGATCGTTAAATACTTCATTTTTTCTACCTCCTTCGTGGATAACGCTTGGCAATCAAAACCTTGGTCGTCGTCCAGGGGCTACCCCACCAGCCATTGAAGCCGGTCGACAGCACCCGAATATCGTTGAAGCCGAGATTGCCTAACGCCCGTTGGTACTCATCAATGTAGGCACAATCGGTAATTACCAGTGTCCCGGCGGCCTTCAGTACCCGGCTGGCCTCCTGGACCGCCCGGCCGCGCTCCAAGGCGGGGCCGATGTTGTGGAAGGCCAGGTCGACCAGGACGTAGTCGAAGGAGCGGTCCGCAAAGTTCAGGTTGAAGACGTCGGCGTCAACCAGCTTAACCCGGTCGGCCACCTTAGCCGCGTTGATTCGTCCCTGGAGCTCCTTTTGGTCCTGGCGCCAGTCCCCCGTTCCGGTAACCTTGGCGGGGGCTGTCAAACTCTTCGCTATCAGAAGCAGGTCGTTGAACCGTCCGCCGCTGAGGTCTAAGATCTGATCGTGGCCGCCAAAGCCAAAGCGGTCAATCAATCCTTGCCAAACTCGCAGGTGCCCGGCCGTCATCGTGTGGGTGAGGATCAGGCCCCAGGCAGCCAATAGCACACCCCAGAGCAAGTTCCAATAGTGGGTGCTGATCAGGCTGTAAATCAGTCCACCGACCACTACCAGGATGTCCACGGCTAAGAGGGTCATAACGTTGATTCTACGTAACTTCATAATGCTTGCTTCCTTATCAACTGACAATATCGTTCAAGCGCTGAATATCTTCCAACTTACCGACCACGGTGACCTTGTCGCCCTCCTGAATCACGTCGTTGGCCTGGGGCATCTGGTTGACCTGATCGTCGGCACTGACGATGATGATCACGGTGACGTGAAACCTATTCCGAAAATCCAGCTCGTCCAGGCTCCGACCCACGAACTTCGGGTTGTCGATCACCACTTCAGCCAGGGTGGTCTCCTTGCTCAGGGTGACGTAATCGACGACGCTCGGGTTGAGCTGCTGGAAAACCAGCCGCTTGGCCAGGTCGTGCTCCGGCCGGACGACCCGGTCGGCGCCGACCCGTTCCAGCACCCGGGCGTGGTTGGCATTCTCGGCCCGGCAGGTCACGTCTTTGGCACCGAGGTCCTTAGCAATCAGGGTAGCCATGATACTGGCCTCGATGTTCTGTCCGATTGAAATGTAGACGTGGTCGAAACTGCCAATGTCGAGTTCGCGCAGTGCGTCCTCATCCTGGGCATCGGCAACCACAGCCCGCATGACCGAGTTGGCCAGTTCGTTGATAACTTCTTCGTTGATATCAATCGCCAGGACCTCCTGGCTGGCGGCGACCAGTGCTTCACAGATTGATGCGCCGAACTGGCCGATGCCGATGACGGCGTAGCTTTCTTTTTTAGCCAATTAAAACACTCTCCTCTGGATAACGGTAGCTCTTGGTCTTCGGCCGGGCGTTGAAGACCGAGAACATGACGGTGTAGATGCCGACCCGGCCGACGAACATCAGGATCATGATGATGATCTGGCCGATGAAATTCAGCTGGGGCGTGATCCCCAGCGAAATCCCGGTGGTCCCGAACGCTGCCACGGCCTCGAAAGTCACGTAGGACAGCGAATCGTGCTTCGGCAGGGCCTGGGTCTCAACCAGCAGCAGGACGGCGACGAAGAGGATCAGCAGGGCCACGAAGAGCAGGGTCAGCGCCCGGTAGACGTTCTCCTGGGTGAAGCGCCGGTGGGCAAACTCGGTGTCCTTTTGCCCACGCAATGTGGCGATGCTCTGAACGACCAGGAGTCCGACCGTGGTCGTCTTGATCCCGCCGGCCGTCGATCCGGGGGTCCCGCCGATGAACATCAGCAAAATCGTGAAGCTCAGCCCGGCCGCACTCAAGTTATTGTAAGGAAAGGTGATCAGCCCCGCGGTCCGCGGCGTGATCGCCATGAAAATCGTGTTGAGAAAGCGCTGCGGTGCCGAGAGCTGGCCGCTAAGCTGGGCCAGGTTATGCTCGGTCAGGAAGTAGACGATTACCGAGGTAACCATCAGGCCCCCCCCGGTGCGCAGGGCTAGCTGGGTATGCAGGGACAAATGGTGGTACTTATGATAGCCTAGGATATCCTTCCAGACCAGGAAACCAAAGGACCCAGCCAGGATCAGGACCGCCAGGACGCAGATCATGTAGGGGTCGTTGGCGTAATTCTCCATGCTATTGCCGAAGAGGTCGAAGCCGGCATTACAAAAGGCCGAGATGGCGTGAAAGAGGCTGTACCAAATTGCCCGCGTCAGGCCGTACTTCGGGTAGAAATCAAAGAACAAGAAGACGCTGCCGATCAGTTGGATCAAAATCGAGAGGCGGATAATCAGGTAGACCACGCTCAGTTGCGACAGGTGGTCGAGGTTCAAGGCCTCCTGGGTCAACAAGCGGGTCGACATCTTCATCCGCCGCCGAATCATTAGGGACATCATGACGGCAAAGGTCATGAAGCCCAGACCACCGATCTCCATCAAGGCGGCAATCACCACCTGGCCGAAGAGCGTCCAGTGCGTAGCGGTGCTCACCAGGGTCAGCCCGGTCACGCAGGTCGCACTGGTCGAGGTGAAGAGGGCCGTCATGAAGCTGGTAGCCAGTCCCGGCCGGGTCGCAAAGGGCAATTTGAGCAGGGCCGTGCCGAGGATGATCACCAAGAGGAAGCCAAAGGTTAGAATTTTGGGAAATGAATACTTATGTCCGCTGATCTCAATCATAATTTCACCCGCATTTGTTAATACCTTCATTATAAGCTTTTTCCCGCCTGATTACCGCCTTCAATTTCCGTTGATTGACTCAGGTAAGCGCTTACAGTACAATTAAGGTGTGTATCGTTGTGTCTTTGACAGAAAGGAGTCTGTCTCATGTATTATTCCAACGGAAACTATGAAGCCTTCGCTCGGCCACGCAAGCCGGCCGGAGCGGACAAGAAGCACGCTTACATCGTCGGGGCTGGGCTAGCCGGGCTCTCGGCCGCCGTTTTCCTCGTCCGGGACGGTCAGGTGCCGGGCAAGCAGATCCACGTTTTGGAAGAATTACCGATCGCCGGGGGCTCACTCGACGGTGCGGACCGGCCGGAAGCCGGCTTCGTCACCCGGGGCGGCCGGGAGATGGAGAATCACTTCGAGTGCATGTGGGACATGTACCACTCGATCCCATCCCTGGAGATCCCGGGCGCATCCTACCTCGACGAGTACTACTGGCTAGACAAGGACGACCCGAACAGCTCCAACTGCCGGCTGACCTACCAGCGCGGTAACGAGGTGCCGACCGATGGCAAGTACCTGCTCTCCAAGAAGGCCATCAAGGAATTGACCAAGTTAGTCTTGACGCCGGAGGACCAGCTGGGTACGAAGACGATCGGTGACTACTTCTCCGACGAGTTCTTCGAAAGCAACTTCTGGACCTACTGGGCAACCATGTTTGCCTTCGAGAAGTGGCACTCCCTCAAGGAAATGCGGCGCTACATGATGCGGTTCATCCACCACATCGACGGCCTGCCGAACTTCACCGCCTTGAAATTCAACAAGTACAACCAGTACGAGTCGATGACCAAGCCGCTTTTGGCCTACCTCAAGGACCACGGCGTCCAGTTCGACTACGACACCCAGGTGGAGAACGTCCTGGTCGACACCAAGGACGGCGAGAAGCACGCCAAGAAGATCGTCATGACCCAGGGCGGCGAGCACAAGGAGATCGACCTGACCGACGACGACCTGGTCTTCGTCACCAATGGTTCAATCACCGAGAGCACGACCTACGGCAGCCACCACGAGGCCGCCAAGCCGACCCACGAGCTGGGCGGCTCCTGGAAGCTCTGGGAGAACATCGCCAAGCAGTCACCGGCCTTCGGGAACCCGGACGTCTTCTGCAAGAACCTGCCGGACCGCTCCTGGTTCATTTCGGCCACGGCGACCGTCAAGAATCCGCAGGTTGAACCCTACATCGAGCGCCTGACCAAGCGGGACCTCCACGACGGCAAGGTCAACACCGGTGGGATCATCACCGTCACCGACTCCAACTGGATGCTCTCCTGGACGATTCACCGTCAGCCGCACTTCAAGACCCAGAAGGACAACGAAACGATCGTCTGGATCTACGGACTCTACTCCAACACCAAGGGGAACTACATCAAGAAGCGGATCGTCGACTGCACCGGTGAGGAGATCACCAAGGAATGGCTCTACCACCTCGGCGTTCCGGTGGCCCTGATCGACAAGTTGGCCGCCCAGGATTCGATCAACACCGTGCCGGTCTACATGCCGTTTGTCACCTCCTACTTCATGCCGCGGACCAAGGGCGACCGGCCGGCAGTCGTACCACAGGGTTCGGCCAACCTGGCCTTCATCGGCAACTTCGCCGAATCGCCGAGCCGGGACACCGTCTTCACGACCGAATACTCCGTCCGGACCGCGATGGAAGCCGTCTACACCCTGCTTGACGTCGACCGAGGTGTCCCAGAGGTTTACGGCTCAGTCTATGACATCCGGGACCTGATGCGGGCGATGTACTACATGAACGACCAGAAGCCGCTGGAAGACATCGACCTGCCGATCCCGAAGATGGTCGAAAAACCGCTGCTTAAAAAACTGGAAAACAACTGGATCGGGCAATTAATGCGTGAACAACACTTACTATAATCAATCGTCAAAAAGAGCTGCGCCAAAAATGACGCAGCTCTTTTATTCTATCTTTAATTTTCTAACCTAACCGGCTCCTCATAATAGAAGCCCTGTTGCAAGCACTGGGGATCGGCCTCAAAAACTTGCTGAGCAATCTCAAGCGAGTCCACTACTTCCACCACCATTTCGAGCCGGTGTGCGTGAGCAAAATCATCCCACTTCCGAAAGGTCGAATGCCAGTTAATGCAATTTTGGCGAAATTTCCACAGTGAGAGCTTAATTCGCTGAATATCATGACTAACCAATTGAATTGCCCGCCATTGATTTTGGCCGGTTCCAACATCATCCATCGCCACTTAATATCCTAACTGATGGAGCTGGTGAATGGCCACTGGCAGATCAACAACGGTCGCGGCATCCTGAATCGGGCGTTCCGTCACCTCAATCATCATCGTGTCCCGGTAACAGGAAAAATCCTGCAGGAATTGCCAGGTGCTGTCAAAGGCCAATTGGACCGGATCAATATTAATCCAATAGCTAGGCATCCCCACTTGATGTTCTTCCATCAATGGCCGCAAAACATTCCGTTTCCATCCCCAGAAACAATAATTTCCTTCTTCCGAGCCTAATAAACGCTGAAGCTGCTGCAGTGGTACCCGGCCACTTGCATCACGAATCAGCAATTCATAGTCTTGGGGATAGTATTTTGTACAACTATCAACTCTTAAAATTGGCTGGGCAAATAATTGCCAGTCAACCGCTGAACTCACCATCTACTCACCCCACTCTTTTACAATTATCCTCCGAATACCTTTCTTAACCTTTATGATAGTACCAATCACGCAAAATTGGTACAAATTTGAGCTCGTCCTTGACGTTTAGCCCGATATAGTTGTTCATCGGCCGCACGAAGACTACGGTGTGGATCGGTTTCCTCAGAACGAGCAATTCCACATGAGAAGCTAATCGTTAATCGCTGGCCCTCATCAAGCACAAAGGGATGGTTTTGGAGATGCTTTTCAATCTCCTGCATCGCCTGGGTGCATTTGGTCTCCTCAATCCCGTCAAAAACAATACAAAACTCCTCGCCCCCGAACCGATAAACAGCCACATTTTGTTGAAAACGTTCCTGCAAACTGGTCAATAGGTAGGTGGCAAAGCCCTTCAGAAGTTCATTGCCAGCTAAGTGGCCGTAACGATCATTGACCCACTTGAAGTGATCAATGTCCACGACCCCTAGTTTCAGGTCACCGCGAATATCGTTGCCCCGGGTATTTTCAACGAATTCGGAAAAGGCCCGGTAGTTTAGTAAACCAGTCAGCTCATCGTGGGTACTCTCATATTCCACCGCAGCGGAATAGTAAGCCCGCCGTGGCGACACGCCTTGAATCAAAATTCCCGATATGCTTCGATCCTTGGACGGTCGATCATATCGGGAGTTCTTTTATCTTATGCATGACAGTGTTCTTGGACCTCTTTTGTC